>NZ_JBDPMD010000025.1:0-113191 GCF_039871875.1 Sphaerisporangium sp. B11E5 | reverse complement strand
CCCCCACCCCCACGGTCACGCCGACCGCCACCCCCACAGTGACTCCCACCGTCACGCCGACCGTCACCCCGACGACGGGCACCACGTTCCGGCTGCGTAACGAGGGCGCCGGACGGTGTGTGGATTCGCCGAACAGCGCGACGGCCAACGGCACCCAGCTCCAGATCTACGACTGCCACACCAACGCCAACCAGAGCTTCACCCACGACGGCTCCGGCCGTCTGGTGACGATGAACAAGTGCCTGGACGTGCCGACCGGCGGAGGGTCGGGCACCCGCATCCAGCTCTACGACTGCCACAGCAACGCGAACCAGCGTTGGACGTTCAACTCCAACGGCACCGTGACCAGTGCCGCCAACAACCTGTGCCTGAGCGTCACCGGCACGGGCAACTCCTCCGGCGTGACCGTCGCCAGTTGCAACGGCCAGGCCACCCAGAGGTGGACCAGGGCGTAGCGCGCACCTCACCGCCCGGCCCAGGCGCCCGCCTGGGCCGGGCGGCTTCGTGTCAGGGCAGCACCAGGTGGGCGAAGACGGTGCGGTGGTCGGTCATGGGGACGTGGTGGGTGCTGTAGCCGCGGATCGCGACGCGCGGGTCGGCCAGCACGTGGTCGAGGGTCACCCCGGGGACGGGTTTCCACCCCTTGGCGGGCCAGGTCGGTGACAAGCCCTGCCCGGTGACGTCGGCGGCGTCCCGGTACCCCGTGGCGAGCAGGCGCCGCAGCGCGCCGTGGTCCAGCGTGGCGTTGAAGTCGCCCGCGAGGACGCGCACCATCCCCCGAGGGGCGGCGGAGGGGAGGGCACGCAGGCCCTGGGCCCAGCACGGGACCTTGTAGCCGTAGCGGGGCGCGCACGGATGCACCGACGCGACGTACACCTCCGGGCCGCCGGGTACCTTCACGACGGCCTCGGCCTGGCGGAAGTTCCCGTACTCGATGACGGAACCGGCGCCGAGCGGGAACCGCGCGTAGATGCCCGACCCCCACGGCCCGTTCGCGGGCTTGCCCGCCCGGTGGGGGAGGAGGCCCTCCAGCCCGGCCCGCTTCAGGCCCTCCACCGCGGCGGGCGTGAGTTCCTGGATCGTCAGCACGTCCGGCTTGAGCCGCCGCACGAGGCCCACGACGTCGCGCGCCGGGGCCGCGCCCACGGCCATGTTGGTGGCCATGACGCGGAACTCCCGTCCGGCGGCCGGCGGGTTGCCCTCGGCCAGCGCCCGGGGCAACACGCAGGCGCCCAGCGCCGCCGTCACGAGCACGCTCGCCGCGAGGGCCGGCCACCGGCGCAGCAGCAGGGCGGCCAGGGGCGCGGCGGCCGAGGCGGCGGCGACCAAAGGGGTGAAGGCGACGAGCTGGATCCAGTACAGGCCGAGGTCCCACCCCGTGAGCCGGAGCAGGGTCCACGCCGCGAACGGCCCGAGGAGCAGCCACACCAGGACGGTCACCCAGCGTCGCCGCCCGGGGGCCGGCTTGTCGATCACGAGAGGGATTGTCCCAGGAGTTGGGCGTTTTGGGGGGATTCGCAGGTCAGAGGGATCTTCGCATCCGGCACTTTGTTTACTAAAGTCCGCGATTCCGCATCAACCGTCAAAAGTTCTTCCAAAAACATCAAAAGCCGCGTAACTTCCTCGAAAGGATCCCCGCACAGCGCCGCTGGGGCGGAGTGAGCCGTGCCCGGCTCATGCCCCGCGGCGCCGGTACCACGGCGGTCCAGACGTCGGCGGGACCGAGAAAGGAGTGGACCAGAGGCGACAAGCCCTCGGGGGATCAGCACCTTCACCACCCACGCAAGCCGGGAGCACACGCCAATGAGTGCACACGAACAAGACATCGAGATCGCCGGTGCGCTGCGCCGCGGGCTGGGCCTGAACCGGCGCCAGTTCCTCGCCGCCACCACGGGCATCACCGCCGCGGCGGCCGTCGCCGCGACCGGGGCCACCACGCGGGCCGCCCACGCGGCCACCGGCCCGAACGGCGTCCTCATCCCGCCGCCGAGGCGCGGCATCATCCTCTACACCGTCCGGGACGCCATCTCCCGCGACCCGGGCACCACCACCCTGGCCTCCGGCTTCCGGAAGGTCTTCGAGGAGCTCGGCCGCATCGGCTACAGCCAGGTCGAGTTCGCCGGGTACCGCCAGCACGCCAACGCCGAAGGCGGCGCGAACCTGGAGACCGTCGAGGGTGCCCGGCTGCTGCGGAGCTGGCTCGACGACAACGGCCTGCGGGCGCAGGGCAACCACGGCTTCATCCCGGGCTCGTGGCCGTTCACCCAGGCCGACCTGGACCGCTTCAAGCAGCACCTGGAGATGGCCAACATCCTCGGCATGGACCACATGGGCACCGGCAACGACCCCACCGGCAGCGCGTACAAGGCCGACTGGGACGTGGCCGCCGAGAAGTGGAACGCCCTCGGCGTGATCGCCCAGGAGGCCGGCATCAAGCTGTACACCCACAACCACGACGTGGCGTACAGCTTCCTGCTGGACAGCGGCCCGCTGGACGCCCAGGGCCGCCCCACCCGTTCCTCCGGCGTCCGGCGGCTGGAGTACTTTCTCACGATCAGCGACCCCAAGGTCGTCTACCTGGAGATGGACATCTTCTGGGCGCACGTCGCCCAGTTCAAGCACCGCACCTACACCGCCCCCGACGGCACCGTGCAGACCGACGTGTTCGACCCGCTGGCGGTGGTGCGGCCGAACACCAAGCGCTTCCCGCTGTTCCACGCCAAGGACGGCCGGTCCAACCCCGCGACCGGCAACGGCTACGACATGGTGCCGTTCGGCACCGGCGACATCGATTACGCGGAGTTCTTCCGCGGCGTCGGCGCCAAGGGCTACCACAACCCGATGTACGAGCAGGACAACGCGCCCGGCGGCACCGCCAACCCGGCGCAGTCGCTGCAGTACGCCGACGTGAGCTACGCCAACATGGCCGCCCTGCGCGGCTGAGAAGCCCCTGCTTTCGGCGGACCGCCACGTGTTTCGTTCGCAGCGCCACACGTGGCGGCCCGTCTCCTGCCTGAGCCCCCCGAAGAAGAGGCGCAGTTGTCAAAGCTTATCCGCACCATGCTCGGCGGCGTGCTGGCCGCCACCGCGCTCGTGGTGGTGGCGCCCGCAGGGCCCGCCGCCGCCCATCCCGGGCACGACCCGGCCACAGAGTGGACGAACTACGAGAAGGTCACGCTGAGCAAGTCGGTCGGTGAGCCGATCGACCTCGCGGTGCTGCCGGACCGGCGTGTGCTGCACACGGCGCGGACCGGCGACATCCGGCTGACCGACCCGGCCACCGGCATCACCAAGGTCGTCAACACCGTCCCGGTGTACAACAACTCCGAGGACGGCCTGCAGACCATCGCCATCGACCCCGGGTTCGCCGAGAACAAGTGGGTCTACGTCTACTACGCGCCGAAGACGATGACGGCGCCGTACCCGCCGTCCACGCCCACCGGCTCGGCGCCGAACTCGCTGCCGGCGGGCGCCGACGCGTCGTACTGGGACCAGTGGAAGGGCTACAACCAGCTCTCCCGGTTCAAGTGGACCGGCGACAAGCTGGATCTCTCCACCGAGCAGGTCATCATCAAGGTCGAGACCCAGCGCGGGCAGTGCTGCCACGTCGCCGGCGACCTCGACTGGGACGCCGACGGCAACCTGTACCTGGCGACCGGCGACAACACCCCGGCCAGCGCGCCCGGGGCCAACGGCATGGCGCCCAACAACGACGCCCCCGGCATGAACCCGGGCCTGGACACCCGCCGCGGCTCGGGCAACACCAACGACCTGCGCGGCAAGATCCTGCGGATCAAGGTGGCGGACGACGGCTCCTACACCGTCCCCGAGGGCAACCTCTTCCCCGAGGGCACCGCGAAGACCCGCCCGGAGATCTTCGTGATGGGCGTGCGCAACCCGTTCCGCATGGACGTGGACCCGGACTCCGGCACGGTCTCGTGGGCGGACTACGGCCCGGACGCCGGCGCGCCCGACGCCGCGCGCGGCCCGATGGGGTACGTCGAGTGGAACGTCACGCCGATCGACCGGCCGATGAACAGCGGCTGGCCGTACTGCACCGGGAACAACTTCAACTACAACGACTGGGACTTCGCCGCCGTCAAGCCGCGTGAGTGGTTCGACTGCGCGGCCGGGGCCGCCAACACCTCGCGGTGGAACACCGGCCTCGCGCAGGTGCCGCCCGCGACGCCGGCGGACCTGTACTACGGCGACAACAACACCCAGCAGCCCGCCGAGTGGGCCGGTCTGACCGATTTCGACCCGCAGACCGGCCAGGGCCCGATGGGCGGCCCGGTCTACCAGTACGACGCGGCGAACCCCTCGCCCACCAAGTTCCCCGAGTACTGGGACGGCAAGTTCTTCTTCGCCGAGTTCTCCCAGGACTACCTGGCCGCGTTCACCGTGACCGGGGACGACGGGCCGGTGAGCAAGATCGAGCACTTCCTGCCCAACAGCGCCCTGCGCCAGATGGCCATGCCGATCACCGACAGTCCGATGGACATCGAGTTCGGCCCGGACGGGTCGCTGTACGTGCTCGACTACGGCAACGGTTTCTTCCGGGAGAACCGCGAGGCGGGCCTGTACCGCGTCGACTACACGCCCGGCAACAAGTCCCCGCAGGCGAAGATCGGCGCGGACCGCACCTCCAGCAGCACGGCGCCGCTCACGGTGGCGTTCAGCGGCGCGGCGTCCACCGACACCGAGCCGGGCGAGCTGCGTCACGAGTGGGACTTCGACGGTGACGGCACCTTCGACGCCACCGGGGTGACCGCCACCCACACCTACGACGAGCTCGGGCAGTACGTCGCCCGGCTGCGGGTCACCGACGCGCAGGGCAAGTTCGGGCTGGCCACCGTCGAGGTCACCGTCGGCAACACCGCGCCGAAGGTCACCATCGCCACGCCCGGCAACGGCGGCTTCATCGACTGGGGCAACGCCGTGCCGTTCAAGGTGGAGGTCACCGACGAGGAGGACGGCAACACCCCGGTGTGCGGCAGGGTGCAGTGGACGTTCGGCCTCGGCCACGACACCCACGCGCACCCGCTGAGCCTCGGCACCGGCTGCACCGGCGCCTGGCCGACACCCGCGGACGCCCCCGAGCACGGGGTGACCGAGAACATCTACGGCGTCGTCGTGGTGAGCTACCGCGACAACGGGGCCAACGGCATCCCCGGGGCGTCCGGCGACACGACGCTGATCCTCAACTCCAAGGTGATGCAGGCCGAGCACGCCGACGTCCTCGACGGGGTGACCCGCACGCAGGACGACACGGCGTCCGCGCTCGCCAAGATCACCTCGTTCGACGCCGGCGACTCCATCGCCTACGACCCGGTGAACCTCGCCGGCATCACGGCGGTGAAGACGCAGGCCACCGGCGAGGGCACCCTGTCGCTGCGCTGGAACTCGGCGACCGCCGAGCCCTTCGCGACCGTCGCGGTACCCGCGGGGGCGGGCTGGCAGACGGTGACGACGCCGCTGGCGAACGCGCCCACCGGCAGCGGCCGGCTGTTCGTCACCTCGACCGGCGGGGTGGACGCCGACGCCTTCACCTTCGTGGGTGACGGCGTGGCGGACAAGACGCCGCCCACGGTGACGGCGGCGCTCAACCCGGCGCAGCCCACCGGCGAGAACGGCTGGTACACCGGCAACGTGTCGCTGACGGTCACCGCGACCGACAACGGCACCGTGTCGAGCCGGCAGTACTCGGTGAACGGCGGCACGACCTGGTCGAACGCCAACAACGCGGTCACGTTGAGCGCCGAGGGCACCACCGAGGTGCTCTACCGGGCCACCGACAACGGCGGGAACGTCTCCGAGTTCGGCAGGCTGACCGTGCGCATCGACAAGACCGCGCCCGCCGTCACGGCGAGCGGGGTGGAGGGCCGCCCGTACGGCGACTCCGCGTCGATCACCCCGGTGTTCTCGGCGGCCGACGCGGCCTCCGAGCCGGCGGCCGTCACCGCGGCGATCGGCGACCGGCAGGTCACCTCCGGGACGGCGGTGCCGCTGTGGACGCTGCCGCTCGGCGAGCACACGCTGACCGTCACGGCCCGCGACAAGGCAGGCAACAGCGCGAAGCAGACCGTCACCTTCCAGGTGACGACCTCCTTCGCCGACGTCCGTGCCCTGCTCGCGGCCTTCACGGCGGCAGGCAAGGTGAGGAGCGGTTCGCTGGCCGACCAGCTCGCCGAGGCCGAGAAGCACGCGGCCGGCGGCGAGAACGCCAAGGCCGTCAAGAGTCTGGAGAAGTTCGTGACGTTCGCGAAGGACGGGAAGAAGGTCACCGACCCGGCCGTCCGCGACGTCCTCGTCCGCGACGCCCAGGCGCTGGTCGCCGGCTTGCGCGGCTGACCGGCCCGGTGCGAGGGGAGGGCCCGCGCCCTCCCCTCGCACCCGGTGCTCAGCGCACTTCGTAGATGGCGGTGGTGCCGCTGACCTCGTTGCCGACGATCAGCAGGGGACGGTGGGTGGGGCTGTCCCCGGCGGGCACGAAGAAGACGCCCTCGGGGCCGACGTCGCCCGCGGTGCCGTCCTCCACGGAACCGGCGAAGTCGCGGGTGCCGAGGTAGCCGGCGAGGACGGGACGGCGGGGGTCGGAGACGTCGTAGGCCGCGACGCCGCTGACGCGCTCCAGGCCGACGAACGCGTACGTCCTGCCGCGGACCTCGCCGACGGTGACGCCCTCGGGCTCGGGGCCCTTGTTGTCGCTGCGGCTGTCGAAGGAGCCGTTCTCCTCGTTGTCGGCGTTGAACTGCTCGGGCAGCTCGGCGGCGATCAGCTTCTCGAGGCCGTCACCGGAGTCCCAGACCAGGGCGCCGCTCGTGGAGCGGATGGAGATGGAGCGGCCGCCGAAGACATGCAGCTCGGTGTAGGCGCCGCCGGCGTCCTTCGGGGAGTCGGCGGCCACGGTCAGGCGGCCGAGCTCGGTGTCCTTCTTCAGGTCGGCGGCGTCGGGGAAGGCCGTCGTGGAGAGGGTGAGGCTCTTGACCCGGGCCTCGTCGGTGTAGCAGTCCGAGGAGCGGCTGTCGCCTTCGTTGGCGGTCACCAGGTAGGTCTGGCCCCGCGAGCGGAAGTGGGCGATGCCGTCGGGCATGTACATGCCCTTCACCCCGGCGTGCGGGCGGACGTCGATCTTGCCGTCCTTGTCGGAGGCGTCCAGGCCCACCTTGGCGTGGTCCTTCAGGCCGAGGGGGACGATCCGGCGGACCGTGGCACGGTCCAGGTCCACGACGGCGACGGCGTTGTTCTCCTGGAGGGTCACCCAGGCGGTCCGGCCGGACGTGGTGATGTACTCCGGCTCCAGGTCGCGGGCCACGGTGGCGCCCGGGCCGGAGATCCGCACGCCGGCCGCACGCAGGCGGTCGGCGAGGGGGTTGAAGGCCCTGAAGTCCACGGTGCGGACCTTGCCCCAGGCCAGATCGATGACGCTGACGGTGCCCTCGGGGTCGTCCACCGCGCCCTCGCAGTACGACTCCGGCTCGCCCTCGTTGGCGACGACCAGGCGGCGGCCGTCCTCGGTGAAGGTCAGCATGTCGGGCAGCGACCCGACGGTGTACTCCTTGAGCTTCTTGCCGGTGCGGGTGTCGAAGAGGCTCACCTTGCCAGGGGCGGTCTTGGTCTCCGCCTGCTGTGCCACCGCCACCAGCTTCTTGTGGACGGCGACGCTGTTGGCCCCCGGAGCCGCGAGGGACGTCACGCGCTTGGGGGCGCGGGGGTCGCGCAGGTCGAGGACGTCCACGGTGCCCGCCTGGGCGTTCACCACGAAGGCCCGCTTGGTGGCGGGGTCGAAGGACGTGATCTCGGAGGCGCCCGTGCCGACGGACCCGGTGGAGAAACGCCCGAGGAAGCTCAGCGTGATGCCCTTGTGCTCGGCGCTGCGCGCCTGCGCGGCCGGGACGGTCGCAAGCCCGAGGGAGAGTGCGGCGGCCGCGGTGGCCGCCGTGACGCGGGAGAGGTTGGTGACGTGCATGTTCACGGATCCTGGCGAGGTCCAGTGAACTGTTGATCGCCGCGGGATGGCTCCTCGGTGAACACAGCGCCGCCTCGCCGGCCGCGTCACCTACGGCAGGTCGCGGACGACGGAGCGCATGTATTCGAGGGCCTGGCGGTGGTCGAGGGGCGGGGTCTCGGTGGCAGGCAGGTCGATGGTGCGGAGCGCCTCGGGAAGCTGGGTGGGCCAGACGGGGGAGTCGAGCATGCCGGTGCTTCGGATGTAGCGCAGGATGTGGGTGGCTTCGGGGAGGTGGCCGGTGGTGGCGGTCATGGTGACGAACTCGATCGAGGCGACACAGGTGCCGTACATGTTGTCGGTGCCGAGCAGTTCCTCTATATGGGTGCGCAGGATGGCGAAGGCGCTCACGTGGTCGCCGCGGCGGAAGGCGGTGCGGGCCTCGATGGGGCGGCTGGGGGTGAAGGTGCCCGGGGGGAGCTCGATCAGGGACGCCTCGTGGAACAGGTGGCCGGCGCGGAGGTGGTCGCCCTGGAAGGAGGCGCAGTAGCCCAGCATCATCGTCGCCCAGTTCAGCAGGGTCGGGGGGCCGTGGGGGCTGAGGCGGTCGATCAGGGCGGTGAGCAGCGCGCCGCCTTCCGCGAGGTTTCCCCGGAACACCTCGGCGGCCGCGGCGTCCAGGTCGACGCGGTCGGCCAGGTCGTGCTCGCCGTGCCGCCGCAGGTGGGCGGCGGCCTGGGGCGCCCATTTCACCAGCGCGGGGTGGTCGTCGGAGAGTGCCGCTCTGGCGTGGTGCAGCACGGGGTGGCCGGGCTCGCCGTGGCGGGCGGTCAGGCGGTCGTACGCGGCGGGGTCCCGGGTCAGTTTGTACCGCTGGGCGGCCCAGGTGAGGGCTGGTACGCGCAGGTCCTCGTCGTGCGGGGCGAGGGCGAGGATCTGTTCGGCCCAGTGGCCGATCTCGGTGCGGCCGCGCAGCGCGATCTCGCCGGCGACGGGGGCCACCAGCGCGTGGGCGAGGTGGGCGTCGTTCGCGGCGAGTGCGCGGTGGACGGCGGTGCGGAGGTTGGGCCACAGCTCGTCCAGGCGGACGACGCCTTCGGGTTCGGACGGGCCGGCGAGGAGGTGACGGATCCGGGCGGCCTCGGACAGGCACCAGCGGGTGTGACGTCCGGTGGTGACACCGGCTCGGCCGGACGCGGTCAGGGCCTCGGCGGCGAAATGGCGCATGGTTTCCAGGAGACGGAAGCGGCGGCCCAGGGGGCCGGTCTCGGCGACCACCATCGACCGGCGCACGAGGCCGTCCAGGGTGAGATCGGCGCCGGGGGCCACCGCGCGTACCGCCGGGAGGTCGAAGGGGCCCGTGAAGACGGACAGGTGCTGGAAGAGCAGGCGCTCGGCGGGGACGAGCAGGTCGTAGGACCACTGGATGGTGGCGCGGAGCGTGCGGTGGCGGGCGGCGGCGGTGCGGGGGCCGTCGGCGAGTACGCGGAGGTGGTCGTCGTTCAGCAGGTCGGCCACGGTGCGGGTGGCGGTGCGGGTGGCGGCCAGTTCGATGGCCAGGGGGATGCCGTCCAGGCGGCGGCAGATCTCCTCGATTTCCGGGCGGGTGGCCTCGTCGGCGAACGCGGGGGAGAACGCGGACGCGCGGTCGGTGAACAGGTCCGCGCCCGCGCCGGACGGGTCGAGGGGGCCGACGGTGAGCAGCCGCTCCAGGCCGTGCGCGAGGCCGAGGCCCTCGCGGGACGTGGTGAGCAGCCGTACGTCGGGGCAGCCCTCGGCGACGGCCTGAGCGAGCGCGGCGGCGCCGTCGATGACGTGCTCGCAGTTGTCCAGGACGAGCAGCACGCGGCGGGAGCGCAGGGCCGTGACGACGGAGACTGTGCCCTCGGCGCCCTCCGTGACGCCCAGGGTGCCCGCGACGGCGCGGGCCACGTCGCCGGGGTGGGCGATCTGCGCCAGGTCCACCAGCCAGGCGCCGTCCGCGGGGGCCGCGCGCCGGGCCACCGCGACGGCCAGCCGGGTCTTGCCGATCCCGCCGGGCCCCACCAGGGTCACGACCGGATGCCCGTCCAGTGCCCGCACGACGGCCCCCACGTCGCCGTCCCGTCCGAACAACCGCCCGGGCCGCGAGGGGAGGTTGCCGGCGTCCCGCCGCGGACGGCCGCCCGGGGACGGCGCGGTCCCGGACCGCACCGCGGGCCCGCCGTCCGGGAGCGGTGACGTTCCGGGACGGACGGCGAGGCTCTGCCCGAGGACGGACGCCTCCAGTTCCCGCAGGCGTGGTCCCGGCTCGACCCCGAGGTGCTCGACGAGGGTGCGGCGGGCCGTGCGGTACGCCGCGAGGGCGTCGGCCTGGCGGCCGGTGCGGTACAGCGCGGTCATCAGCAGGGCCCAGAAGCCCTCACGGTAGGGGTGGCGCGACGTCAGTTCCGTCAGGGGGCCGACGGCCGCCGCCGGGGCGGTCGCGACGCGGTGCTCCAGGTCGGCCTCCACCAGGGACGACCACCGTTCGACCATGCCGTCCACGGCCGCGGCCAGGCCGGGTGCCGTGAGGCCGGCGAGCGGGTGGCCGGTCCACTCCGCGAGGGCCGCCCCGGCGTCCCCGGCGTCGGCCAGGCGCTGGAAGCGCACGGCGTCCACCGCGTCGCCGTCCACGTCCAGCCGGTACGCGTCCCCGGTCCGTGTGATCGACCCGGGCCCGAGGGCCCTGCGCAGGCGGGTCACGTACGACTGCAGCGTGCGGCCGGCCGTACGGGGCGGGGCCTCGCCCCAGAGCGACTCCACCAGCCGCCACACCGGGACCGCCGACCCGGGGGACAGGGCGAGCGCGGCGAGCAGCGCCTGGCACTTGGCAGGGCCGACGTCCAGCGGCTCCCCGTCCCGCGTGACGGCGCCGACCCCGCCGAGCAGGTGGACCCGGACCCCGGCTCTCACCGCAACGGCCCTCCTCGCGGGCTCGACGACGGCTCAACCGGCGCTCAACACGTGTCCGGCACGGTCGAGGAATGACGACACCACTCCACGACCATGGAAGCACACACGCGACGGACGGCGGGAGCCCCGCGGCCCGGACCGCTCAGGCCCGCGCGGCCGGAGTCCTGTACCTGGTCATCATCGTGCTCGGCCTCTTCACCGAGGTCGCCGTCCGTGCCGGTCTCGTCGTCCCGGGAGACCCGGGGGCGACCGCCGCCGCCCTCCTGGCCTCCCCGTGGCTGGTGCGCGCCGGGTTCGCCGCGAACCTGACGTACCTGCTGTGCGAGGTCGCGATGACGGTCCTGTTGTACCTCCTCCTCAAGCCCGTGAGCGCGGCCCTGTCCCTCGTCGCCGCGGCCTTCCGCCTCACCAGCCTCGCGGTGTACGCCGTCAGCCTGCTCGCGATGTTCTCCGCCCTGCTGATCCTGGAACGGAACCTCGGCGCGGAGCCCGACGTGCTCGCGGCGACACACCTCGACCTGTCGGCCTACGGCTTCACCCTCGGCTTGATCTTCTTCGGCGTGAACTGCCTGGCCATGGCCCGCCTGCTGGTCAGGTCGCCCCGCGCCCCGAAGCCCATGGGCGTGCTGCTCGGAGTCGCCGGGCTCGGCTACCTGACCAGCGGCGGCCTGTACTTCCTGCTCCCCGGGTACCACGGCTCCCTGACCGTGCCCCTCGTCGCCCCCGCTCTGGTGGCGGAGGTGTGGTTGTGCGTGTGGCTGTTGCGAGGACGGGTGTGACGGGGGTCAGGAGGCGAGGAGTTTCTCCAGGACGGCGAAGTCGTGCTCGACGCCGCTGCCGACGAAGGTGCCGCGCCAGTCCTGGAAGAATTTCGGGAAGCGGGTGCGGATGTAGAGGCGCAACTGGGGGGTCAGCGCCAGGATCATGCCGCGCACCGCGGCGAATTCCGTGGGGTACGCCGGGTAGGGGACGGCCTTGTTCCGGGTCGTCTCGTTGGTGGTCCAGGTGTCGAAGCAGACGCGGAAGAACTGGTCGAGGGCGGCGACCACGTCGTGCGCGGGGACCAGGGCCGCCGTCCTGGCCAGCTCCTGGGGGACGTCGGCCGGCACGGCGACCACCGTGGTGTCCGGGTCGGCGGCGGACGGCGGGGCGTACACGGTGCGGCCGGCCCGGACGACCAGCGTGCGGTCGGTGGGGTAGGCGTGGCTCGCGCGCAGCTCCTTGCGCAGGTCCTCGTAGGCGACCTCCTGCGCCGACGGGCGGGTGCTCATGCGGCCGACCCAGTCCGCGACGGTCACCGGGGTGTCGGCCACCGACGGGTCCATGACCACGGCCTCCGGCTTCGTGGTGGCCGAGGGCTCGTACAGGATCGGGGCGACGTGGTACCACCACTGCACCTGGAGGCGGTCGCCGTAACCGGGCTGATCGCCGCCGTGCGAGGTGTTCAGACGCAGGCCGTTGTCGCCCGCGGCGATGGCGAAGATCTTGTCGGCCTTGTAGCCGGAGTCGGCGAGCATCCTGGCCATGATCTCGGCGCGGGCGAAGCAGCCGTCGGCCGGGTAGCGGTACGGGATCGGCAGGGGCTGGCCCCCCTGCGGGGTGAAGCGGGCGGCGCGCAGGGCGGCGAAGAGCTCGTCCCGTTCCTCCATGGTGCTGAGCACGCCGTCCGTGGTGGAGACGATGCCGCCGTCCTGGACCCAGCCCACGGTCCCGGCGGCCGCGCCCTCCAGCACGCGCACCTGGCGCCAGCCGGGCGCACGGGAGAGGAGGAACACCCGGGCCACGGTGTCGAGCGTCGCGAGCGCGGCTCCGGTGGGGTTGGCGGCGGGATACACCCGCACCGGTGCGGTCGGCTTCCCGTTGATCTCTAAGGCCATGGGCACTTCCCTGGGAGAAGGCGGACTGCGGCCACGACGGCACCACCCCCGGCGGCCCTGCCCCCGAGACCGCGTGTTCGGACGGACACGGAAAGTGTCACAGGTCCCCGAGGGGCATTCAATGCCGCCGCGTGGCCCATGCCGGACATCAACGGATTTCTGGGAGCCGGGAGGCGGCCCACCGGGGCTGAACATTTCACCGGCGTCCCGGCGGGTGGCGCCGAACCGTCCGGGGCCGGGCGCCGTATCTCCGCTCGTGAGGGGACCGTCCCGGGGGCGGTCCCCACCGGGTGTCCCGGTTCTCGCGGAAAGAAAGGTGCCGTGAGGGAATTGCGCCGGGCAGGGGTTATGCCAGCATTGGGGCTGTGAGGATGACCGTCAGCCATCCGGCGATCCGCATTTCGCGGGCCATCGTATTCGCCGTGGTGTGCGTGGCGGTTTCCCTGTGCATGCACGTTCTCGCCGGCGGGGCGTTCGTACGGCCGGAGGTCGTCGTCGCGGCGGCCGTGTTCACCGGGGGCGTGGGATTCGCGCTCACCGGGCGGCAGCGGGGTATCGGCGCGCTGCTGCCGGCGTGTTTCGCGGCGCAGTACGGCATGCACCACCTTTTCGGCGCCGGGGCCGCGCCCACGCCGGGCTTCGGCGGGCACCACTCGGGTGGCCTGGTGCCCGTGCTCGGCATGCTGCTGGCCCACGGGCTGGTCGCCGTGGTGTCGGCCTGGTGGCTCGAACGCGGCGAGTCGGTGCTGGCCACGCTGCTGCGGGTGCTCGGGCACACGCTGCTCGACCTGCGGCGCCTCCTGGGTTTCGCGCTCCTGAGCGAGCCCGTGGCCGGCCGCCGGTGCCCCTCCCGCCCCACACCTCGGGCGGCCACAGGCAAGGAACGTCTGCTCGCATCGGTGTTGTCCGGCAGGGGACCGCCGACGCCTTCGCCGCTGACCTGATCGGGCGTATTCCTTAATTCACGTCCCTCTCTCCGTCATGCGATTGATTCAACCGCCGCCGCGCGGTGATTCCGCCATGCCGTTTTTCGCGGCGTGACGCCTTTCCCTGCCGATTCTCACGCGTGTTCGTTCGCGCGTGTCTCCGAAACGGAGAGCCCTTTCATGACTTCCGTCGACGTACGCCCGGAGAGCGGGCCCGTCACTCCCGCCCCCAGAGGCGCTTCCCGGCGTTATCGCGCCGTGTGGCGCTGGCACTTCTACGCGGGGCTGTTCGTCGCCCCCGTCCTGGTGGTGCTCGCCGTCACCGGATCCGTCTACCTGTTCAAGGAGCCGTTCGAGGAGTGGCGCTACCGGGACGTCCGCACGCTCGCCGCGCCGGTCGCCGCCGCACGGCCGCTGTCGGAACAGGTCGCCGCGGCCCAGAAGACCCGTCCGGGGGCGGCCGTCATGTCGGTGATCCCGCCCGCCGCCCCTGAGCGGTCCACCCGGGTGATCCTCGCGGGTGCCGACTCCGGGCCGTTCGCCCAGGGCATCTCGGTCTACGTCCACCCCGGCACCCTGCGGGTGCTCGGCGAGATCGACGACTCGGCGACCTTCATGCGCGTCGTCCGCACCGTGCACGGCGAGTTGCTCGCCGGCACCGCGGGGGACCGCATCGTGGAGACGGCGGCGTGCTGGGCCCTGATCCTTGCCTCCACCGGCACGTACCTGTGGTGGCGCGGCCCGGCCCGCAGACGCGCCACCCGCCCCGGACGCTCCCGGCTGCGGCGCGTGCACGCCCTCACCGGGATCGGCGCCGGTACGGTGATCGTGTTCCTGATCGTCTCCGGCCTGCCCTGGTCCGGCGTCTGGGGCGACGCCTTCCAGCGCCTCCAGAACGCCACCGGCTCCACCACCCCGAGCGCCGACGCCTACCCGCACACCTCCGCCGTCCCCCCGCTGTCCGGCGACTTGTCCGCCAACCCGGACGCCAAGGTCCCGTGGTCCGCCGAACGCCTCCCGGTCCCCTCCTCCGGCGACCCCGGCGACGGCCACGGCGCCCACACCCCGTCCGCCGGGGTGCTGCACCCCGGCGCCATCCCCGTCGAGCAGGCCCTGGCGTCCGCCCGCCCGGTGCTGCGCGACTGCATGCCCGCCGACTGCGACGTGAAGGTCCTCCTCCCGAAGGACCGTGAGGGCGTCTACACCGTCGTCGCCGACCCCCGCACCGACCCGGCCGCCTCCCGCACCGTCCACGTGGACCAGTACAGCGGCAAGGTCCTCGTCTCCTTCGGCTGGCAGCAATACGGCGTGCTGGCCAAGGCCGTGGAACAAGGCATAGCCCTGCACGAAGGCCGCCGCTACGGCCCCGCCAACATCGCCGTCATGCTCGCCGCCTGCCTCGCCCTGCTCACCTTGGTCGTCACCGGCACATGGATGTGGTGGAAACGCCGCCCCCAAGGCCGCGTCGGCGCCCCCACCCGCACCACCGACCGCCGCACCACCTGGGGCGTCATCGCCATCATGGCCGTACTCGGCGTGCTGTTCCCGCTGGCCGGCCTCACCATGATCGCGGTCCTGCTGCTGGACTGGCTGGTGATCCGCCGCGTCCCCGCCCTGCGCCGCGTCTTCTAGCCTCACGGAGAGGTGAACGCGGCGCGGACGGCCGCCAGGGCCTCCTCGGGGGACACACCCAGATGCCGGGCGGTCCTGGCGTAGTCCTCGGCGGCGCTCGCCAGGCTGGTGCGGGTGGCGTCGGCGGTCTGGCTGATGACGGCGGTGCGCCCCCGGCGCAGTTCCACCAGGCCCTCGTCGCGGAGCTGCTGGTAACCGCGCAGGACCGTGTGCAGGTTGACGCCGAGCGCCGCGGCCACGGTGCGGGCCGACGGCAGGTGGTCCCCGGGGACGGCGGCCCCCCGGGCGACCGCCGCCCGCACCGAGGCGGCCACCTGGTCGGCCAGCGGCACCGCCGACGACGGGTCGATCGTGATCAGCACCCGCCGGTCCCCTGACGTTCGCGCCCGAGGATGCCGTTGACGAGCGCGGCACCGGCGGCGGCGTCCCGCGTGGAGTACACGAGCATCCGCCCGTCGGTGAGGTAGAGGACCAGCACGGGCCCCGGCCCGGCGACGTGACCGAACCCCCAGGACTTGCCGTACAAACCGGGGTTGGCGCCGGCGGGCCGCACATCGGCGAACCAGATGGCGCGGAACGGCACCAGGGCCCGCCGCAGGCCGCCGACCAGCGGCAGGGTGAGTTCCACGCCCTTGCCGTCCACCCGCAGCAGTGTACGGGCAGCCAAGATCGCGGATATTCCTATGACGCCGAACAGCACGACGCCATGCCCCCTCTCCGCTTCAAGGAAGCTGAGCCCCACCGCCAGGGTGAGAAACGCCGCCCCCCAGGCGAGCGCGGGGCGGGACCACGAGCCGGCGGTGAACACGGCACGCGTCCCCGAGGTCAACGCCAGCACAGGCACCCCAGGCGGGGGCGCCGACCTTGCCTGAGGTGGCGTCGGCGACGGCCCTGCCGCCCACCATCCGAGCACTCCGGCCGCCGCGGTGACCGCCACCTCCACCGGGATCGCCCACCCGGGCCCGGTCACCGGCCCGGTCGCGTCCACCAGCGAGGAGATGTCCACCAGGTCCGTCACGGACGCCCAGACGCTGGTCACGATACTGAGCACGGTCAGAAAGCGCTGCATCTCCGTCCAGCGCCAGTTGTACCAGAAGACAGTGAGATAGATCGCTTCCTGGAACACCACCGCGAATGCCCGCGACCGGCCCCAGGTCCCCCAGTCGTCGGCGTATTGGGGATAGATCCCGTCACGACCGATGTAGGCCTTGTCCGGAAGTCGTTCGCCGTACAGCGCGAGCATCACCAGTGGCACGACCAGGACGAGGAGCGGAACCCCCACCGTCAGCGCCAGCCGGCGCACCCGCCCTGGCGCCGCTAAGTCAGCCGTCTCCACGCGACCACCGCCCCCTTGACTGTTTACATTGCACTATAACAGTGTGAACAGCCAGGCGGCAGGCCCGTCAGATCGCGTCAGCGGCGTGAGGTGACGACGTGGCCGGCGAGCAGGGCGGCCGTGGTCCAGGCGGCGAGGATCGCGACGCCGGTCCAGGGGCCGTAGGGGCGGGCGAAGTTGCCGGTGAGGGGGGCGGTGAAGAGGATCAGCATGCCGGCCTGGTCGGGGAGGTACTGGGTGACGATCTTGACGCCGGGGATGTTGCCGAGGCCCTGGGAGCCGAGGAAGAGCAGGGGGAGCAGGACGCCCAGGGAGAGGACGGAGCTGCGCAGGGTCGCGGCGACGCCGGTCGCCAGCAGGGGGATCAGGGTCAGGTACAGGAAGGCGCCTACTGCCGCCCGGGTCATGCCTTCGGTGGTGAGGGTCACGCTGTGCGGGCCGAGGCCCAGTTGGGCGGCGGTGAAGATGGCCGCGGTGCTGAGCAGGGAGACGGGGGCGACGACCAGTGCGGCGGCGAGGACCTTTCCGGCGTAGAACGTGCTCCGCCGCGGCATGGCGGTGAGTGACGGGTTGATGGTGCCGCTCGAGTACTCGGCGCCCACCAGCAGCACGGCGAACACCACCAGGGGGATCTGGCCGAGTGTGATGCCGTAGAAGGTGATGAACCCCGGGTCGAAGGAGCCCGACACGTTCCGCCCGGAGGACAGGCTCGCCTGGGCGGACAGGCCGATCAGGAAACCCAGGGCCGCGCAGACCACCGGTGTGGTCAGCAGGGTCCAGTACGTGGAACGCACCGAGCGGATCTTGACGAGCTCCGCGGCGAGCACGTCGCCGAGGCCCCTCGTCGGCCGGGCTGCGGCTGTGCCCGGTGCTCGGTCGCCGTGGCCCCTCATCGGCCGGGCTCCGGCTGTGCCCGGTGCTCGGTGGCGTCCGCCGTGATGCGCAGGAACGCCTCCTCCAGTGACGTGGCCCGTGACCGTTCGATGAACTCGGCCATGCCGACGTCCGCCAGCAGCCGGCCCCGGCCGATCACGACGAGGTGGTCCGCGGTCAGCGCCATCTCGCTCATCAGATGGCTGGAGACCAGCACGGTCCTGCCCTCGGCGGCGAGCCCCTTCAGCAGGGTGCGCAGCCAGAGCACCCCCTCGGGGTCCAGGCCGTTCACCGGCTCGTCCAGCAGCAGCACCGGCGGGTCGCCGAGGAACGCCGCGGCGATGCCGAGCCGTTGCAGCATGCCGAGCGAGAACGTCCGGCACCGGGCCCGCGCGACACCCTCCAGCCCCACCATCTCCAGCACCGCCTTCACCCGCGCGGACGGGATGCGGTTGCTGCGCGCCAGCCACAACAGGTGGTGGTACGCCGACCGCCCCCGGTGCACGTAGGAGGCGTCGAGCAACGCCCCGACCCGGCGCAGCGGCTCCCCGGTCTCCCGGTACGGCCGCCCGTCGATGAGCGCGTGCCCCGCCGTGGGCCGTTCCAGCCCGAGCATCAGCCGCATCGTCGTCGACTTCCCCGCGCCGTTCGGCCCGAGGAAGCCCGTGACACGCCCCGGCCGCACGGTGAAGGACAGCCGGTCGACCGCGATGGTCTTCCCGAACGTCTTGGTGAGTTCCCGTACTTCGATCACGCCGCCCGACGCTAGACGCGGGCAGGCCCCCGGGGCTGTCCTCGAAAGTCGGCGACTGTGCCGCCGAACGTCGACGATCCCGGGAGCCTTTGCGGTCGAAGACCCCGATAGGCCGTCGCGTCCGCGTCGACAGCCCCGGGGCGGGGTCAGCCCTTGTAGTTGAAGACCTGGTGCAGGGTGTGCTGGACCGTCACCAGGTCGCGCTGGTCCGCCATCACCTGGTCGATGGCCTTGTACGCCTCGGGGTGCTCGTCCACCAGCGCCTCGGCCCGGTCGGCGTTCCACGTGCGCCCGGCCATCGCCGCCGTCAGCGACTCGCCGCTGAGCCGCCGCCGCGCCTCGCCCCGCGACATGCGCCGCCCCGCGCCGTGGGAGCACGAGTTGTACGACGCCGGGTTGCCGAGGCCGCTCACGATGTACGACCGGGTGCCCATCGACCCCGGGATGACGCCCTCGTCGCCCACGCCGGCCTTGATGGCGCCCTTCCGTGTGATCCACAGGTCCTTGCCGTGGTGCTTCTCCAGCTGCGTGAAATTGTGATGACAGTTGACCGTGCGCACCCGTTCGCCGTGCCCCACGACCTCGAACAGGGCGGCGCTCAGCACCCGGTCCATCCGCGCCCGCGACGCCATGGCGTACGCCTGGGACCACAGCATGTCCCTGATGTACGCGGTGAACTCGGGCGTGCCCTGCACGAGGTACGCGAGGTCGGGATCCTGCAGGGGGATGAACCACCGCGTCATCAGGCTCTTGGCGGTCGTGATGTGCTTGGTGGCGAGCTGGTTGCCGATGCCGCGGGAGCCGGAGTGCAGCACGGTCCACACGCGGTCACGCTCGTCCAGGCACACCTCGACGAAGTGGTTGCCGCTGCCGAGAGTGCCGAACTGCGTCGAGACCGTCTTCTCCTGCTTGGAGGACAGGTCGGTGTGCGGGCGGCCGAGCGCGGCGAGCGCGTCGTCCACCGCGGGGTCGGCGTGACCCTGGCCGACGCCCGCGGGGATGCGCCGCTCGACCAGCGGCATCAGGGCGGACAGGTCGTCGGGCAGGTCGCCGGCGGTGAGGGTGGTCTCGGTGGCGATCATGCCGCAGCCGATGTCGACGCCGACGGCGGCCGGGATGACCGCGCCCTTGGTGGGGATGACCGAGCCGACGGTGGCGCCCTTGCCGATGTGGGCGTCCGGCATCAGGGCGACATGACCGGAGACGAACGGCAGGCGTGCGGTGCGGGCGGCTTGCTCGATGGTGCCGGGTTCGATGTCGCTGGCCCAGGACAGCAGGTTGGGGGCGGCCTGGATGGGCATCTTCTCCTCCTTCGGTGGCCCGCTCTCACCGGCAGGTTAGGGCAGGGCGTCCGCGGGGCGGCACCGATTTATTGGGGCTGTGGACGGCGGGGGGCGTTCTAGCCTTGGAGCATGTGGCGGGTTCTGGCGGGTCCTGTGGCGGTCGTCGCCGTGGACGGCTTCGTGCTGTACCGGACGGCCGGGGACGTGCCGTGGTGGGTGACGGTGCTGCGGCTGGTGGCCGTCGGGACGATCGCGGTGGTGGTGCGGCGGGTGCCGCCGGCGGGGTTCCTCGCGGCGCTGGCCGCCGCGGTGACCGGCGGGGCGTACGCGCTGCTCGCCTGGGCGGGGTACCAGGCCGGGGCACGGGTGTCGTCGCGGTGGGGGCTCGCCGTGCTGGGGGCCGGGGCCGTGGCGGCCTTCGGCGCGCAGATGTGGCTCGCGCGGACTCCGGCGGGGCAGCTCGTCGGCCTGTACGTCGTGTTCGCGCTGCTGCCCGTGGTGCTCGGGCGCAGCGTCGCGCAGCGGCGCACCCTGCGGGCCGCGGTGGCGGACAGGGAACTTCGCCTGCGGCGCGAGCGCCGGCTGCTCGCCGAGCGTGAACGGCTGCGCGAGCGGCTGCGCGTCGCGCGGGACGTCCACGACTCGCTCGGCCACCGTCTGGGGCTCATCTCGGTGCAGGCCGCGGCGCTGGAGGTCGCCGAGCTGCCCGCCTCGCACCAGGAGGCCGTACGGCGGCTCGCCGGGGCCGCGCGCACGGCCATGGACGAGCTGCACGAGCTGGTCGGCGCCCTGCGCAGCCCGGACGCCGCCCCCGGCATGGGCGGGCCGCACCCTCCGGGCACCGAGCCCGAGGCGGGCGGTCCGGCCGGCATGGACGAGCTGTTCGCCGGGTTCCGCGCCGCCGGGGTGCCGCTGACGGTGCGCACGTCCGGCGAGCCCGCCGAGGTGCCGTCCGACGTGGCGCGGGCCGCGTACCGGGTGGCCGAGGAGGGGCTGACCAACGCGGCCAAGCACGCCCCCGGGAAGCCGGTCACCGTGAACGTCCACTGGGAGGACGACAGCCTGCTGCTCACCCTGGCCAACCCCCTGCCCGGCGCCCCGGAGGGCACGGGCTACGGCCTCGTCGGGCTGACCGAGCGCGTGAGGCTCGCCGGGGGGATGCTGCACGTCACCCGGGACGGCGGGGAGTTCCGGCTCGTCGCCATGTTGCCCACCGTGCCCGAGCCGGAGCCCGACTCCACCGGGGAGAGCCATCTCGCCGACGTCGCCCGCGCGGGCTCCGCCATGGCCAACCGCATGTGGGTGGCCGGGCTCGCCGTCACCGTCGCCGCACTCGCGCTGCTCTCCGGCCCCATGGGCGGCCTCGGGTGATCCGCGTGGTGGTCGCGGACGACGACGCGCTGATCAGGGCCGGGGTGCGGGCCGTGCTGGAGTCCGTCCCGGACGTCGAGGTGGTGGGGGAGGCAGGCGACGGCCGCGGGGCCGTGGACCTGGTGCTCGCGCGGCGGGTGGACGTGGCGCTGCTGGACATCAGCATGCCGGGCATGGACGGCCTGACCGCGATCGAGCATCTGCGGGGGAAGGGCTCGGCGACGCGGTTCGTGGTGCTGACCGCGTTCGGTGCGCGGGACAACGTGGTGCGGGCCGTCGGCAGCGGTGTCGCGGGGTTCGTGCTGAAGAACTGCGCCCCCGAGGAGCTGATCCGCGCGGTCCGCTCGGCCCACGCCGGGGAGGCGTATCTCTCCCCGGCCGTCACGAGGCTCGTCCTCGGCATGGTGCGCCCCGAGACGGCCCGGCGCCGGGAGGACGCCAGGCGCCGCCTGAGCGTCCTGTCCCCGCGCGAGTCCGAGGTGGCCGCGCTGCTCGCCGAGGGCCTGTCCAACGCCGACGTCGGCACCCGGCTCCACATGAGCGAGACCACCATCAAGACGTACGTCAGCCGCATCCTCACCAAGCTCGGCTGCGCCAACCGCGTCCAGGCCGCCCTGCTGGTCCGGGACGCGGAGGACCCCGGCGTCAGCCCGTGAAGTGCTCCGCGTCCAGCGGGTGCGGGAGCGGCCCGTGGTGCACGACGGTGAGGCTGCGTGTGGGGCGGGTCAGGGCGACGTAGAGGTCCTGGCCGCCCTTGGGGGACTGGGTGAGGATCTCCTCGGGCGCGACGACGACCACCGAGTCGAACTCCAGGCCCTTGGCCTGGGTGACGGTGAGCACGACGGAGGGGGAGTCCAGCGCGTCCGGGGTGAGGGCGGAGGCCGCCCCGGGCAGGAGGGCGGCGATCTCCGCGTGCCGGGCGTCGGGGGTGAGCACGGCGAGACGGCCGTCGCCGACCCGGCCGAGCTCCTCCTCCACCAGGGACGGCAGGACGGCGGGCAGCTCGGCGGCGGGCACGCGCAGGGCACGGGGCGGGACGTCGCCGTCGCGCACCGAGATCGGGGGTTCCTGTGTGGGCGCCACCGCTCGCAGCACGCCGCCGGCGACCGCCATGATCTGCGCGGGCGTGCGGTAGTTGACCAGCAGCCGCGCCTCCCGCCAGCGGCCCTTGACGTAGGGGTCGAGCATCTCGCCCCACGAACGGGCTCCCGCCGCCGCGCCGGTCTGCGCGATGTCGCCCACCACGGTCAGCGACCGCGCGGGGACGCGCCGCATGACCATGCGCCAGGCCATCGCGGACAGCTCCTGCGCCTCGTCCACGATCACGTGCCCGTACGCCCACCGGCGGTCACGGGCGGCCCGGCCGGCCGTGGTCAGCTCCTCGCCGTCGCCGGCGGTGAGGTCGGCCAGCTCGGCGGCGTCCACCAGCTCCGTCTCGGCGACCCCGGTGATGGTCAGCACCTCCGCGGCGTACCGCTCGGCCTCCCGCCGGGCCCGCACGGCGTCCCTGGCCGTCGCCCGGCCCGCCACGTCGTCCTCGCCGAGCAGCTCCGCCGCCTCGTCCAGCAGCGGGACGTCGCCGACGGTCCACGGCGAACCCGGCGGGCGCAGCAGCGCCCTGGCCTCCTCCTCACGCAGACCCGCGGCGCGGGCGGCCGGGTACAACGCGGCCGGGTCGGTGAGCAGGTCGCCGACGAGCCGCTCGGGGGTCAGTTCCGGCCACAGCCCGTTCAGGGCGCGCCGCACGGACGGCTGGGCCCACAGCGCGGCGCGGGAGTGGCGCAGGTCCTCGGCGTCCAGCGGCGGCATGCCGAGCCGGCGGGCCTCGTCGTGGGCGAGGGCGGTGAGGGCCGTGTCGACGAACAGCTTGCGGGCGACGTTGTGGGGGTTGCGCACGGCCCGCGCCCGGTCCCTGGCCCGCACGCAGGTGGCGTGGTCCACCCGCAGGGCCATCCGCTCCACGACCACCTCGACACCGTCGCGCACGGACGTCCGCACGTCGATCAGCACCTCCAGGTCGCCCTCCGGCACCCGCTGCCGGTTCCGCAGCGCCGCGGCGACGAACTTCACCATGCGCAGGCCGCCCTTGACCACGGCCGTCTCCGGGGGGTCCGCCGCGGTGGCCCGCACACCGGGGAACATCTCGCCCACGGTGGTCAGCACCACGTCGGTCTCGCCGAGGGACGGCAGCACCTGGCCGATGTAGCGCAGGAACACGGCGTTCGGGCCGATGACGAGCACACCCCGCCGTGCCAGGGTGTCGCGGTGCGCGTAGAGCAGGTACGCGGCCCGGTGCAGCGCCGCGACGGTCTTGCCGGTGCCGGGCCCGCCCTGCACCACGAGCGCCCCGGCGAGGCCGGAGCGGATCACCTGGTCCTGCTCGGCCTGGATGGTCGCCACCACGTCGCTCATCCGTCCGGTACGGCCGCGCCGCAGCGCCGCCATGAGCGCGGCCTCGCCGACCAGCGTGCGCCGGTCGGGTTCGCTGATCCTCTCCAGGTCGAACACCTCGTCGTCCAGGCCGACGACGGTGCGCCCCCGGGTGTGCAGGTGACGGCGGCGCACCAGCGGGCCGGGGTCGCTCGGCGTCGCGGTGTAGAAGGGGCGGGCCGCGGGGGCGCGCCAGTCGATGAGGACCAGCTCGTTGGCGGCGTCGCGCAGCCCCGTGCGGCCGATGTAATACGTCTCGCCCTCGGCGTCGTCGACGCGGCCGAAGCACAGCCCGCGCTCGACGCCGGTGAGCTGGGAGAACCGCCGGGCGTGCTCGGCCGAGGAGATGTCGCGTTCGAGGCGGGCCTGGTGGGTGCCGCCGGGGGCGCCGCGGCCGTGTTCGGCGCGCAGGGCCGACGCGGCGCGCTCCCGCGCGGCGTCGAGCCGGTCGTACACCATGGAGACGTAGTGCTGCTCGGTGCGCAGCGCTTCGGCGAGGGCGGAGGCGGGTTCACGAGGCGTCATCGGTGTGATATACTCCAATCGGAGAGCTGTACGCATCGCTGAATTTGGACATGGCAACGTCCCAGCGTAACAGCTTCCTTCTCGCCTCGCATCGCCCGTGCGGACCCCGGGCACGGCGCGGCCCCGGCCCCCGGATCCCGCCGTCCGCGACCCTCTCAGGTCATCGGCCCGCGGTGCTCCGGAGAGTCGAGGCGCCGGTTCTCACTCCCTCCCGCCGTTCCGCGACGCTAAGGCCGCCACCGCCTCCTCCGCGGTGGGGAAGGTCTCGAAGTGATGATCGAGATTCGTTATGGCGAGCAGCCGGGAGATCATGCCGTTCGCCACCACCAACGCCAGCCGTCCTCCCGCGTCCCGCACTCGGGTCAGCGTGCCGACCAGCAGCCCGAGGCCCAGGGAGTCGCAGAACGTCGTCTCGGCCAGGTCGAGCACCAGACGAGGCGGCCGTACCTCCTCCATGGCGATGTCCAGTTCGGCGCGCAGCCGGGGGACCGCGGTCATGTCGAGTTCGCCGGCCATGCCGACGACCACGCACGGCCCCTCGCGCCACACGCGGATGTCGATTCCTGTCTCTCGCGCCGGGGTCACCATCCCCATCACCTCCGTTGCGAACTCGTTACCCTCGCAAAAAGGTAATAAGCCCACCAGCAGCGAAGAGGCACGTCCGATGGGGCGTGTCAAGGACGTGATTGACCTCCGGCGTCACGGTCAACGGTCACATAATGAATCGCAATGAAGACGGAAAGTGACCGGCGCGTCGACGTGAGCATCGTGGTGCCCGTCCACAACTGCCGCCCTTACCTCGACCGGTGCCTCACCTCGCTGCTGGCGCAGGCCGTCAGCAAGGAGATCATCGTGGTGGACGACGGGTCCACCGACGGCAGCCGGGAGCTCCTCGCCGAATACGCGGCGAAATTTGCGGAAATACGGGTCCTGTACCAGTCGGCGTCCGGCGGCGCCGGCCGTCCGCGCAACCGGGCGCTGGCCCACGCCACCGGGCGGTACGTCTTCTTCTGCGACGCCGACGACCACCTCGGGCCCGAGGCGCTGTGGCGCATGCTCGCCATGGCCGAGCGCAACGGGTCCGACATCGTGCTCGGCAAGATGGTGGGGCACGGGCGCAAGGTGCCCACGTCCATGTTCCGCGAGAACCGCGACAACGCGCCGCTCGGTGAGACCACCGTCTACAACGCGCTCACCTGCTTCAAGCTGTTCCGCCGCGAGATGCTCACCCGCCACCACATCGTGTTCGACGAGTCGCTGCGGGTGGGTGAGGACATGGTCTTCTCGGTGCACGCCTACTGCCACGCCCGCACGATCTCCGTGGTCGCCGACCACGACTGCTACCACCTGGTCTCCCGGCCGGACGGCACCAGCGTCATGCAGGAGCCGGGCAGCCGCCACCCGCTGTCGTGGCTGCGCATGGTCCACACGCCCATCGAGCTGATGACCCGCCACGTGCCGCCAGGGCCGCTGCGCGACCACCTGCTGCGGCGGCACTTCCGCTTCGACATCCTCGCCCAGCTCGGGGCGCCGTTCCTCGCGGCCGACCCGCCCACCCGGCGGGCCATCGCCCGCGAGGTGGCCGCCATGTGCCAGGCGTGGCTGACCGAGGGCACCCTGGACCTTCTGCGGCCCGTGGACCGGTTGCGGGTGGCGTGCGCCGGGGACGTCGACCGGCTGGTGCGCATCGCGCAGGTGGAGGCGGCGGGGCTGCGGCGGCGGCTCACCGGCGTGGAGTGGGCCGGCGACCGGCTGGAGGTCACCGGGACGGCCTCGCTGGCCGGCGCGTGGAACGGCGTCACGGTCGGGCTGCTGTTACGCGAGCGCTTCACCACCGCCGAGCGCCGGGTGCCGGTCACCTCGGTGGCGGACGTGTTCGCCGGCACCCTGCGGGTGTCCCGGCTGCCGCCCGGGGTGTGGGACGTCTACGTCGTGCTCGCCTGCGAGGGCGTGCGGCGCGTCGCCCGCTTCGGCGCCGACCGCGCCCCCGGCGTGGAGGCCCCCGGCCCCCGGCTGCTGTCCGCCGTCGCCGTCCCCTACTTCACCCGCGCCCACGGCAACCTCAGCATCGACATCGGCGGCCGCCTCGCCCCCGTCCCCGGCACGGTCCGCGTCACCCGCGCGAGCTGGGGCGCCAAAGGCCTGCTGACCATAGAGGGCACCGTCACCGTGGGCCCCGGCTGCCCCGCCGCCCGCCGCGCCCGCCTCCTCATCTGGCGCGAACGCACCTCCGGCCACGAACGCCGCGTCCCCGCCACCTGCCTGGGCGACACCCGCTTCACCGCCGCCGCCCCCCTGGACGCCCCCGGCACCTGGGAAGCCACCCTGGAGCTCAACCTGGGCGGCCCTCCCGTCCGCTACCCCGTCCAGGTCACCGACACCACCCTCACCACCACCACGACCTGGTGGCGCGGCCCCCACCGCTGGACCGCCTCCACCAGGGCCTCGAAGATCCGCCGCAAGCTCATCGTCGCCGTCCTCTCCCGGGGCCCGAGGTCGGTGGTCCGCAATTCCATCCGCCTGGTCCGCTGAGCCCGTCGTGCGGCGAAGCCGGCGCCGATCTTCGGCGGACGGCCGGTGTACGGTGCGGGAACGCTTAATGCCACTTATTTGCAACTACTAGGGCATGGCCTAGAGTGACCAGTGAATCGGTCACCGGAGGATTCTCGTGCACGTACCTGATGGTTTCTTCGACGCGGCGGTCTCCCTCGCCGCGGGTGGTGTGGCGGCGGCGGGGGTCGCCGTCTGCCTGCGGAATGCCAGGCGCGAGCTGGACGACCGCACGGCCCCGATGGCGGGTCTGGTCGCCGCTTTCGTCTTCGCCGTGCAGATGCTGAACTTCCCGGTCGCCGCGGGCACCAGCGGGCACCTTCTCGGCGGCACACTGGCCGCGGTCCTCGTGGGGCCGTACACGGCCGTCCTGTGCGTGGCCGTGGTGCTGCTGGTCCAGGGGTTCTTCTTCGCGGACGGCGGGCTGACGGCGCTCGGCGTCAACATCACCTTGATGGCCATCGTCACGGCCGCGGTCGGCTGGGCGGTGTTCCGGCTGGTCCTGCGCGTCGTCCCCCGCAGGTCCGCCGTCCCGATGGCCGCGTTCGCCGGCGCCGTGGTCTCCGTGCCGGCCGCCGCCCTCGCCTTCACCCTGCTCTTCTGGATCGGCGGCACCGCCCCCATCGACGTCGGCGCCGTGGCCGCGGCCATGGGGGGCGTGCACGTCCTCATCGGCATCGGAGAGGGCCTCATCACCGCCCTCACGGTGAGCAGCGTCCTCGCCGTCCGCCCCGACCTCGTCCACGGCGCACGCGGCCTCACCGCCCCGCTGGTCCTGCGCACCGCGGGCGGCGAGACCGCGGTCGCCGCCACCGAGGAACCGGCCCGGAAGAAGGCCGGCCTGCGTCCCCTCCTCGCCGGCGGCGCCCTGGTCGCCCTGGTCCTCGCGGGCTTCGTCTCCTTCTACGCATCGAGCAGCCCCGACGGCCTGGAGAAGGTCGCCGGCGACAAGGGCCTCAACGCCCAGGAACGCGACCACCCCCTCGGCGGCTCCCCCTTCGCCGACTACGGCGTCAAGGGCGTCGGGAACGAGCGGCTGGCGGTCGGCCTGGCGGGCGTGGCGGGTGTCGCCATCACGGTCGCGGCGGGCGGAGCGATCTTCACGGCGGTGCGGCGGCGCAGCCGGGACGGTGAGCAGGCGAAGGCCTGATGGGCGGGGGGCACCACCACCGGTTGTTCCGGCACGGCGACACGGCCGTCCACCGGCTGCCGCCCCAGTGCAAGCTGGTGGCCGTCGCCGCGTTCGCCGTGGTGGTGGTCGCCACCCCCCGTGAGGCATTCTGGGCGTTCGCCGTCCACGCCGCCCTGCTCGCCGCGGTGGCGGCGGCGGCCCGCGTGCCGGCGGGGTTCGTGCTGCGCCGCATGGCCGTCGAGGTGCCGTTCGTGCTGTTCGCGGTGGCGCTGCCGGTCATCGGCCTCGGGGAGCGGGTGCAGGTGCTCGGCCTGTCCCTGAGCGTGGCGGGCTTGTGGGCCGCGTGGAACATCCTCGCCAAGGCGACCCTCGGCGTGGTGGCCAGCATCCTGCTCGCCGCCACCACCGAGCCCCGCATGCTGCTGCTCGGCGCCCAGCGCCTGCGCCTGCCTTCCCTGCTGGTGCAGATCGCGATGTTCATGCTCCGCTACATGGACGTGATCCTCGACGAGGCCCGCCGCATGCGGGTGGCCAGGGAGTCGCGCGGTTTCGCCGCCCGCGACCTGCGCCAGGCCCCGGTGCTGGCCCGCTCGGCGGGCGCGTTGTTCATCCGCTCCTACGAACGCGGCGAGCGCGTCCACCTGGCCATGCTGAGCCGCGGCTACACCGGCGAGATGCCGGTGATCCACGACCTGCGGGCCACGGCCCGCGACTGGCGCACCGCCGCCGTCCTCCCGGCCGCCGCCCTGGCCGCGGCCGCACTCTCCTGGAGCCTCCTGTGACCCCCGACCCGGCCCCGCCGTCCCTGCGCGTCAGCGAGCTGGCGTACGCCTACCCCGACGGCACGCAGGCGCTGTTCGGCGTGGACCTCAGCATCGCGCGGGGGGAGCGGGTCGCGCTGCTCGGCCCGAACGGCGCCGGCAAGACGACGCTGGTCATGCACCTCAACGGCATCCTCACCGCCGGCCACGGCACGGTGGAGGTGGCGGGCCTGCCGGTGCGGCGGGACACCCTGGCGGAGATCAGGCGGCGGGTGGGCCTGGTGTTCCAGGATCCCGACGACCAGTTGTTCATGCCCACGGTGCGCGAGGACGTCGCGTTCGGCCCGGCCAACCTCGGGCTGCGCGGCGAGGAGCTGGACCGCAGGGTCCGCGCGGCGCTGGACCGCGTCGGGCTGCCGGACGTGATCGACCGCCCGCCGCACCACCTGTCGTTCGGGCAGCGCCGCAGGGTGGCGGTGGCCACGGTGCTGGCGATGGAACCGGAGATCCTCGTGCTGGACGAGCCGTCGTCCAACCTGGACCCGGCCGCACGGCGCGAGCTGGCCGAGATCCTGCGTTCCCTGGACGTCACCGTGCTGATGGTGACGCACGACCTGCCGTACGCGCTGGAGCTGTGCGACCGCTCCCTGGTGCTGTCCGGCGGGGTGATCGCGGCGGACGGCCCGACCCGTGACATCCTGTCCGATGCCGATCTGCTGGCCGCGCACCGCCTGGAGTTGCCGTTCGGCTTCTCGGTGCCCGCCGGCCGTTCTTGACCGTCCACGTCAAACGCCGCGCCGTCGCGCTGTGGTGAGAACCCACGGTCTTGTGGTTGGGTGACCTCTGGCACGGTGTAGGCGAAGTAAAGTGGGCCCGCGAGGAGGTTCCACATGAAGCTGCGGCTCGCGCGGCGTGCGTTCGGGGACGCCGTCGTCGTCGCTGTCGAGGGCGAGCTTGATCTGTTCACCGCGCCGTTCCTGCGCGACGAGGTGCGCGACGCCATCAAGCAGGACAGCAGCAGGCTGGTTCTCGATCTGGGCGAGCTGTCGTTCATGGATTCGAGCGGCCTGTCGGTGCTGATCGAGGCGTGGCGGCTGGCGACGGGTGAGGGCGGCGGCGTCTCGCTGGCCGCGCCACAGGCGCCGGTGGCACGCATCCTGCGCACGACGGGTCTCGACCGCCGCATCAAGGTCTACCCGGACGTGGACGCCGCCATCTCCGCGGAGATTTGAGGCACTCCCAGTAGAACTTCGTTCGGTTGGCACGTTAGGGTCCAGGTTATGGACCTGAACGGAGCAGCAGCAATCATCTCAGGCGCCGCCAGCGGCCTCGGCGAGGCCACGGCGCGCGAGCTGGCGGGCATCGGCGCGACCGTCGTGATCGCCGATCTGAACACCGAGCGCGGCAAGGCTCTGGCCGACGAACTCGGGGGCGTCTTCGTGCACACGGACGTCTCCGACGAGGCCTCGGTGCAGGCGGCCGTGGAGGCCGCCGTGGCGACCGGCAGGCCGCTTCGCGCCGTGGTCAACAGCGCCGGCATCGGGTGGGCGTCCCGCACGGTGGGCCGCGACGGCTCGCCGCACGACCTCGCCAGCTACCGCAAGGTGATCGACGTCAACCTGATCGGCACCTTCAACCTCATGCGCATCGGCGCCGCCGCCATGGCGAAGACCGAGCCCGCCGACGCGGACGGCGCACGCGGCGTCGTCGTCAACACCGCCTCGGTGGCCGGCATCGAGGGGCAGACCGGCCAGGTCGCCTACTCCGCCTCCAAAGGCGGCATCATCGGCATGACCCTGCCCGCGGCCCGCGACCTCGCGGCCATCGGCGTCCGGGTGCTCACCATCTGCCCCGGCATCATCGACACCCCGATCTACGGTTCGGGGCCGCAGGCCGAGGAGTTCAAGGCCAAGCTCTCGGCGCCGGTGCCGTTCCCGAAGCGCATGGGCCGCGCGTCGGAGTTCGGCCACCTGGTGCGGGCGCTGATCGAGAACGACTACATGAACGGCGAGGTCATCCGCTTCGACGGCGGCATCCGCTTCCAGCCCAAGTGAGCCGGCGCGAACGGACCGAACGGAGGTACACGGGTGTCTGACGAGGTACTCGTCGATGTGGAGGGCGGCATCGCCGTCATCACGATCAACCGTCCCCGGGTGCGCAACGCCATCAACGGCGCGGTGGCCCGCGGCGTGGTCGCGGCGCTGGACGAGCTGGAGGAGCGCAAGGACGTCTCGGCGTACGTCCTGACCGGCGCGGGCGGCACGTTCTCCGCCGGCATGGACCTGAAGGCGTTCCTCACCGGCGACTTCCCGCACGTGGAGGGCCGGGGGTTCGGCGGCATCACCGAGAACCCGCCGAAGAAGCCGGTGGTCGCGGCGGTCGAGGGCTACGCCCTGGCGGGCGGCTTCGAGCTGGTGTTGTCCTGCGACATCGTGGTGGCGTCCGAGGAGGCCAAGTTCGGGCTGCCCGAGCCCAAGCGCGGCCTGGTCGCCGCGGCGGGCGGCGTGCTGCGGCTGCCGCGCCGCATCCCGTACCACGTGGCCATGGAGATCGCCCTGACCGGCGACCACTACTCCGCGGCGCGGCTGTACGAGCTCGGGCTGGTGAACAGGGTCACCCCCGCCGGCGAGGCGCTGGCGGCGGCCAAGGAGATCGCGGGGCGGATCGCGGCCAACGCGCCGCTGTCGCTGCTGGCGACCAAGCGGCTGGTCGTGGAGTCGGCGGACTGGTCGCAGGACGAGATGTTCGCCAAGCAGGCCGGCGTCGTCAACCCGGTGTTCGGCTCCAAGGACGCCATGGAGGGCGCGGCGGCGTTCGCCGAGAAGCGCCCGCCGAAGTGGACGGGCGAGTGACGGGGGGCTGAGCCTCTCACCAGGCGCGTGCGGCCGGCGGGCCCGCACGCGCCTTTTCGTCTTTCCGGCCGGGCACAGGTTAAACACCGATCGCGTACGGTAAAGGCAGGGCAAAGCACGTTCCAGGCGGGCCTGCGGAGTGACGTGCGGCCCGGCGCGAAGGGAAACCACGATAACCATGGGCGACTACGCCACGCGGCTGGCGCCGGCCGGCCGATCCTCCGGCGACGCGGTCAAGCGGCGTGTCGTCGGCCTGCTCACAGGGGCGCTCGGCGCGGCGGTCGTCGTCATGATGCTCGTGGCCACCGAGTGGGCACTGGAGATCGCCGACTACGTGTTGTCACTGCGGCTCGACCAGTACGGCATCATCGCCCACGACGTGAACGGCCTGCCGGGCATTCTCGCGGCGCCTTTCCTGCACGCGGGATTCGCCCATCTCATCGCCAACACCGTTCCGCTGGCGATCCTCGGGTTCCTCGCCGCGCTGCGCGGCATCGGCCGGTTCCTGGCGGCGAGCCTGATCGTCATCCTGGTCAGCGGGCTCGGGGTGTGGTTCTTCAGCACGCCGGGGGCGTTGACGGTGGGGGCCAGCGGCCTCGTCTTCGGCTATTTCGGATATGTCGTGACCCGGGGGTTGTTCGACAGGCACCTGCTGGACATCGTGCTCGGACTGGTCGTGGCCGCGGTGTACTACTCGCTGATCGAGGGGGTGCTGCCCGGTCAGGCGGGAATCTCCTGGCAGGGGCACCTTTTCGGGCTCATCGGCGGGGTGCTGGCCGCCTGGACGCTACGCCGCCGGAGGCGGCAGGCGGCGACCTGAAATTCCCCCGATATGGGATATTCGACAGCAGAAGTGATGAATCCTCGGTTACTATCTCAAACCCAGGCGATACGCAACTTAACTAGTCGTGACGGGGACGCCTGAGGGACAATATGAGAGTGCATAATCTGGGATCATTAGAGCGCGCCATCATGGAGGTGCTCTGGGATTCCACGCGTCCGATGCTCGTGCGTGAGCTCCAGGGGGTGCTCAACGCCGACGCCGACAAGCTACTGGCCTACACCACCGTCCAGACCGTGGCCGAGCGCTTGGTCAAGAAGGGGCTGCTCAGCCGTACGGCCGAGCGCAAGGCGTTCCGCTACTCCGCCCGCCTCTCCCGCGACGAGCACGTCACCGCCGTGATGCTGGAGGCCCTGGCCGAGACCACGGACCGCGCCCCGGTGTTGTCGTGCTTCGCGCAGAGCGTCGACCTGGACGACGCCCTGCGCCTGCTGGAGGAGCTGGCCCGCCGCACCGCGGGCCACAAGCACGTCGGGGGCCCCGGCTGGGTGCCCCCGCCCGCGCCCTAGCCGCCCCGTACGCCCTCGCGGGGCCGGGGCCGGCGTCCGTCCCTAGAGCCGCTCCACCACGTGGTCGACGCAGGCCGTCAGCGCCCCGACGTCGGCCGGGTCCACCGCCGGGAACATGGCGACGCGCAACTGGTTGCGGCCGAGCTTGCGGTACGGCTCGGTGTCCACGATGCCGTTGGCCCGCAGGACCTTCGCCACCTCGGCGGCGTCCACCTCGTCGGAGAAGTCGATGGTGCCCACCACGTTGGACCGCTGCGCCGGGTCGGCCACGAACGGCGTGGTGTAGGACGTCTTCTCGGCCCAGGTGTACAGCCGGGACGCCGAGTCCGCCGTGCGGGAGGTGGTCCAGGCCAGGCCGCCGTTGCCGTTCATCCAGTCGAGCTGGTCGGCCAGCAGAAGCAGCGTCGCCACCGCCGGGGTGTTGTAGGTCTGGTCCTTGGCGGAGTTGTCGATCGCCGTCGGCAGGCTGAAGAACTCCGGCACGAACCGCCCGGTCGCCGCGATCTCGGACACCCGCTCCAGGGCGCGCGGCGAGAACAGGCCGAGCCACAGGCCGCCGTCGGAGGCGAAGCTCTTCTGCGGCGCGAAGTAGTAGACGTCGAACTCCGACGCGCGCACCGGCAGGCCGCCCGCGCCGGAGGTGGCGTCCACCAGCACCAGCGCGTCGTCGCCGCCGACCCGCTCGATCGGCATGGCCACGCCGGTGGAGGTCTCGTTGTGCGTCAGCGCGTAGACGTCGACGCCCTCCTCGGCCCGCGGCAGCGGGTGGGTGCCCGGCTCGGACTTGATCACGCTGGGGTCGGCCAGCCACGGGGCCTTGGCGGCGACGGCCGCGAACTTCGAGGAGAACTCACCGAAGCTGAGGTGCTGGGAGCGCTCCTTGATCAGCCCGAAGGCGGCGATGTCCCAGAACGCGGTGGTGCCGCCGTTGCCGAGCACCACCTCGTACCCCTCGGGCAGCGAGAACAGCTCGGTGAGCCCTTCGCGGACCCGGCGCACCAGGGCCCGCACCGGCTTCTGCCGGTGGGAGGTGCCCATCACGCTCGCACCGGTCTCGGCCAGCGCGGCGAGCTGCTCGGGGCGTACCTTCGAAGGCCCGGAACCGAAACGGCCGTCCGCGGGCTTGATTTCAGCGGGAATCACGATGTCAGCCACCCATCCAGCGTAGTGAGGCCCGCCGGTGCTCATGCCTCCGGTCCGGATCCTGAGATGCGCGTCCGGGGTAAAGAAATCGCCGGGTAGGGGCCCTGGAACGCCGGAAGGCCCGCAACCTGGGCTGCGGGCCGTTTGTCGGGGGGCGTGCGCGCAGGCTCGCCTGCGGGGCGGGAGGAGGGGCCGGCCGGTATGCGAGGCACCGGCCGAGGGGACCTCAGAAGGCGCCGACGACCTCGTCGGCGCCGGGCACGTCACTGATCGAGCGCTGCGGAGGGCCGACGTAGCGGGCGCTGGGGCGGACCAGCCTGCCCGTGCGCTTCTGCTCCAGGATGTGCGCGGCCCAGCCCGCGGTGCGGGCGCAGGTGAACATCGAGGTGAACATGTGCGGGGGCACCTCGGCGAAGTCCAGCATGATCGCGGCCCAGAACTCCACGTTGGTGGCGAGCACCCGGTCGGGCTTGCGGGCGTGCAGCTCGGCCAGTGCGGCGTTCTCCAGGGCGACGGCGACCTCGTACCGGGGAGCGCCGAGCTCCTGGGCGGTGCGGCGCAGCACGCGGGCCCGCGGGTCCTCGGCCCGGTACACCCGGTGGCCGAAGCCCATCAGCCGCTCGCCGTTGTCCAGCGCCTGCTTGACGTAGGTCTCGGCGCTGCCGATGCGCTCGACCTCCTCGATCATGTGCAGGACGCGGGCGGGGGCGCCCCCGTGCAGCGGGCCGGACATGGCGCCGACCGCGCCCGACAGCGCCGCGGCGACGTCCGCGCCGGTGGAGGCGATGACCCTGGCGGTGAACGTGGAGGCGTTCATGCCGTGCTCGGCGGCGGAGGTCCAGTAAGCGTCGATGGCCTTGACGTGCTTGGGATCGGGCTCACCGCGCCAGCGGATCATGAACCGCTCGACGATCGTGCGGGCCTCGTCCACACGGGCCTGCGGCACCATGGGCAGGCCGAGGCCGCGGGCGGACTGGGCGACGAACGAGAGCGCGGTCACCGAGGCACGCGCGAGGTCCTCGCGGGCCTGTGCCTCGTCGATGTCGAGAAGCGGCCGGAAGCCGTAGGCCGGGGCCAGCATGGCCAGGGCGCTCTGGACGTCGACGCGGATGTCACCGGAGTGGACGGGGATGGGGTACGGCTCGGCCGGGGGAAGGCCCGGCTGGAACTTGTTGTCGACCAGCAGGCCCCAGACGTGCCCGTAGGACACCCGGCCGACCAGCTCTTCGATGTCGACGCCCCGGTAGCGAAGGGCGCCCCCTTCTTTGTCCGGTTCCGCGATCTCGGTCTCGAACGCTACTACGCCTTCCAGCCCGGGTTTGAAGTCGGACATTCGCGGCCGCCTCCCTTTCCTGAAGTCAAAGCCTTGATGTCGAGATACCGGCGGGTCATATTCAACCCCCTTGACGTGAGTGCTCCGCCCCCGGACCCGCCGGAAGGGGATCGGCGCAGGTGGGGGGTGCTGTCGTGATCCCGGCGGGAGGCGGGAGAATACCGATCTGTGGATGCCGCATCGAGCCCGCCGTACTTCGCCGGGCTTCGCCGTACATATGAGGGCAGGCCGTTGCGTGAGGCCGACCTCGCCCCCGACCCGGTCACGCAGTTCGCGTCCTGGTTCGCCGACGCCGTCGAGGCCGGCCTGCCGGAGCCGAACGCCATGATCCTCGCCACCGCCTCGGCGGGCGGGCGGCCGAGCGCCCGCACCGTCCTGCTCAAGGGGTACGACCAGGAGGGCTTCGTCTTCTACACCAACTACGAGTCCCGCAAGGGGCGCGACCTCGCGGAGAACCCGCGCGCGGGCCTGGTGTTCCCCTGGCACCCGCTCCGCCGCCAGGTGCGCGTGGAGGGGCCGGTGGTACGGCTGCCGCGCGAGGCGTCGGCCGCGTACTTCCACTCACGTCCGTACGGCTCGCGCATCGGCGCGTGGGCGTCGCGGCAGTCCGCGGTGGTGCCCTCGCGCGAGCAGCTCGACGAGCGGTACCGCCAGCTCGAGGAGCGGTGGCCGGAGGAGCCGCCGATGCCGGAGTTCTGGGGCGGCTTCCGGGTGACGCCGGCCGAGGTGGAGTTCTGGCAGGGGCAGGTGGACCGCATGCACGACCGGTTGCGCTACCGCCGTTCCGGTGACTCCTGGGTCGTGGAGCGGCTCGCCCCCTGACGGGGATCACCTCAGGCCGTGTGGGTAAGGTGCCGGAGTTATCCCAGAGTCCGACACGTTGTCCGGAGCGCATGAGGTGGGGGAATGCCGGGGGTCCAGTCACGCTTGAGACGCGTCGCCGTGGACACCCGTCCGCTGCGGATCCCCGCCTACCGGAGGCTGCTGGTCGGGCAGGGCGTCTCGTTCATCGGCTTCCAGCTCACCGCGGTGGCGGTCAGCGCGCAGGTGTACGACATCACCAAGTCATCCCTGTGGGTGGGGCTGCTCGGCCCGGCCAACCTCATCCCCCTGGTGGTGTTCGGGCTGTGGGGCGGCGCGATCGCCGACGCGGTGGACCGGCGCCGGCTGCTGATCACCGGCTCGCTGGTCGCCTGGACGGCCACCCTGGCGCTGCTGCTGCACGCCTGGGCCGGCGTGGACAACGTGCTGTTCATCATCATCGTGATCGCCGTGCAGTCCACCGGCTTCGCGGTCACCTCCCCGACCCGCGGGGCGATCATCCCCCGGCTGGTGCCGCCCGAACGTGTCGCGGCGGCCAACACGCTCAACTTCCTGGTCAGCAGCGCCGGCTCGGTGGCGGGGCCGCTGCTGGCGGGCGTCGTGCTCGCCAAGTCGGGGTACGCCACCGCCTACCTGGTCGACGCCGTGCTGTTCGGCGCCGGCCTCTACGCCGCCCTGCGGCTGCCGCGCCTGCCTCCCATCGGCGACGTGGTGCGCCCCGGCCTGCGCTCGGTGATCGACGGCCTGCGCTACATCGGCGGGCACCCCGTGGTCCTCATGTCGTTCGTCGTGGACATCATCGCCATGGCGTTCGCGCTGCCGAGGGCCCTGTTCCCCGAGCTGACCGCGGAACGGTTCGGCGGGTCCCCCGTGGCGTTCGGCTGGCTCTCCGCCAGCATCGCCATCGGGTCGGTCGCCGCCGGCCTGCTGTCCGGCTGGGTCGGCCGGGTGCGGCGCCAGGGCCTCGCCCTGACCTGGGTGATCGCCCTTTGGGGGCTGACCGTGGCCGCGGCGGCGTTCACCGACCAGCTCTGGCTCGCGGTCGCGCTGCTGGCCGTCGGCGGCGCCCTGGACCTGGTGTCGGCGGTCTGGCGGCAGACCATCCTGCAGACCTACGCCCCCGACGACATGCGCGGGCGCATGCAAGGCGTTTTCATGGTGGTGGTGGCGGGCGGGCCGCGCCTCGGCGACCTGCGCGCCGGGGCGACGGCGAGCGCCTTCGGACTGGTGCCCGCCTGGGCGGGCGGCGGCCTGGTCTGCGCGGTGCTCGTGGTGGTCGTCGGGCTCGCCGTCCCCGCGTTCCGGCGGTACGACGCGCAGGAGCGCCTCACGCGGCGGCTGGATGACGCGGATCAATGATCACGTTCTGGACATACGCGCGACGCCGGCGCCGAAGAGTGAGATGCTAGGCACTGGAATCACGTCCTCCCGGCGCCGCTGCCGCCCGCCTGCTCGACCGGTTCTGTCAGTCGGTCTGCGTAAGCTCTGTTCGGACGTCGAGACCATGTCTCTGGGGAGACCGTCCCTCCGCCTGCTCGCACGCGGCTTTCCACCCCGGAGCTGGACGTAGCATCGGGATATCGGGAGGGGAGGAGCCTTGACCGCACACGGCCTGATCGACACCACGGAGATGTACCTCCGCACGATCTACGAGCTGGAAGAAGAGGGCATCGTGCCTCTGCGGGCGCGCATCGCCGAGCGCCTTCAGCAGAGCGGTCCGACGGTCAGCCAGACGGTCGCTCGCATGGAGCGCGACGGACTCGTCCGGGTCGAGGGTGACCGCCACCTCACCATGACCGATCTCGGACGCACCCTCGCCACCCGGGTGATGCGCAAGCACCGCCTGGCGGAGTGCCTTCTCACCCAGGTGATCGGCCTGCCGTGGGAAGAGGTCCACGTCGAGGCCTGCCGCTGGGAGCACGTCATGTCGGAGTCGGTGGAAAGCCGCCTGGTCAGCCTGCTCGACAGTCCCGTCGTCTGCCCGCACGGCAACCCCATCCCCGGCCTCGACGAGCTCGGCGTCATCGAGCCCGACAAGGCCGAGGGCGAGACCATCGCCGCCATGCTCGATCTCGTGGGCTCCGGCGACCTGCCCGTGGTGGTGCGGCGAATTAGCGAACAAGTGCAAAGTGATCCCACCGTGATGCTTAAACTCAAGCAAGTTGGGATACAACCCGGACGCGAGGTGACGCTCGCGGCGAGCGACGACGGTGTACGGGTGACAGGTGACGATGAAGCGGACAGGACTCCCGCGAACATCCCGCGCGATGTCGCCGCGCACGTCTTCGTGTCGAGGCGCTGACGGCCCACGGCGTTCTTGGTTGATTCCCGCCATGGGTTCCCCCGGTTCCGAGGTGCACCATGAGTGCGGCCCGGCCCGTCCAGGCGTCCCGCACCGTGCCGTCGCAACCGCCGCAGGAGCACACGTGATCGTTCTCGCTTCCCCTAGAGCGGTCGCGCCATGAAGCGATGGGGCGACCTCTCGCAGGACACGGCCGACCACCTCACGGCCGGCACGGTGCTCGACCACGCCGAGATGGCGGTGGTGGTCACCGACCGGTTCAGCAACGTCCTGTACTGGAACCCGTTCGCCGAGCACCTGTTCGGCAGGGCCGAGCGGCCGGCGGGCTCCGAGCAGGCCGCGTTGTCCTTAGGGATCATGGAGAAGGACCACCCCCTCGCCGTCGAGCTCGCCAAGCACGTGCTCAAGGGCGGGGTCTGGGAGGGCACCTTCGACGTCTCCCGCGCGGACGGCACCATCATCTACGTCCGTGCCCAGGCCGTCCCCCTGCGCCACTCCTCCGGGTCGGTCACCGGCGTCGTCATCACCGCCCGTGAGGCGATGCGCAGCAACGAGCGCGAGAAGGACCGCTTCGGGCTGCTGGAGCGCATCGGCGAACGCCTCGCCGGGTCGCTGCACGTCGGCGAGACGCTGAACCGCGTCGCCGAGATGCTGGTGCCGCAGTTCGCCGACCACTGCTTCATCGAGCTCAACGAGGGCGACCGGCTGATCCGCAAGGTCTCCACCCACGTCAAGGGCTGGACACCGCCGCCGGGCACCTGGAAGCCCGTCGGCTCCGACATCCGCTACCCGCCCGGCCACTACGCCGAGATCGCGCTGCGGCGGCAGGAGACCATCCTCGTCGAGGACTTCGCGCAGAGCAGCTACCCCTCGGCCAGCGAGGCGAGCAGCAGGTTGTGCGGCGAGATCGGCATGACGTCCGCCATCGTCGCGCCGCTGTGCGCCCGGGGCGAGACGCTCGGGCTGATGTACCTCGGCCTGTCCAACCTCACCGACCGCCGGTCACCCCACTACGACGCCTTCGACCGCGACTTCGTGGGGGCCATCGCCACCCGCGTCGCCATCGCGATCGACAACGCGCTGCTGTTCGAGGAGGAGCGGCACACCGCCGAGTCCTTCCAGAAGTACCTGCTGCCCCGGGCGCTGCCCCAGCTCGACGGGCTGGAGATCGCCGTCCGGTACGAGCCCGCCGCGCCGCTCGCCTCCCACGGGCAGGGCATCCAGACCCAGGTCGGCGGCGACTGGTACGACGTCATCCCGCTGTCCGCGGGCCGGGTCGGCATCGTCATCGGCGACGTCGAGGGACGCGGCGCCAAGGCCGCCGCCGTCATGGGCCAGTTGCGGGCCGCGCTGCGGGCGTTCGCCCAGGACGACAAGCCGCCCGCCGACATCCTCGCCCGGCTGGACGAGTGGACCCGCATCGTCGCCGCCCCAGAGGACGACGAGTTCGACGTCGGCGTCCCGCCCATCGTCACCTGCCAGTACCTCGTGTACGACGCCTGGTCCCGCCAGCTCTCGTTCGCCAACGCCGGCCACGCGCCGCCGCTGCTGATCGTCGACGGCGGCGTCACCGAGCTCGACATCTCCGAGGTCGGCCAGCCGCTCGGCGTCAGCGCCAAGGGCATGCACGCCGACCTCGTGTACAAGGAGGAGACCCGGGTGCTCCCGCCCGGCGCCGCCCTCCTGCTGTACACCGACGGCCTTCTCGACCGCCGCCCCGCCCGCGAGTCCGGCGACCCGCAGGTCGGCTACGACGAGATGCTGCACGTCCTGCGCGAAGAGGTCGCCAAGGTGTCGACCGACACCGTGGAACGCATCGCCGACGCCGCCACAGAAGCCGTCCCCGGCGTGATCGACGACGACATGGCCATCCTGGTCATCCGCTCCGCCGCCAAGGAGCTCCCCTACGAGGAACGCACCTTCCCCGCCCAGCCCATCATGGTCGGCGAAGCCCGCCGCATGGCCTCAGAGGCCTTCGCCGGCTGGGGCGTCCCCGACGACCGCGCCGAGCTGGCCTGCCTCCTCGTCTCCGAGGTGGTCACCAACGTCGTCCTCCACGCCGCCAGCTCCAGCGCCCCCCGCCGCGAACTCGTCCTGATGGACGGCCCCCCGCTCCCCTTCGACGAGTCCTGGGACGTCCCCGGCCTGGACACCGACATGGTCAACGAGAAGGAGTTCACCCTCCGCCTCCGCCGCGGCGAGGAGTCCATCTGGGTGGAAGTCTTCGACCAGGACCTCCGCCTCCCCAGAATCCGCAGCGCCGGCGAGAACGACGAAGGAGGCCGCGGCCTCTATCTGGTGGACCAGCTGGCCCGCCGCTGGGGCTCCCGCCCCACCAAGGAAGGCAAGGCCGTCTGGTTCGAGATCCCCACCCGCTCCCGCTGACCCCAGCCCTTTTCCGTCCCACCAAGGCATTCGGTCCCGGGTGATCGGGGTCGGTGACACTTGAGGGGGTGGGGTGTTTCACTGAGGGGATGGGGCTGGTTCACGAGAGGCGAGGGGCCGGCGAGCCGCTTGTGCTGTTGCACGGGATCGGGCATCGGTGGCAGGGGTGGGAGCCGGTTCTGGGGAGGGTGGCGGAGGAGCGCGATGTGATCGCGGTGGACTTTCCGGGGTTCGGGGGGTCGCCGGGGTTGGGGGAGGGGGTGAGCTACAACGCGCAGACGTTGGCGGATGCCGTCGAGGGGTTGTGCGCGGAGCTGGGGGTGGTGAGGCCTCATGTGGCGGGGAATTCGCTGGGGGGATATGTGGCGCTCACCCTGGCGGCGCGGGGCACGGTGAGGTCGGCTACGGCGCTGTCGCCCGCGGGGTTCTGGTCGGCGGGAGAGAGTGCTTATGCGCGCGGGGTGCTCAGGGGGCTGCGGTGGGTCAGCCGGGTCGTGCCGGACGGGGTGGTCCGGGTGGCGGCGGGGTCGTCACTCGGGCGGGGCGTCTTGATGGGGATGGTCGTGGCGCGGCCCGGGAACGTGACGGCTGCGGCGATGGCGGGGGACGTGCGGGCGTTGCGGGACGCGGTGGGGTTCGACGAGACGCTGGAGTCGTTCAAGGACGTGGTGCCGCCGGGGCGGGCGAAGGTGCCGGTGACCATCGCGTGGGGGGAGCACGATCGGATATTGCCGCGGCGGCAGGCGGTGCGGGCGGCCAAGTGGGCCGAGCGGCGGGTGGTGCTGCTCAAGGGCTGCGGGCATGTGCCGATGAGTGACGACCCCGCTCTGGTGGCCAGGGTTCTGCTGGACGGTAGCGCGGTCTGACGTCGTCAGGGTGCCGCTGGACGGTGAGCGCGGCTCAGCGGAAGGTCTGGGTGTACACGGCCAGGACCACGACCATGAAGGTGAGCATCACGCCGGTGTAGGCCATCGGGCCGAAGCGCAGCCTGCGGCGGACGCGGTTCAGTCCCCACGCGAACAGGAACGCCAGGAAAATCAGCAGGATAAGACCGCCGTTGTCCACCGCCGAACCTCCTGCCGGAATAGGGCTTACCGCAGACCAGTATGCGGCGCCGGCGCGTCCGGTGCGGGTGCCGCGCGGGCTTGATTCGAAACGGCAAGGAGGAAGCGGGCAAATCCATACATGTTCCCAACAGTGCGCGGTATAGAGTCTGGCGCGACACCGGACCGGAGGAGGGGGATGTCCATCTCGCCGCTGTCCCTTCCGCAGCCTCCACAGAAAGCGCCGGAGTTCGGGCGGGACGCGCTGGTCGTCTGCGAGAGCTTGGTGCGGATCTATCAGTCCGGATCCGTCGAGGTGCAGGCGTTGCAGGGGCTCGATCTGGTCGTCGACAGCGGTGAGATGGTCGCGATCGTGGGGGCCTCGGGGTCCGGCAAGTCGACCCTGTTGTCCATCCTCGCGGGGATCGACGCGCCGACGGCGGGGCGGGCGCGGGTCGACCGGTGGAACCTGCTGGCGATGTCCCGGGCCGATCGTGTGCACTACCGGCGGCACACCGTGGGGTTCGTCCGGCAGCAGACGGCCGGGAACCTGCTGCCCTATCTGACGGCGCGTCAGATGGTCGACCTGCCGATGACGGCGGCCCGCACGCCGGCGGCCGCTCGCCGCACCCGTTCGGGCGAGCTGCTGGAGACGCTCGGTGTCGCCGACTGCGCCGACCGGCGGCCTGGGCAGTTGTCCGGCGGGCAGCAGATGCGTGTGGCCATCGCGGTGGCGCTCGCCAACAAGCCCCGCGTGCTGCTGGCCGACGAGCCGACCGGTGAGCTGGACACCGCCACCTCCGCGGAGGTCTTCTCCGCGTTGCGGGACGTCAACCGGGAGCTCGGGGTCACCGTCGTCATCGTGACGCACGACCCCGAGGTCAGCGGGCAGGTCGAGCGGACCGTGGCGATCCGTGACGGGCGCACCAGCACCGAGGTGCTGCGGCGCACGGCCACCGGCGACGACGGCGGCACGCACGTGATCGCCGAGGAGTACGCCGTGATGGACCGGGCCGGCCGGGTCCAGGTGCCGCGCGACTACCGTGAGGCGCTGGCGCTGACCCGGCGGGTCCGGCTGGCGCTGGAGGCCGACCACGTCACGATCCGCCCCGACGTGGACGGAGGAGCATGAGCGCGGGGCCGCTGCTCACCGTCCGCGGCGTCCACCGGCGTTTCGGCACCGGGCCGACCGCCGTCCACGCCCTCAAGGACGTGACCTTCGACGTCGAGGCCGGCACCATGGTCGCCCTCGTCGGCCGGTCCGGCTCGGGCAAGACCACCCTGCTCAACGTCATCGGGGGCCTCGACCGCCCGGACGCCGGCACCGTCCACGTCGACGGCACCGACGTCACCGCCCTCGACGAGGACGGCCTGTCCCGGCTGCGCCGCGAGAAGGTCTCCTACGTGTTCCAGACGTTCGGCCTGATCCCGGTGTTGTCGGCCGCCGAGAACGTCGGCGCCCCGTTGCGGCTGGCCCGCGTCCAGCCGGAGGAACGCGAGCGCCGCGTCGAGTTGCTGCTGGAGCTGGTGGGCCTCGCCGACCACGCACAGCAACGGCCGGGCGAGTTGTCCGGCGGGCAGCAGCAGCGGGTGGCGATCGCCCGCGCCCTGGCCGCGTCACCCCGCCTGCTCATCGCCGACGAGCCGACCGGCCAGCTCGACGCCGAGACGGGCCTCGCCGTGATGGCGTTGCTGCGCGGGGTGGTGGAGTCCGAGGGCGTCACGGTGCTGGTGTCCACGCACGACCCGGTGATGATCGCCCTGGCGGACCGCATCATCCACATCAGCGACGGGCGCCTGGACGAGCAGAAGGACGACTCATGACGCTCGGCGGCGGCCGGCCGGGGCGTCGCCCGAGGGCCGGGAGCGGCTCGTGCTGAGGGTGCTCGGTCACCGGGCACGGGCGCAGTGGCCGCTGCTCGCGGCACTGCTCGCGGTGGTCATGGTCGGCCCGACCCTGCTCGGCACCTGCGCACTCCTCGTCACCAGGACCGCCGAGCGGGCCCTGGAGACCGCCGCGTCCCGCGCCGCCCCCGGCGATGTCGCCGTGACCGCCTACATCGTCACCGTCCGCGGCCCGGACGCGCGGTCCGTCGCCGACGACACCCGTGGCCTGCTGACCTCGGCGCTCGCCCCGTTCACCGCGACGACGTCCGGGAGCGCGTCGTCCCTGTTGCGGCCGCTTACCCCGCCGGGTGACGCGAGGGGCGGCACACCGGCGGTGGGCTACCTGTCGGGCATGGAGGGGCTGAAGACCCGCGCCCGGCTGACCGGCGGACGCTGGCCCGCGCCCGGCGCCGCTCCGATGGAAGCCGTGGTGCTGGAGTCCACCGCGCGGCAACTGGACCTGCGGCCCGGCAGCCGCGTCCACCTCGGCCCCGAGCTGACCAGAGACCCCGCCCCCGCCCTCGACGTGACCGTCGTCGGCGTCGTGCGCCCGCTGCCCGCCACCGGGTGGGACCGCGACCCTCTCTCCGCCGCCGGCTTCGACCTCGCCTACAACGACGGCCGCTCCGGGCGGCCGGTCCACGCCTACGGGCCCTTCATCGTCGACCTCACGGACCTGCTCGCCGGCGGCTCCAGCATCGACCGGATGGAGGTCAACGCCCATCCCGACCTGTCCGCCCCCCGCCGCCGCGACCTCGACACCGTCGCCGCGGCGGTGGCCGGCGCCGACCGCCGCCTGGAGCGCCTTCTCGGCGACCGGATACGCATCCAGCGCGTCGCCTCCGCGTTGCCCGCGACCCTCGGCGCCGCTCGCGAGCAGCAGCAGGTCACGACCGCCACCGTGCTCGCCGTCGCGCTCCTCGGCAGTGTGCTGACCGCGGCCGCCCTCGCCCTCGCCGGCCGGCTCACCGCCGCCGTGCGGGCCGGCGAGACCGCCCTGCTGTCCGCCCTCGGCGTCAGCCCCAGGCAGCTCGCCGCCGCCGCGACCGTCGAGGCCGCCCTCCTCGGCGTGCTCGCCGCCGCGCTCGCGATCCCCGCGTCGTCCGCCCTGCACGCGCTCCTGACCCACCTGCCGCCGATGGCCGGCGCCGGGCTCGCCGTCCAGCCGGCCGTGACCGGCGTCCAGGTGCTCACCGTCGCCGGCGGGGTGCTGGCGCTCGCGGTGATGCTCGTCGTACTCGCGGTGCGGCCCACCGCCGCGCCAGGTGAACGCCGGGGGCGGCGCGAACTGCTGGCCCGTTCCGGTGCCGACCTGCTGCTCGTGGCGTTCGCCGCCGTCGGGTGGTGGCAGCTCTACGCCCAGCCCGCCGGCTCGAGCTCCCGCACGGACGCCGTCCGCGTGCTCGCTCCCGCGCTGCTCCTCACCGCGGGCCCCGTGGTGGCGCTGCGCGTGGTGACGCCCGCGCTGCGCGGCGCCGACCGGCTGGCGCGCCGCGCCCGCGGCCTGGTGGTGCCGCTGGCCGCGCTCGAGGCGGCCCGCCGGCCGCAGGCGGTCGCCGCGGGCCTGCTGATCGGCCTGGCCTGCGCGGCCGGCACGTTCGGTATCGGCTTCGACGCCACATGGCAGCGCTCGCAGCACGACCAGGCCGCTCTGTCCGTCGGCACCGACCTCGCGCTGTCCCTCGCCGTCCCGCCGGTCGCCGGCCAGGGCGGGGACGTCGCCGCGGCCACCGGGGGAGTGGTGAGCCCCGCCGTCGACCGCGGCATCGCGGTCGGGCAGTGGCTCGGCGACGCCGGCGAGCCGTCACGGCTGGTCGCCGCGGACATGACCCGCGCCGGCGCCCTGTTGCGCGGCCGGCAGGAGGACGGGCGCACCTGGGCGGAGGTGGGCGCCGCCCTCGCGCCTGCGGCCCCCGTCGCCGGCGTCGCCGTCTCGCCCGGCGCCGCGCTCACCATGACCGGGACGGCGACAGGAGAGACCCCGCTGGCCGTGACCCCCCGGCTGGTGGTCCAGGACGCCACCGGCCTGCGGACGCCCTGCACCGGCACCCCTGTCCCCCTGGACGGCGAACCGCACCGGCTGCCGTCGTGCGCGACGGCCCCGGGGCTGCGGCTGGTCGCGGTGTCCCTCCCGGTGGGGCTCGGCGCGCTCCCGTCGGGAAACGGCGGCTTCCCCTCCGCCGGGCCGCTCGGCAGCGGTGAGAGCGACATCGCCGTCACCCTCGACGTCCCGGGGGCCACGACGGCGCCCGGGAAGCCCTGGACCGCGACCACCGTCCAACCCGTCCTCGACCAGCTCATCCGCCCGTCCGCCGCCGTCGCCGCCACATCCGCGGGCACCTCGCTCACGATGACGGCGACCGTCAAGCTCTCCGGCCCCCCGGACGCGGCGCGCACCCTCGTCGCCACCGCGTTCCCCGTGCCGGACGCGGTCCCCGTGGCCGTGTCCTCCCGCTTCGCCGACAAGCTCGGCGTCCGGCCGGGTTCCCAGCTCAGCCTCACCGTCGGCATCGCCCCCGTGCAGGTCAGCGTCGCCGCGACGCTGCCCGACGTCCCGTCCGCCCCCGGCGCCGCCGCCGTCCTCGCCGACCTGGACACCCTTTCCCGCGCGCTGGTCAGCAGCGGGCACCTCGACCCCCCGGTGGACGCCTGGTGGGCCGGCGGCCCCGCCGCGAACGCCGCCACGCGAGCCACCGCGCTCGGCCTCGGCGCCGTCACCACCCGCGAGGGCGAGGCGGCCCGCCTCTCCAGCGGTCCCCTGCGCGCGGGACTGCCCGCCGCGCTCCGGCTGCTCGTCCCCGCCGCGGTCCTGCTGCTGCTGACCGGCGTCATCCTGCACGTGACCTGCGACATGCAGGCCCGCGCACTCGAAGTGGCGCGACTGCGGGGCCTTGGGATGTACCGGCGTGAGATCCGCGCCGTGCTGCTCGGCCAGCACGTCGGCGTCCTGCTGCCCCTGGTCGCGGCGGGCGCCGCGGCCGGCGCGCTCGTCACCTGGGTGGTCGCGCCACTGCTCGTCCGCTCCGACATCGGCGCCGCGCCCATCCCCGCCGCCGTGCCGAGCTGGCCGTGGGCCGCCGAGGCCGGCCTGCTCGCCCTGCTGCTCGCCGGGTGCACGGTCGCGGTGACCGCCGTCGTCACCGTGCAGGCCCGCCGCGCCGACGTCACGCACCTGCGGGTGGCGTCGTGAGACTTCCGCGGCTCCCCGTCCTGCACTGGCCAAGCGTCCGCGGCCGGGCCCGCGCCGACGCCGGGCCTCTGCTGCTGGCCGCCGCCGTCGTCGCGGTCGTCACGCTCCTCGCGGGCGCCGTGCCGCCGCTGATGCGGGACACCGCCGACGCCGCCGTCCAGGACGCGGTCCGCCGCGCCGGCGACGACGCCCTCGTCACGGCGCGCGCCAACTGGGAACGCGACGACGGTCCCTCCGGTGGCCGCGTCCGTGTCCCTCATCTCGCCGAGGACATCGACGGGTTCCGCGGCAGGGCGGTGGACGGGCTCGACCCCGCGCTGCGCGCCGCGCTGCGCGCACCCGTCGCCACCGTCACCAGCCTCCCCTTCAAGATCACCGACGGCAGCGTGCTGCGCACCTTCCGGCTCACCTACCTCGCCGACGAACGCGGCGCCGGGCCCCAGGTGACCTGGATCGCGGGCGGCCCGCCGAAGGCGGCCGTCACCGGCACGGGCCGCGTCGAGCTCCCCTACGGGGCGCCACCCTGGCCGATGCAGGCCGGCCTGTCGGAGGCGGACGCGAGCGCTCTCGGCGTGCGCCCCGGCGACCGCATCCCGCTCATCGACGAGGAGAAGCGCGTCAGGGACGTCCGGGTCAGCGGCATCTTCCGGGCGAAGGACGCCGGCGATCCCGTCTGGCGGCTCGCCCCCTGGCTGCTGCGTCCCGTGCCCGGCGCGGACGGCGTCGGCACCACCCGGTTCGCCGGCCTGCTGTCCGCCGAATCCCTGCCCGACGCCCGTCTCGGCCTCGAACCGGAACAACTGGATCGCGCCGTCCTGTTCCACCCGGATCCGGGTGTGCTCAGCCTGGAGTCCGCCGAGGCGCTCACCAGGTCCGTGGCCGCGCTCAAGGCGAACTCCAGCTCCTCCGCCGTCTTCGACAGCTCCCTGAAGTGGGAGACGCAGCTCGACTCCGTGCTGGTGGACATCCGCACCAAGGTCGCCGCCGCGTTCGCGCAGGCGGCCGTCATGCTCACCGGTGTCATCGCCGCCGCGGTGCTGGTCCTGCTGCTCGCCGCCGACCTGCTGGTCCGCCGCCGCGCCGCCGCGCTGGCCGGGGCCCGGCAGCGGGGTGCGGCGCTGCCGGACCTCGCCGCGGAGCTGCTGCTGGAGTCCACCGTGGTGGCGTTGTCGGCCGCCGCGGCCGGGCTCGCGCTGGCCGGCCTGGTCGCGCCTGGCGGCTCCTTCGAGTGGGTGCTGCCCGTGGTGCTCGCCGCTGTCGTCGCCGGGCCGGCGTTCGGCACGCTCGCCGCCGCCCGGGCCACCCGTGACCGGCGCGTGCCCGCCAACCGGGCCGCGCGCCGCTCGGCCCACCGCACCGTCCAGTTGCGCCGCGCCGCCGCCGAGGCCGCGGCCCTGATCGCCGCGGCCGCCGCGTTCGTCGCGCTGTTCCAGCGGGGCATCGTGCCGGCCGGCTCTCCCGCCGACGTGCCAGGGCCGGACGGCGGCGCGTCGTTGCCCGCCAGCGCGCCCGCCCTCGGCGTCGTCGCCGGCACGCTCGTCCTGCTGCGGCTGCTGCCCGCGGGCACGGGTCTCGCGCTGAGACGGGCGCTGCGCTCGCGCCGCCCGCTGGCGGTGTTCGGCTCCGCGCGTGCGGTCGCGACGTCCGCGCGTGTGCTGCCGCTCCTGATGCTGGTGACGTCCGCCGCGCTGGCCTCGTACGCGTTCACCCTCGACGCCACCACCGGGCAGGGCATGGAGGACGGCGCGTGGCGCACCGTCGGCGCCGACGCCCGCCTCGACGTCGCACCCGTCGCCGTGGCCTCCACCCCCGCGCTCGCCCGGCGCGTCGCCGCCGCCCCGGGAGTCAGGCAGGCCCTCGCCGGGCACGTCAGCGACTTCTCACGCGTCGTCGCGGAGACGGTGTTCGTCAGCCCGCGCCTGGTGGTCGTGGACGCACCGGCGTTCCGGCGGCTGGAGGCCTCCACACCGCTGCCGGACACCCCTGGGCTCGCCCGGCTCGCGGCCACCGGCACCGGCGACGTCCCCGCGCTGGTGCGCTCGGCGGACGGGAGCATGCGGCCCGGCATGCGGCTGCGGCTGCTCCGCGCCGACGCGCCACCCATCCCGCTCATCGCCGTCGGCACGGCGCCGGCCGTCGGCGACGCCCCCGACGTCGTGCTCGTGGACGCCGCGGCCCTCGCCGCCGCCGGCGCGCCCGCCGCCCCGAACACGGTGTGGGTGACCGGCCCCGGAGCGGCGCGGGCGGTCGCGGGGAACGGCGTCGCCGCCGACGCCGTGGTGCGCGCGGACGTGCTGAGCGAGCGGCGCGCGGCGCCGCTGACCTCGGGGCTGCTGCGGCTGGCGTGGGCCTCGGCCGCGATGCTGCTCGTCCTGGGGCTGCTCGGCCTCGCGCTCGGCGCCGCCGCCAGCGCGCCGGAACGGTGGCAGACCCTGTCGCGGCTGCGCACCCTCGGCCTGCGGCCGCGCGACACCCGCTGGGTCGCCACGGGCGAGCTGCTGCCACCGGTGCTGGTCGCCGCCGTGGCGGGCCCTCTGTTCGGCGTGCTGCTCGCCCGTCTGACGCTCGACTCGCTCGCGCTGCGGTTGCTCACCGGGCAGGCCACCGACCCGGTGCCGGTGCCGCCGTGGTGGTGGCTCGGCCTGGTGGCGGTCGCGTTCCTGGCGGCGGTCGCCGTGGTGGTGCCCGTCGAGGCCGCGCTGCGGCGCCGCCGGCGGCTGAGCGAGGTGCTCCGCGTGGGCGGCGCGTAGGCCGGCCGGTAGCCGTCAGAAACCGAAGGACCGGCCGATGATCTCCTTCATGATCTCCGTGGTGCCGCCGTAGATGGTCTGCACGCGGCTGTCCATCCAGGCCTTGGCCACCGGGTACTCGGTCATGTAGCCGTAGCCGCCGTGCAACTGGAGGCAGCGGTCGACGACCTTGTTCTGGAGCTCGGTGGTCCACCACTTGGCCTTGGCGGCGTCCACCACGGTGAGCTCCTTGGCGTTGAGGGCCAGGACGCACTTGTCCAGGTAGTGGCGGGCGATCTCCACCTCGGTGGAGAGCTCGGCGAGGACGAAGCGGGTGTTCTGGAAGGAGCCGATGCTGCGGCCGAACGCCGTGCGGGTCCTGCAGTAGTCGATGGTCGCGTCCAGCACGGTCTCGGCGGCGGCCACGGCGGCCACCGCGATCGACAGCCGCTCCTGGGGCAGGTTGGCCATGAGCTGGAAGAAGCCCTGGCCCTCCTCCTCACCCAGGCGGTTGGCCACCGGCACGTGGACGTTCTCGAAGAACAGCTCCGCCGTGTCCTGCGCGTGCATGCCGATCTTCTCCAGGTTGCGGCCCCGGGTGAAGCCCTCCATGCCCCGCTCCACGACCAGCAGGGTGGTGCCGCGGGCACCCGCGGCGGGATCGGTCTTGGCGACCACGACCACCAGGTCGGAGTTGATGCCGTTGGTGATGAAGGTCTTCTGCCCGTTGACGACGTAGTGGTCGCCCTCACGCAGCGCCGTCGTCCGGATGCCCTGCAGGTCGCTGCCCGCGCCCGGCTCGGTCATGGCGATGGCCGTGATCAGCTCGCCGGAGGCGAAGCCGGGCAGCCAGCGCTGCTTCTGCTCGTCATCGGTGAGGTCCACCAGGTACGGGGCCATGATGTCGTTGTGCAGGCCGAACCCCAGCCCGGTGGCGCCGGCCCTGATGATCTCCTCGACGATCACCGTGTTGAACCGGAAGTCCGTGATGCCCGAGCCGCCGTACTCCTCCGGCACCGAGAAGCCGAACATGCCGAGCTCCCCGGCCTTCTTCCACACCTCGCGCGGCACGATGCCGTCCTTCTCCCACTGGGCGTGGTGCGGGACGACCTCACGGTCCATGAACTCGCGCACGGTGTCACGGAAGAGCAGGTGCTCCTCCTCGAAGAGGTCTCGCCGCATTCGTCTGTCCTCCTTGGGGGAATTCGTGGAACAGAATACGGTTCTGCTGGACGCCGGCCGCCGCGGGCCCGCGTGATGTGACGACTGCGCGGCGACGTCACAAATCCGCTACTTTCCTGGCCCTCAGCTTCCCTTGCCGGTCGCCATGGGCGGCAATCGTCATACGATCTCTCTCCGGTTCGAGATCGGTCAGCGGATGATCGGAGGGCCCTCCCGTGAGCGGTCGGGTCAGGTTCCGAGGGGTGCTCGCGGCGTCGGTACTCGCCGCCTGCGCGGCGGTGGTCCTGCTTCCTCCCGCGGCCGCCGACACCGGCCACTACATCTACGAGTACACCTGCGCGGATGGGGCGCTCCTCCCCGCCGGTGGCCCCAGGACGATCGCCGTGGACGTGACCGTCCCCACCTCGGTGCGGGTCGGCGAGCGCCTGGCCGTGGACTGGACCCTCAGCGAGTCCCCGCTCGCCGCCTCCGCCGCCTTCAAGGCGGGCGGCCGCCTCATCGCCACCGGCACCGCCGACGTGAAGGGCCTGTGGGAAGGCGAACTGGACGCCACGGGCGGCAAGGACCAGGCCGAGCTCGCCAAGGGCGGCCCTCTGGAACTCCCGGCCGCCATCTCCGGCTCGGTCACCACCACCGAAGCGGGCAAACTCACGATCACCCCCGCCGATCTGGTCCTGGACTTCATCCCACCCGCCGACAAGGTCAGGGTCAACGACAACGGCGACCCGGCGGAGGAGCACTCTGGCGCGGAGCCGCACAGGCACGGGCCTATCGCCTACCAGGGGTCTTGGTTCCACGCGCCCAACCGGTCCACGTACGGCGACTACCAGGACGACCTGCACGCCACCACCACGCCGAACGACTCGGCGACGGTGACGTTCGTCGGCACCGGCCTCTCCTACATCGGCGAGCGAGTCGAGACGGTGGGCGAGTTCGAGGTGTATGTGGGCGACGTGCGCATCGCCACGGGGAACGCTCACGACCCGGAGGCGAAGCAGGAGACACCGAAGGCGCAGCAGGTGCTCTGGTCCAAGACAGACTTCCCGTACGGCGAGCACAAGGTCACCTTCAAGAACGTCGCCACGACCGGCACTCACATGGCCGTGGACGCCTTCGACGTGATCACCGGTGAGCTGTCCACCCCGCCGGACTACTTCCGGACCACGTGCACCTACACCGGCACCCCCAAGTCCGTGACCGTCGAGGTGCTTCCGGCGCCGACCGCGAGCGACGATGACGACGACAACGACGGCCAGGTCACCGACGGGGACGACTCGGCGCGTGGGGTGATCGTCCTGTCCGGCGGCGGGCAGGGCCACGGCGCACCCACCGTCACCGCCACCGCGACCGTCACCCGTACGCCCAGTCCGCGCCGGACGCCGCAGGTCAGGGTCACGCCCAAGGGTGGTGCCCAGACCGGGGAGGCGCCGCGGGACGACACGGCGGCGCCGCTGCTCATCGGGTACGGGACGGCGATGGCCGTCGCGGGGATCGCGGGTGGCGTGCTGAGGCGCCACCGGCGTCGTGCCGCCGGGTGACGGCGGGCGAGAGCGGATGACGGCAGGTGACAGCGGTAGTGGCGGATGACGGCGACGCCGGATGACGGCGGCGGGCGGCCGCGGGGACGGGCCCGGGCCGCGTTGCCGTCCGTCCTGCTGACGCTCGGGTCACTGGTGGGGGTCGGCCTGGTGATGGCCGGGCTGCTGATGTACCTCGCGCCCACCCCCCACACCGCCACCCCCCACGCCGCGACCCCGGGGCCCCCGGCGGCGCTCAGCGGGCCGGGAGGGCCGGAGCCGGACGCGTCCGGGGTGGGTGGCGCGCAGGCGGCCGGCGAGGACATCGGGGCGGCGAGGACGGCGACCGCCGGTGCCACCCGGGATGCCGGAACCGGCGGGGGCGGGGCCGCCGGGGGTACGGCCCCCGAGGGAGCCGTGACGGACGGGCCGTCCGTGCCCGACGCACCCTCGTTGCGCAGGTCGGAGCCGACCCGGGTCAAGATCCCGCGGATCGGGGTGGACGCCCCGCTGACCTCCGTCGGCGTGCTCAAGTCCGGGGAGATCCAGGTGCCGCCGCTGGACCGGCCGGGCCTCGCGGGCTGGTACCGCCTCGGCCCCACCCCCGGTGAGCACGGTCCGGCGGTGATCCTGGGCCATGTGAACACCCGGCGCGGCCCGGCGGTGTTCAGCAGGCTGCGTGAGCTGACCCGGGGTGACCAGGTCGCCGTCACCCGGGCGGATGGCTCGACGGCGGTGTTCACCGTGGACGGCACCGAGCAGGCCAGCAAGTCCCGCTTCCCCACCAAGAAGGTGTACGGCCATGTGGACAACGCGGCCCTGCGGCTGATCACCTGCGGTGGGATCTTCAACCCCCGCAGTCACAGCTACACCGACAACATCATCGTTTACGCCACGCTGTCGTCCGGGACCTGAGGGGTGGCGGGCGTGTACGGAGGGTGATATCTCGCCGTACTCCGTCGATCCGACGAATTAATGTTGCAATCAGTAAACCTCGCTGAGCTGCGGTAATGCGAGAAAAATTGGATTCCGACCCCCAAATCACAGCGAGACGGGATCTCAGCTCCGTAGGATCTGTACCGAACTGTGACATGGGTCTGCGATCCTGTTGCGCCTGGCAAACCGGTCATCGCCGCTGAAATGGAGAGATACGTGCTGAAGTCCAAGGCACGGCGTCGCATCGCCACCAGAGCAGCCGTGGCCGGAGCCTTGAGCGCGGGCGTGCTGTTGGGAGGAGTCCCCGCGCTCGCCTCGCTCGCCGCTCCAGCGGACATCACATATAACTGCGCCCCGCCGGGAACAGGGGCGCAGCCGAGTCCGTACAAGCTCAACGTGGAGTTGGCGACACCGCTTGTCACGCCGACCCGTAGCGCGACCGCGACCATTACCTGGTACTTGGAGCAGCCGGAGGCAAACTTCCTCCCTGCTCCGAGTCTGCTGCCGTCGAGCGCTTCCAACAAGATCGTGGCAGAGGGTGACGTCGTTGCATCTGGCGTGCCGGTCTTGCCTGCGCCCGCGACCAAGACGGCCTCAGGCACGGCCACTCCGTTGACCGACGTTTCCGCGGGTAGCCCGGTGCCCTTGCCGACCATGGTGCTCACAATCGTGCCCACGGCCACCGGCACCGTAGGGCTGCGGCCGGACAAGTTCGCCGTGAAGGTCGTGCCGACCGCCGCCGCAGGCGGTGTGGCCGCCACGGCCACCTGGTACACCTGCTTGGTCGCCACGCCCGCCGAGGCGACCTCCGCCGCGATCACCTTCGCGGTGGGCACCGGCAGCCCCACCTCCACCAGCACGAACACCAACACGGCGACGACAACCCCGTCCCCGACACCGACCTCGACCACCCCCACCCCGCGGCAGACCCGGACCGTCTTCGAGACCGTCACGTCGAGCCCGAGCAACCAGGTCACCCGGACTCCGGGTGGCGGTGCGGCGACCGGTGGTGGCGGTGACATCGGGCCGGACGCGCGGGTCTTCCTGGCGGTGGGGTCGATCCTGGTGCTGGGGGCCGGTGTGGGTGGTCTGATGATGCGCCGCCGTCGCCCGCAGCAGGGCTGAACGGGGGGCCGGCGTGACGATGCCGCCCGAGTACCCCGAGGGGTACGGGCAGCCCGGCGAGCATCCCGCGCAGGGACAGCCGGGATACCCGCAGGGCTACAACCAGCCTGTGCACGGGCAGCCGTACATGCCGCAGGTCTACTACGGCTACGGGCAGTGGCAGGAGCCCGAGCCGCGGGCCGACCGCGGGTCGATGTTGCGCGGCATCCTGATCCTGGCCGCCGTGGCGGGTGTCGTCACGGTGGTGATCGGGGTGCTGCTCATGGCCAACTCGCCGGCCGAGTACGGCCTCGCCGGGTCGGGGCGCACGCCGCTCAAGCTGCAGGCCCAGCCGCCGGACGGGTTCGCCCCGTCCGTGGGGCCCGGCGGCCCGGGGCAGCCGCTGACGCAGGCCGCGCCCACGGCCGCGCCGCCCGCGCCGCCGCTGCCCGCGGCGCCCCCCATGCAGCCGTCCACGCCGAAGCGCCTGATCATCAAGAAGCTGGGCGTCAACGCGCCGATCAAGTCGGTCGGGCTGGACAAGCAGGGCGCCATCCAGACGCCGCCCATCAACAACCCCAACCTGGTCGGCTGGTACCGGTTCGGCCCCACCGCGGGCCAGCCGGGCCCCGCGGTGATGCTCGGCCACAAGGACACCACCACCCGCACCGCCGTGTTCAACCGGCTGCACGAGCTGCAGTACGGCGACACCATCGAGGTCACCCGCATGGACGGCACGGTGGCGATCTTCACGGTGGGCGGCATCGAGCAGGCCGACAAGAAGACGTTCCCCACGAACCGGGTGTACGGCAACGCCGACGACGCCGAGCTGCGGCTGATCACGTGCGGCGGCACGTACAACCGGACGACCGGCCACTATCAGGACAACGTCATCGTGTACGCCCGGATGACCGGCACCCGTGAGGCGTCGCGCCGCTGATCGGGGACACCGCGTCCGCCACGGACGATTATTCTGTTATACGCTCGACGGATACCGAACATCGCTCGGTTTCAAGGTGGGCGGGTCCCAGGAGTTCACTGGAGGCACTGTGGCAGAGGCGTACATCGTCGGGGCGGTCCGTACCCCGGTCGGCAAGAAGAAGGGTGGCCTGTCCACCGTCCACCCCACGGATCTCGCGGCGCACACGCTCAAGGCGCTGATCGACCGCACGGGCGTGGACCCGGCCGCTGTCGAGGACGTGATCCTGGGCTGCGTCATGCAGTTCGGCCCGCAGAGCATGGACATCGCGCGCAACGCCTGGCTGTCGGCAGGCCTGCCCGAGTCGGTGCCCGGCGTGACGATCGACCGGCAGTGCGGGTCGTCCCAGCAGTCCATCCACTTCGCCGCGCAGGGCGTGATGTCCGGCACGCAGGACCTGGTGGTCGCCGGCGGGGTCGAGTCGATGAGCATCGTGCCGATGGGGTCGAGCATCACCACGGCCCTGGAGAAGGGCATGCCGTTCCCCTTCGGCGAGAAGTGGGTGGAACGGTACGGCAAGCAGGAGATCTCGCAGTTCCGCGGGGCGGAGCTGATGTGCGACAAGTGGGGCTACAGCCGGGAGGACCTCGAACGGTACGCCTACGAGAGCCACCAGCGGGCGGCGAAGGCCATCGCCAACGGGTACTTCCGTGAGCAGATCGCCCCGATCAACGGGGTCGAGGACGACGAGGGGCCGCGGGCCGACACCACGCTGGAGAAGATGGCCGGCCTGAAGACGCTGCGCGACGGCGGACGCATCACCGCTGCCACGTCCTCCCAGATCTCGGACGGCTCCGGCGCCGTGCTGATCGCCTCCGAGCAGGCGGTGCGGGACCACGGCCTGACGCCGCGGGCGCGGATCGTCACGCTGGCGCTGACCGGGGACGACCCGGTGTACATGCTGACTGCTCCCATTCCCGCCACCCGGAAGGCGCTGGAACGGTCGGGTCTGTCCATCGACGACATCGGCGTCATCGAGATCAATGAGGCCTTCGCGCCGGTGCCGCTGGCGTGGATGGAGGAGATCGGCGCCGACCCGGCGCGGACCAACCCCAACGGGGGGGCGATCGCGCTCGGGCACCCGCTGGGGGGGACCGGGGCGATCCTGATGACCAAGCTGCTGCACGAGGTGGAGCGGACGGGGGCCCGGTACGGGTTGCAAACGATGTGCGAGGGTGGCGGGCAGGCGAACGTCACCATCATCGAGCGGCTTTGATCGTTCACACCATCGAGCCGCTCTGATTCTCATGCTGTCGAGCGGCTCGAATCCTTCACGCCGAGTCGATCCGTTGTGATTCTTGGCGCGAACCGGCTCGCGGAGAATTCCACGGACGGTCCTCGCGGAAGTGAAGGTTCTTGCTGAAGTGACGGCGGTGCCCCGTCCCGGATGAGGGGGCGGGACACCGCCGTCGCCGGTTTCGCCCTAGCGTCCCTTCGGCTGCCGCCGTGGGGGCGGTGTGCGCCGTACGGGCATCGGCGGCGGGGTGATCCGGCGCGGCGCCGATGGCTGCTTCCGCTCGGGGCGCGGCAGCGACGGTGCGGTGTGCTCCGGTAGCGGGAGCGGCACCGCGCGCCCCGGCTGGGGAAGCGGCGGCTTGGGTTCCGGCAGGGGGGACGGTTTGGGGGCCTTGCGGCCCTTCTTCGCAGCGCGGGTACGCATATATGAATCTCCTTACGGATCACGACGCGGCAGGAAACATGCCGGTCGGGAGCCTCAGCCACCGCGTCTGGTTCGGACGGGTCAGAAAGCCGAAGCGAGCCTTGGATCGGCCTGGCCGGCCGATCAGCGCTCTCAGTAAGGGAAAATCCGCATGTCCACGACGCTACGGTCCCCCTTCCGCAGCGGCAACCGATTTTCCGGCGCCTCACCGCACGGCGGCGCCGAATTCGCCGTAGGTGGTTCGCACCGCGTCGGCGCCGGTGGGGGGCCGTAGGAGACGGGGGCGGATGACCCGCCGTACGGTGGCGCCGGGTTCGCCGTAGGTGGTTCGCGCCGTGTCGGCGCCGGTGGGGAGGGGTTTGTGGGGGATGGGGGTGGGTGGCTCGCCGTATGGTGGCGCCGGGTTCGCCGTAGGTGGTTCGCACCGTGTCGGCGCCGGAGAGCTTGATGCTCAGGATGGCGCCCCGTCACGTCCCCGGCCCGTCACGTCCCCGGCCCGTCACGTCCCCGGCCCGTCACGTCCCCGGCCCGTCACGTCCCCGCGCCGGCTCACCCCGCGCCGGCTCACCCCGCGGGCAGAAGCGAGGCGGGACGGGGCGGGGCAGAGGGGGGACGGGGTGGCTGAGGCGGCGCGCCGCTTCGCTCATCCCCGTCCTGGCCCGCCTCGCTCACCTCCGTCCCACCTGGTCCCGTCCCACCTGGTCCCGTCCCACCTGGTCCCGTCCCACCTGGTCCCGTCCCACCTGGTCCCGTCCCACCTGGTCCCGTCCCACCTGGTCCCGTCCCACCTGGTCCGGTCCCGACCTTGTCCGCCGACCCTGTCCCGTCCCCTGGCCGTACTGCCCTGTCTGCTGGCCCCTGTTTCGTGCCGCCCTGTTTCGTGCCGCGGTCCCCGTCGCCTCGTGTGCCTCTGGTGGGGGTCAGAGGTGGGTGGGGAGGGTTACTTGGATTGTGGTGCCCTGGGTTGGGAGGGAGCGGAGGGTGGCTTGGCCGCCGTGGGCTATGGCTATGGCTTGGACTATGGAGAGGCCTAGGCCGGTGCCGTCGCTTTCGGCGTGGTGGTGGAAGCGGTCGAACGCCAGGGCGGCTATTTCGGGGGGCATGCCTGGGCCGGTGTCGGTGACTTCCAGGGTGGCGGGGGGAGTCACGCGGACGGTGGTGGTGGTGCCGGGTGGGGTGTGGGCGCGGACGTTGGCCAGGAGGTTGACGAGGACCTGGCGGATGCGGGCCTCGTCCACGACGGCGATGAGTTCGGCGGGGGCGTCGAGGGTCACGGGGTGGGCGGGGTTGAGGGCGGTGAAGTCGTCGACGACCTCGGCGGCCAGGGTGGTGAGGTCGACGGGGGCCATGGCGAGGGGGGCGCCCTTGTCGAGGCGGGCCAGTTCCAGGAGTTCGGAGACCAGGCGGGTCATGCGGGCGGCTTCGTCCTCGATGCGCCGCATGACCTGCGGGGTCTCCTCGGGCGGGATGGCACCCTGGCGGTACAGCTCGGCGTACCCGTGGATCGTGGTGAGAGGGTTGCGCAGCTCGTGGGAGGCGTCGGCGGCGAAGCGGCGCACCCGTTCCTCCGAGGCCCAGCGCGCGGCGAAGGCGTACTGGATGCGGGTCAGCATGACGTTGATGGCCGCCCCGAGCCGCCCCGCCTCGGAGCGGCCCTCGGGCATGCGTTCGGACAGGTCGCCCCCTTCGGCCACCCGCTGCGCCGTGCTCGCCATCCGGTGCAGCGGCGCGAGGCCCTTGGCGATGAGGAACCGGCCGAGCAGGAGCAGCAGCACGATCAGCACGACCCCGGTGACCAGTTCGGCGAGGATGAGCCGCTTCACCGCGTCCCGCACCTCGTCCAGCGGCACCGCCACCACGACGATGCGGTCCCCGACGTCCATGCGCGCCGCTGCCGCGCGCAGCCGCCCGCTGAGGGCGAACGGCCGCCCGCTGTCCGCGAGCGGCTCCAGGACGCGTCCGCCGAGCCGTTCCAGCATCTCGGGCATGTGCCCGGCTTCGGTGTCGTCTCCGGCCAGCAGGCGCCCCCGGCCGGTGGTGAGGTTGAGCAGGGCCACCGCGTACGACGGGCTGGCGTTCACCAGCGCGATGCCGGACGCCCGTACCAGCCGCGTCGCGGACCCGTGCGCCGCCGCGGTCAGCGACGCGTCGGTGCGGTCCAGCATGTGTCCCCGCAGCACCAGCACGCTCACCACGGACAACACCGCCAGCCCGGCCGCGGTCACGGACAGCAGGCCCGTGAGCAACCGCCCGCTGAGGGTCATGACGAGGGACGCAGGGCGTAGCCGACGCCGCGCTGGGTGTGGATCAGCGGTGGCCCGAGCGGGTCGAGTTTGCGGCGAAGGTACGAGATGTACGTCTCGACGACCTGGGACTGCGTGCCGAACCCCCAGACGTGCTCCAGGAGCTGCGCCTTGGTGAGCACCTGCCCGGGGTGGCGCATCAGGAAGGCCAGGAGGCGGAACTCGGTGGGCGAGAGGTCCACCGGCGTGCCGTCGCGGCGGACCTCCCAGCGGGCCTCGTCCAGCTCCAGCCCGCCCACCGACAACACGGCCCGCTCGGCGGGCGCCTCGGCCCCGGAGCCGCCCCGCACGCCGCGCCGCAGCACCGCGCGGGCACGGGCGACCAGTGCCTCCACCGAGAAGGGTTTGGTGACGTAGTCGTCACCGCCGAGCGTGAGGCCGTGCACGGTGTCGGCGACGGTGTCGCGCGCGGTGAGGAAGATGACCGGCACGTCGTCGCCCCGGGCCCGCAGGCGCCGGCACAGCTCGAACCCGTCCAGGTCGGGCAGCATGACGTCCAGCACCAGCAGGTCGGGCGACGACGAGCCGGCCAGTTCCAGCGCCTCGTACCCCCGGGCCGCGCTGATCACCTCGAACCCGTGGAAGCGCAGCGCCATGCCCACGAGGTCGCGGATGTTGCGCTCGTCGTCCACGACGAGGACCCGGGGTCGGTTCGTCTGCTCGCTCATGGGTCCGCCGCTCACTCCTAGCGCTTGGGCACCACCACTCCGAGCGCGGTCCGGGTGTCACCGGACGGGCGGCCGAGGACGAAGACGTCGTCGCCCGCCTTCAGCGCCGACGGAGTGGACTTGTCGCCATTCTTACGGACTTTACTGTCGCCGGTGACCGTCCAGGTCCAGCTCACGCCGTCAGCGCTCCTCACGGTGAGGGCGGTGCCGGACGCCGACGTCACCGCGCCGCGCTGCCAGGCGAAGGTGTCGAAGCCGCCGCCGCGCGCCCGCACGGTCGTCTCGCCGTGCACCCCGATGAGCGCCCTGCGCGCCCCGAGGCGCAGCCGGGGCCGGTCGGCCGGGTCGCGGTCCCCGGCGGTGAGGAAGGCGGGGGAGGAACCCGCCAGGGAGGCCGCCTCGGCGGCGACCGGATCGGCGGCCGTGAGCTCGTACGGCACCCCGGCGCCGCCGTCCCGGTTCGCCAGCGCGGCGCCGCCGAGCAGGCCCACGGTGAGAGTGCCGGCGAAAGCACCGGCCGTCAGTGCCTTGGACAGATTTCTCATGTGGCCCATGCCACCGCCACCGGCTGGGAGAAGGCCGGGGAAAGCCTGGGACAACCCGGGGAACAGCGAGCCGGGCGATGAATCTTTCAACGGATTTCGCGTCCGGAGGCGGTGGATCCGGCGCGGAGACGTCCACCGGAAGTCCGGCGGCGGACTTTCCCAGCCGCCCGCCGCGGCCGGGCGGGGGGACAGGCCGGGAGGTGTCCGGGGGAACGTCTCAGCCGGGGACGCGGGCGACGCAGAACACCGTCTGGCCGAACGGCGGGCGGATGAACCGTTCGATCAGGCGGGTGGCGGGCACGACGGTGCGGTCGTAGATCTTCACCAGCCGGGGGTCGGGGTAGCCCACCCCGCCGCGCCGCACGGCCAGCCACCACGCGATGCCGCCGAGGAAGTTGATCGGCTTGAGGACCTCGGCCTTCAGCCCGGCCGAGGCGACCGTGCGGCCGAGCGTGGCGGGGGTGTAGCGGGTGACGTGGCCCACCTTGCGGTCGAAGTCGCCGTAGAGCTGCATGTAGCCGGGCACCCAGATGACGATGCGCCCCCCGGGCACGGTGACCTTGGCGAGCGAGCGCAGCGCCTCGACGTCCTCCTCGATGTGCTCGAGGACGTTCATCATCACGACGGTGTCGACCGGCTCGGCCAGCGGGATCTCGGCGGGCAGCCCGAACTGCAGCACGCCGATGTCCTCGCGCCCGTCGAAGCGCTTGCTGAGCTGCTCGACGCAGTAGGGGTCGAAGTCGCTGACCACGAGCCGGTCCAGGCGGGGCAGGAACTGCTCGGCGAAGTGGCCGAGGCCGGAACCGATCTCCAGCATGGACCTGCCGACGTGGGGGGCGACCATGTCGAATTCGTACTGCCGGTAATTGCGGGCCTCGTCACCCCCGAGGTGGTTCTCCAGGGCTTCGTCCCCGGCCGCAGGTTGCACCACGCGGTCATACCCAGACATGCGTTCCGCCCAGTTTCGCTCACTCAAAAACCGCGGCCCCGAGCGGGAGCCACGGTCACGGATGGGCCCCGAGTCTAGCCGCCCTGTTCCACGTCACGCTCCGCTTCCCGGACAACCAGGCGGTAAACGCCTGCTCTCCCCGGCGCGGGCACCCCTTTGCGGAATGGCGTGGCAGTAACTACCTTTTGACGCGCACACACCCCCCTGAAGGAGCCCCGACGGACGACGACGAGGCCATAACGAGGTCGCTGGCCGGCGATCTGGACGCGTACGAGGTGCTGGTCGCGCGGTACAGCGCGATCGCCCATCGCACGGCGGCCCTGCTCGGTGCGGGCGAGGAGGCCGAGGACGTCGTCCAGGAGGCCTTCGTCAAGGCGTTCCGGCACCTGTCCGGGTTCCGCAGGGACGCCGCCTTCAAGCCGTGGCTGTTGCGCATCGTGGCCAACGAGACCCACACGGCGACCCGCGCCCGGGGCCGCCGCACCGAGCTCGCGCTGCGGGCCGGGGCCGAGCCCGAGCGGTTCCCCGACGACCCGGAGGGCGTCGCCATCGCCACCGACCGCCGCACCCGGCTGCTCGGCCTGGTTCGCGCTCTGCCGGAACGGGAACGCCAAGCGGTGGTCTGCCGGTACTTCCTACAGCTGACCGAGGCGGAGACCGCCGAGATCCTCGGCTGGCCGCTCGGCTCGGTCAAGTCCCGCACCTTCCGCGGGCTGGCCCGGCTGCGGGAGGAGGTGGGCGATGGGCTCGCATGACGACCTGGAGATGTCCCTGCGTGCGCTCGGCGAACACGTCGGCCCCCCCACACCTCCGCCGGCCGACGTCGCGCGGGCCGTACGCGCACGCCTGGAGTCCGCCTCCGGGACCGAAGCTGACGGACCGCGCGCCCCGTCCGAGAGGACCGGCGGGGCGCACGGGCCGGACCGGCGCCGGTGGCGTCCGCGCAAACGGTGGATCGCGACGGGGGTCGCGGTGGTGCTGGCCGTGCTGCTCGGCCTCACCCCGCAGGGCCAGGCGGCGGTGGAGCGGGTGCTGCGGTTCGCCGGCATCGAGCTCCAGATCGGCGATCCCGGGCCGCTGCCGTCCGGCGTGCCGCGGGCGCTGCCGGGCGAGACCCGGGTGACGCTGGACGAGGCCAGGGACATGGCCCCGTTCCCGTTCCGGGTGCCGGCCGAGCTCGGCGCCCCCAAGGACGTGCGGGTGGCCGAGGACGGCCGCCTGGTGTCGATGTTCTGGCCGGGGGTCCGGCTGGACGCCTTCGCCGGCGTGATGGACGTGTTGTGGCGCAAGGAGCTCGGCCCGCCCTTCCCCCAGCAGGTGACCGTGGGGGAGTCGCAGGGGTGGTGGGTGCAGGCCCCGCACGGCATCACCTACCTCCCGCGTGACGGCGTCGGCGCCAAGGACCTGGCCCGGGTGGCCGGTCCGACCCTCATCTGGCAGCTCGACCTGGCCGGCTATCGCCTGGAAGGTGTGCCGGACGTGACAAGGGCGCTGGAAATAGCCGTCTCCCTCCGTTAAGGGCCGCGGCGAGTTCCCATTTAGGGGTGCCCGTAAACAATCCATACCGGATTGCGATACCGCGAGAATTCACCCGCCGTTCCGGCTCAGGCTCGGCGGGTGTGCGGACTCAGCTCCCCGGCGGTGGCGGCGGGAGGGACGGACCGGTCGGCGGGCTCTCGTCGTCCGGCGGGGCGGTGGTCGGCCGTGAGGTCGGCTTGGACGACGAGGGCGGCGGCGGAGGCTCGGTCGGCCCGCTCTGGCCGTCCGGCGACCTGCGTGGCTTGGGCGTCCTGGTGGGCGGGCCGGACCGCGGCGGGGCCGAGCTGGCCGCCGGCGGCGGTGGCGGGGTGACCGTCCTCGGGCGGTTCGGGTCCTGGCCCGCGCGGCGGGTGCGGGTCGGCGACGGCCGTGCCTCGGGTGGCGGCGGTGGCGAGTCCACGCCGAAGGCCGGCTGCTTGGGGGCCGGCGAGGACGGCGGCGGCGGGGACTGCACCGCCGCGGGCGGGGGCGGCGCCTCGGACTCCGGCCAGGCGAACCAGATGCCGGTGCCGGCCGCCAGCAACAGCGTCAGGCCGATCACGATGGGCCCGCTCCGGCTGTTGCCGAGCCGTTGCCAGGGCGTCTCCTCCTCGTCGTCATCCATGTCAGGCGTGGTCTCCCACGTGCGCCATCGGTCCTCCCGAGGGCCAGGGCCGGGGAAATTCCCGGCGTACGGCGGCCGGCGTCGCGGTGAAGAAGGCTCGTCGCTGTCGTCTCGCACGATGCTCTGTCTCCGGTGGGCGGATCGAGTGACGGAACTGCTGCCTGCACACCACGGCGACTTGTGGCTTGATGTGCATTCATGTGGGGGTTAAGACCACTAGGCAGTCAACAGAGTATAGAAGGTTGTTATGTAACAAAAGTGATATGAGACAACAGCGCTTCCTCCCGTATATTTCTGACTGCTTTGCCTGCGCCCGATTTATCATTTGCAACTATGTCAGGAGAGCTGAGTCCCGTGCTGAGGAGGGATGACCCCGCCGCGCTGGAACGCTTGTGCCGTGAGTACGGCGACCATCTCTACGACTACTGCCAGTCCCTGATCGCCGGTGAGGACGCCCTCTCCGCGACGATTGGAGCGCTGTACGGGGCGGTCGCGCACACCGACCGGCTCTATGACGCCACCCGCTTACGCGCCTGGCTCTACTCCCTCGCCCGCGCGGAATGCCAGGCCAGGCTGGCCGGTGTCGCGCACACCGGCTCCTACGCCCGCCAGGGGCGGGGCGGCGCGCCCGAGCTCGGCATCGAGGTGCTCGCCTGTCTGGAGCCGCGCGAGCGCGAGATCCTCGATCTGACGCTGCGTCACGGGCTCAAGTCCGACGAGGTCGCCAGAGTGCTCGACATCTCGGTGGACGCCGTCGAGAGCGTCGCCGCGGCCGGCAAGAAGCACGCCGAGCAGTGGCTCGCCGCCGTCATGGACGCCCGCGGCCACGACCCGCGCTGCTCGGTGCTGCCGGGGCTCGTGAAGTCGTGGGCCGAGTCGCCCACCCGGCTGCTGCGGGCGCACATCAGCAGGCACGTACGCTCCTGCAAGGACTGCCAGAGCATCAAGTCCGGGGTCGGCATCACGGCGCTCATGACCCGCCTGCCCATCCTGGCCGGGCCCGCGCCCGCCGAGCGGCTGTTCAGCGGCGCGGGCGAGTCGATCACCGCGGCCGACAACCGCACCGAGAGCTGGCACCCCGACGGGTTCCCCGTGCAGCCGGACGCGCTGGAGGACCCGCCCGCCGCCCAGGCGCCCCTGTCGGTGGACGAGGGCTTCGCCCCTGAGCGGTCCGAGGGGCACAAGATCCCTGAGTTCTGGGAGCCCGACCCCGAGGCCGACGACCCCGAGAGCCGCATCCGGTGGGGCCGCGTCTCCCTGGTCACCGTCGTGTCGGTCGCCGTCGCGGGCACCATCTGGTCGCTGCTGTTCACGCCGCAGGCCAAGCAGCCCGTGGACGTCTCGGCGGCCGGCGGCGGCTCGGTGTTCGTGACCCCCGGCGAGTCGCTGCCGCCCCTGGTGGACTCCCCGCCCCCGCCGCCTCCTGGCGGCACCGGCGGCCCGATGGCCTCGCCCGGCGCGAGCCTGCCGGTGGCCAACCGGCCCGGCGTGGGCCTGCCGTCCGGCTCGGTGCCGCTGGTGCCCCCGCCGACCAGCGCCTCGGCCAAGCCGACGAGCAAGCGCTCGACCAGCCCTCCGACGAACGACGACGGCCCGAACGACCCGCCGCCCCCGCCGCGCACCACGTCCAAGCCGACGTCGTCCCCCAAGAGTTCCTCGTCGCCCAAGCAGAGCTCGCAGCCGCAGTCGCAGCCGCGCACGAGCTCGCCCCCGCCCCCGCCGCCTCCTCCGCCCCCGCCGTCGCTGGCCGCGTCGTCCACCTCGGTGGACCTCGGGACCGCCAGGGAGGGCACCGTCACCGTGCGGTCGCAGCCCGGCGCCATCCAGTGGACGGCCGTGGGAACCGATCTTGTCGTCTCACCTGGTTCCGGATCCATCTCCAACGGCGGCTCCGCCGCCATCGTCGTCTCGCCGCGCTCGGGCAGTGAATGTGGTCAGAAGACCGCTCTCGTGTCCATCTCCTGGTCAGGCGACAACCAGGGCACCAAGAACTCCGGAACGATCAGGGTGAACGTCACGTACAACCGGCCCTGTTAGCCCCCCAGTCCGAACCCGAGGAGAGACCGCGTATGCCCCGACTCCACAAACGCGAGTGGATCATCGCACTCATCGCGGTGCTCGTCACGCTGACCGTTGGCGTTCCCACCGGCATGGCCCTGGCCGACCCGGCTCCCGCGGCGACCGAGGAGGCGCCGGACAACGAGTGCGACGACATCCTCGGGACCGGCACGCCGGAGTTCATGTACTGCAAGTGGATGGCCAAGACCCCTCGCGACGCGCTGGACATCGTCCGCTTCTGGGCGCGCAACGACGGCCAGAAGCTCCAGGACGCCGTGCCCTACCCCGGCCCGGTGCTGTTCTGCACCGACCAGACCAACAAGGGTCCCGGCATGCAGGACTGCGCCGACAAGGACCAGGTGCTGTGCAAGTACGACCACGACGCCGGCAAGTACGTCTGCAAGGACGTGGACGGCAACGTCACCAACCCGCCCGCCAAGGCCTGCCAGGGCGGTGAGTTCGACTGCTCGGCCGGCGGCGGCTCCTCCGGGACCCCCGCTCCCGGCGGCGGTAACGGCGGCACCGGTTCCGGCCAGGCCACCGGCGCTCCCGACGTCCAGCCGGACGTGACCCAGCTCCCGGTGGACGACAAGTCGCAGGCACCCCCGTCCGGCACCGAGCCCTCAGCCGCGCCGAGCGGCGACGGCGCGCCGAGCGGCCCGGCCGACCCCAGCGCGTCCGGCGACCCGAGCGCCCCGCCGGCCGCCGACCCCACCGCCGAGCCCGACCAGAGCACGGCCCCGCGGCCGACCGCCTCGACGCTGCCCGACCCCAGCGCCCCGGCTGAGCCCGAGGCCACGCCGACCACCCCCAAGCGTGAGCTGACCCCGCCCAACGACGCCACAGGCAAGGCCGCCGCCGCCGCGGTCAAGCTCAACATGCGCGTGTGGATCGAAGGCGAGCTGGCTCCCGCGTGGCAGGCCGGCAAGGACCAGTTCGACGCCGCGGTGGCCAGCATGGCCGCCCAGGCCAGCCGGCCCGGCGTCGCCGGCGTCAAGTTCGCCCAGGACCTCGGCTACTGGGGCTTCAAGTCCGCCGCCGACATCCGCAGGTTCGTCAAGGACTCCTCGGCCGCCCTGCGCGCCGCCATGCCCGCGGGCCGCCAGCTCGCCGTGGACGTGGTCGTCCCCGAGATGGGCTGCGGCGCCTCGCAGACCTGCCAGACCGCGCTGCGCGCCAAGTACCCGCTGATCACCCGGGCCAACGTCGAGAAGTACGTCCTCACCGGCGACGTCGACCACGTCAACGTCTCCAGCGGCCTGTTCGCCAGCGAGTACTCCAAGTACAAGATCACCCCCGACAAGGCCCTGCGCAACCAGTGGATCGGCGTCCGCGCCCGAGGCTGGGACACCCGGGTCCACATCGGCGCCCGCGAGGTGGGCCTGGCCCACAGCGGCGCCAACAAACTCACCGCCGCCCAGGCCGAAGCCGCCGCCAAGCTGAGGGTCGACCTCCCGCTCCAGGCCGGCGTCCAGACGGTCATGCTCTGGACCCACCGCCAGAACTGGGACGGCACCACCTGGCGCCTGCTGGACCAGGGCCTGACCGACAACACCATGTGGAAGGCCCTCCAGGCCCGCAAGGGCCTCGGCCGCCTGGCCGTCACCTTCGACGCCAGCGATCCTGAGAAGAGCATCACCGCCGACCTCAACAAGCTCTCCGAGGTCTTCAGCGTGATCTACATCCACTCCCAGTAACCCCGAAGATCCGACGATGACGACGGCCGCCCGGCGACCCCCGCCGGGCGGCCGTCGTCGTACGGCGGTTCGCCCTACAGGTCCGCGGTGAGCCAGGTGTCGATGCCGGCGAGCAGTTCCTTCTTGTACGCCTCGGGGGCGGTGGAGGAGCGGATGGACTGGCGGGCCAGTTCGGCGAGCTCGGGGTCGGTGAAGCCGTAGGCGTCCCGGGCCAGTTCGTACTGGGGGAGGAGGCGGGCGCCGAAGAGCAGGGGGTCGTCGGCGCCCAGGGCGATGGGGACGCCGGCGTGGAAGAGTTGTTTCAGGGGGACCTCGTCGGCGGTGCGGGCGACGCCGAGGCCGAGGTTCGATGTCGGGCAGACCTCGCAGGTGATCTGGCGGTCGGCGAGGCGGTCCATGAGACGCGGGGACTCGGCGGCGCGTACGCCGTGGCCGATCCGGTCGGCGCCGAGGTCGTCCACGCATTCCGCCACACTGGCCGCCCCCGAGAGCTCGCCGCCATGGGGCACCGCGAGCAGGCCCGCCCGCTTGGCGATGCGGAAAGCGCCGTCGAAGTCGCGGGCGCGGGCCCGGCGTTCGTCGTTGGACAGGCCGAAGCCGGCCACGCCCTGGCCGGCGTACTGGGTGGCCAGGCGGGCGAGGGTCTTGGCGTCCAGGGGGTGCCGTGTGCGGTTGGCGGCCACGATGACCGCGATCCCGATGCCCGAGCGGGACGCGGCCTCGCGGGCGGCGTCCAGCACCAGCTCAAGGGTCGCGGTGAGGCCGCCGAAGCGTGAGGCGTAGCCCGAGGGGTCCACCTGGATCTCCAGCCAGCGGGACCCCTCGGCCGCCTCGTCCTCCGCCGCCTCGCGCAGCAGCCGGCGCACGTCGTCCTCGCGGCGCAGCACCGAGCGGGCGATGTCGTACAGGCGCTGGAAGCGGAACCAGCCCCGCTCGTCGGTCGCCCGCAACCGAGGGGGCCAGTCCTGCACCAGCGCGTCCGGCAGATGCACCCCGTGTTCGGCGGCCAGCTCCAGCAGCGTCGAGTGCCGCATGGAGCCGGTGAAGTGGAGGTGCAGGTGGGCCTTGGGCAAGGTGTCGAGCGGGCGTGCCATCTCCATATCCTGCCGCAACCCCGGGGAACCTCAGTCAGCGCGCCTCGGACAGCAGCTTGCCGAGCCGGGTGATGCCCTCGGCGAGGTCGTCGTCGCCGAGCGCGTACGACAGCCGGAAGTACCCCGGCGTGCCGAACGCCTCACCCGGCACCAGCGCGACCTCGGCCTCCTCCAGGATCAGCTCCGCGAGCTCGGAGGACGACGAGGGCCGCCGGCCCCGGATCTCCTTGCCGAGCACGCCCTTGACCGACGGGTAGGCGTAGAAGGCGCCGAACGGCTCGGGGCACACCACCCCGGGGATCTCGTTGAGCATGCGCACCATGGTCTGCCGCCGCCGGTCGAACGCCTCCCGCATGCGCGCCACCGCGGACAGGTCGCCGGACACGGCCGTGAGCGCCGCCCACTGGGCGACGTTGGAGACGTTGGACGTGGCGTGCGACTGCAGGTTGGTGGCGGCCTTCACGACGTCGGACGGGCCGATCAGCCAGCCCACCCGCCAGCCGGTCATGGCGTACGTCTTGGCCACGCCGTTCAGCACCACGACGCGGTCGTGCAGCTCCGGCACGGCGGTGGCGATGCTGGAGAACCGCGTGTCGCCGTACACGAGGTGCTCGTAGATCTCGTCGGTGACCACCCACAGGCCGTGCTCCGCGGCCCAGCGGCCGATCTCCTCGACCTGCGCGGGGGAGTACACCGCGCCGGTCGGGTTGGACGGCGACACGAACAGCAGCACCTTGGTGCGCTCGGTGCGCGCCGCCTCCAGCGCGTCCACCGAGGCGAGGTAACCGGTGGTCTCGTCCGTCGGCACGTCCACCTGCACGCCCCCGGCGAGCTTGATCGCCTCGGGGTAGGTGGTCCAGTAGGGGGCGACGACCAGCACCTCGTCCCCCGGGTCGAGCAGCGTGGCGAACGCCTCGTACACGGCCTGCTTGCCGCCGTTGGTGACCAGCACCCGCGAGGCGTCCACCTCGAAGCCGGAGTCGCGGCGCGTCTTGTCGGCGATGGCCTGCTTGAGCTCGGGCAGGCCCCCCGCGGGGGTGTACTTGTGGAATCTGGGGTTCCCGCACGCCTCGACGGCGGCCGCGACGATGTAATCCGGCGTCGGGAAGTCGGGCTCTCCCGCGCCGAAACCGATGACCGGGCGACCGGCGGCCTTCATGGCCTTGGCCTTTGCGTCCACCGCTAGCGTGGCGGACTCTGAAATGGCGGAGATGCGCGCTGAGATGCGAGGACGGGTCATGGGTACCATGCTTCCAGACGTCTCACACCGCTTCCGCCGCATATCCATGATGTGGACACGCGGCGGATCGTCCCGGCCTGCCCGACGCGTTGGTTCGACGTGGGGGCCATTCCCCCGTACACTTCTGCAACTAGTGAGCGACGCCCCCGTGCCGCACGGGTAAGCTGGCTCATGGCAGAGGGCACTAGCGCAATTGGTAGCGCACCGGTCTCCAAAACCGGCGGTTGGGGGTTCGAGTCCCTCGTGCCCTGCGGAGTGCGGTCCGCGCACCGATGGCGTGTATGCCGCCGCAAAGTTGCGTTGGAACGACGGATCAGGTGAGGACTGTGGCGATCGACACGCGCGGCGAGGCCGCGGACCGGCCGAGCAAGCCGTCTGGCCAGCCCGCGAAAAAGCGCACTTCTCCGGCCCTTTTCTACCGGCAGATCGTTGCGGAGCTCCGCAAGGTGATCTGGCCGACGCGGAAGGCCCTGATCAACTACACCACCGTTGTCCTCGTGTTCGTGCTGATTATGGTCGGCATCGTGGCCGGGCTGGACTTCTTGCTCACGAAGGGTGTGCTCGCGGTCTTCGGCGGGTCGACCACCCCGTAGAGCACCGGCGCGCCGCGACCGCCGTACCCTCCCGCCGTAGGCTGGAGGCGGCGGAGTTTCGCAACATCGACGAGAGAAAGAGTCACTGTGTCCGAGTCCCCACTGCCGGCCGGCGCATCCCACGACGACGAGTGGGAGGGCGAGCCGGAGCAGGCGATCGAGATCACCGACGCGTCCGGCGAGGCCGGCGGTCCCGGTGAGGCCGAGGAGCACGGCGAGGCCGACGCTCCGGCCGCCGCCGTGGACGAAGACGGTGACGTCCTGCCCGACGTGGACCCCGTCGAGGAGTTCAAGCGCTCGATGCGCGGCCTGCCCGGCGAGTGGTACGTCATCCACTCCTACGCCGGTTACGAGAACCGCGTGAAGTCCAACATCGAGACGCGCACCCAGTCCCTGAACATGGAGGACTACCTCTTCCAGGTCGAGGTGCCCACGCACACCGTCACCGAGATCAAGGGCGGCAAGCGCACCCCGGTCAAGGAGCGTGTCCTGCCCGGGTACGTCCTGGTCCGCATGGAGCTGACCGACGAGTCCTGGTCCGCGGTCCGCAACACGCCGGGTGTCACCGGTTTCGTCGGCCTGTCCAACCGGCCGAGCCCGCTGAGTCTCGACGAGGTCGCGAAGCTGCTCGCGCCCGAGCCGACCGAGCAGGCCAAGACCACCACGGCCAAGGCCGCGGCCGCCACCGTCGACTTCGAGGTCGGCGAGTCGGTCACCGTCATGGACGGCCCGTTCGCCACGCTCCCGGCCACGGTCAGCGAGATCAGCGCCGAGTCGCAGAAGCTCAAGGTGCTGGTGTCCATCTTCGGCCGCGAGACCCCGGTGGAGCTGTCGTTCAACCAGGTCTCCAAGATCTGACGGTCGTCCAGGTCTCGGTGATCCGCCGCCACGCATACACTGGTAAGTCGTCCCCGCGGGCCGAGCGCGCCGCGGGGTGAATCCCGAGGGATGGCCACGCGGCCGACGCATGCCCTCGGTGGCTTCCACCTCCGTGGAAGTCTCGCAGGAGTAAACGGACCCGGAGTAGGACAATGCCTCCAAAGAAGAAGATCGCGGCACTGGTCAAGGTGCAGCTTCCGGCCGGCCAGGCCACGCCCGCGCCCCCGGTCGGTACCGCCCTCGGTCCGCACGGTGTCAACATCATGGACTTCGTGCGGCAGTACAACGCCGCCACCGAGGCCCAGCGGGGCAACATCATCCCCGTCGAGATCACCATCTTCGAAGACCGCAGCTTCGTGTTCGTCACGAAGACGCCGCCGGCGCCTGAGCTGATCAAGAAGGCCGCGGGCCTCGACAAGGCGAGCGCCAACCCGCTGCGCGACAAGGTCGGCAAGCTCACCAAGGAGCAGCTCCGCCAGATCGCCGAGACGAAGATGCCCGACCTCAACGCCAACGACATCGAGGCGGCCGAGAAGATCATCGCCGGCACCGCCCGGTCGATGGGCATCACCATCGCCGACTGACCTTGTCCCAATTTGGATGATCTATGTAGGTCATCCGGATCGCGGGCCGGGCGGCCGGCGGCCGTACCGGCGCCACCCGTGGGAGGGCCACGCGCTGGCCCACGACCACGCACTCCACGAGGAGAGAGAACATGAAGCGCAGCAAGACGTACCGCAAGGCGTCCGAGCAGATCAACCCGGAGAACCTCTACAGCCCGGTCGAGGCCGCCAAGCTGGCCAAGAGCACCTCGGTCACCAAGTTCGACGCGACCGTCGAGGTCGCCCTGCGGCTGGGCGTCGACCCCCGCAAGGCCGACCAGATGGTCCGCGGCACCGTCAACCTCCCGCACGGCACCGGCAAGACCGCCCGGGTCCTGGTCTTCGCGACCGGTGACCGCGCCGAGGAGGCCCGCGCCGCGGGCGCCGACATCGTCGGCGCCGACGAGCTGATCGAGGAGATCTCCAAGGGCAACCGCCTCGGCGAGTTCGACGCCGTCGTGGCCACGCCGGACCTCATGGGCAAGGTCGGCCGTCTCGGCCGCGTGCTCGGCCCCCGCGGCCTCATGCCGAACCCCAAGACCGGCACCGTGACGCCGAACGTCTCCAAGGCCGTGACCGACATCAAGGGCGGCAAGATCGAGTTCCGGGTCGACCGGCACGCGAACCTCCACTTCATCATCGGCAAGGTGTCGTTCCCCGAGCGTCAGCTCCTGGAGAACTACTCCGCCGCGCTGGACGAGGTGGTCCGGCTCAAGCCGACCGCGGCCAAGGGCCGTTACCTGAAGAAGATCACCTTCTCCACCTCCATGGGCCCCGGCATCCCCGTGGACCCCAACATCACGCGCGGCATCACCGCCGAGCTCGACGCCTGACGGCCCTCACCGGCCGTCCGAAGGGCCTCCGCCACGCGGCGGGGGCCCTTTTTTCGCTCTTTCCTGCTCAGCGGCACGCCACGACTGCCCAGGTCACGGGCCAGGTCGCCGCGTCGGCCGGCGGTGGCGGGGCATAGCTCCTCGAAAGAAGTCGCCGCACGGGGTAGAGGCGGCGCGTAGGGTCGAAACAGTCTTGGGGGATAGAAGGGATACCTAGTGAAGCGGCGAACGACCTCCGCGATGGTGGCAGTAGGCGCGGCCACGCTGATCGCGGTCTCAGCCTGCGGCCAGCCGACGCAGAGCACGGCGGAGCCTCTCGGCTCGGTCAAGCTCTCCGCGGCGGAGACGCTCCAGGCCAGCGCGAAGAGCGCCGAGGCGGTGAGCTCCTATCAGGCGCAGATCTCGGTGGACTTCACCTCGCCCAAGGACGGCGCGGGCTCGGTCTCGGGCTCCATGGTGTACCACCAGAAGCCCCAGGTGGCTTCGGACGTCACCCTGGACAAGATCTCCGCAGGCGGGCAGAACGTGCCGGGCGGCGTGCGGGTGATCCTGCTCGGCCAGACGGCGTACATGAAGGTCGAGATGCTGAACAAGCTCCTCGGCAGCGCCAAGCCCTGGATCAAGCTCGACCTCGCCGAGCTCGGGCGTTCCGCGGGCGTGGACGCCGGGCAGTTCCTCTCCCAGGCGCAGCAGCTCGACCTGCAGAGCAGCGTCAAGATGATCACGGGTTCCAAGGACGTCAAGGCCGTGGGCACCGAGACGGTCGGCGGCGTGGACACCACCCACTACAAGGGCACCTTCCCGGTGGCCGAGGCGGTGAAGCAGCTCGACCCCGAGCTGCAGCAGAAGCTCGCGCCGCAGATCAGCAAGCTCAAGGACATGAAGTTCGACGCGTGGATCGACGCCGAGAACCTGCCGCGCAAGCTGGAGATGAACGGCGCCGCCGACGGCGGCACCTTCAAGGCGGCCCTGCAGTTCAGCAAGTTCAACGAGGCCGCCGAGGTCACCGCCCCGCCCGCCGACCAGGTCGGCGAGCTCCCGAAGGGCCTGAACGGCACCGGCGGCGCCGGAGGCAGCGGCACCATCGGGAGCTGACTTCCTCCGTACGCCTCTGTACGCCCCGCACCCTCCGGTGCGGGGCGTACTCGTCTTCCGGGTGGGGCTCCGCCTCCCAAGGCGGGGGCGGGGTCCCTCACGGCCTCCCGCGGCCGTTGATTTGGTGGCACGCGGCCCGAGCGCGTACAGTGGTCTCGCCGAAGACCGCCGGTCATCGCTGAGCCTTGTCATGGCTCGGCGGCTGAAAGTTCCACGATCGTGGGCGACCAGCGCAGGTGTGATGTGAGTTTCCATATGGTTCGCGTGCGGCCTCCGCCGCCCGTCGTCTGTGTGTGAGCCCCGCGCGCCCGCGCCGGGGCTCGTTTCGTTTCCGTGGGCCCTTCGGCCGCGTACCGGCGGCACATCTGGAAGGAGGCCCATGGCGAAGGCTGAGAAGGCGACTGCCGTCGCCGAGCTCAAGGATCGCTTCGAGGGCTCTAGCGCGGCGGTCCTGACGGAGTACCGCGGCCTCACCGTGGCGCAGCTCAAGGAATTGCGCGTCGCCCTGCGGGGCAACGCCAAGTTCGCCGTGGCGAAGAACACCCTGTCGAAGATCGCGGCCAATCAGGCCGGGGTCAGCACCCTGGACGATCTGTTCCAGGGCCCGACCGCGATCGCGTTCGTCACCGGCGACGTGGTCGAGGCGGCGAAGGGCCTGCGTGATTTCGCCAAGGCCAACCCCCTCCTGGTGATCAAGGGTGGTGTCGTCGACGGCAAGGCGATGACGCCCGCCGAGATCACCACGCTCGCCGACCTCGAGTCGCGTGAGGTTCTGCTCGCGAAGCTGGCAGGCGCCCTGAAGGCGAAGCAGTCCCAGGCCGCCGCCACGTTCAACGCGCTGCCCACCCAACTGGTGCGGCTCGTCGAGGCCCTGCGCGAGAAGCAGGCCGGCGGCGCCGAGGCGGGGCAGGCCGAGTCCGAGTAGCTCGGGGCCCGCGGCCCGTGTGGGGCCGCGAGGCGCGGGGATCGCTGCGCACACCGCGGTCCGTAACAACGTTTTGATACAAGCGGAGGAAGTACCACCATGGCGAAGCTCAGCACCGACGAGCTGCTCGACGCGTTCAAGGAGATGACCCTCCTCGAGCTGTCCGACTTCGTGAAGGTCTTCGAGGAGACCTTCGACGTCAAGGCCGCCGCCCCCGTGGCCGTGGCCGCGGCCCCGGGCGCCGGCGGCGGCGCCGCCGCCGAGGAGGTCGAGGAGCAGGACGAGTTCGACGTCATCCTCGAGGCCGCCGGCGACAAGAAGATCCAGGTCATCAAGGAGGTCCGGGCCCTCACCAGCCTCGGGCTGAAGGAGGCCAAGGACCTCGTGGACGGCGCGCCGAAGCCGCTGCTCGAGAAGGTCAACAAGGAGGCCGCGGAGAAGGCCAAGGCGCAGCTCGAGGGCGCCGGCGCCACCGTCACCGTCAAGTGACGTTCTCCTCTCCGAGGACCTGACGCGTCACGCGTCATCACGCTCCATCAGAAAGGGGCGGGCCACCCAGGTGCCGGGTGCCCGTCCCTTTCCGTGTTTCCGGACATACGCTCCGCGGCGGGGTCCGGTTCGCGACGGCCGTCCCGGGTTATGATCCGGCCGACCGTACAGGGGCGGAAGCCGTCCGCTGAGGGAGCCGTCCGGACGGGTGCGAGAGCCGGGCGGGCCGACGCGAGAGCCGCCCGGACGGGTGCGAGGGCCGGACGGGCAGGGCCGAGAGGAGGCGCACGTGGCGCAGCACGCCGCGCGGTCCCGTGCGCGCGGGCCGCGGTCGCGTCTGGCCGTGCTCGCCTTCCTGCTCGTGCCCGCGGCCGTCCTCGCGTTCGCGTGGGTCCGGGTGGGCGCCGAGCTGGACGAGGCGCGCGGCGCGGCGCGTGACCGCATGGCCGCGATCCAGGCCGCCCAGCGGTACGCCGTGACCCTCCTCGCCGTCAGCCACCGCACCGTGGACCGCGACGTGCAGCGGGTGATCGAGTCCTCCACCGGCCAGGCCAGGGCCGAGTACACCAGGGACGCCGAGCGGCTGAAGGCGGCGACCCGGGCCAACAAGGCCGTGCAGACCGGTGTGGTGCGCGCCGCCGGGCTGGTGTCCATGGACGCCCGCCGGTCGGTGGCCCGCGTGCTGGTGGTGGCCGACTCGGTGGTGAGCTGGGAGGGCTCCTCGACCGCCCCGCAGGACCGCTACTACCGCTGGAGCGTCGAGGTCACCAAGATCGACGGGCTGTGGTGGGCGTCGAAGCTGGAGACCGTCTCGTGAGCGCCGCGTCCGCCGTGGAGCCCGTGGAGGGCGTCAGGAGGCGCCGGCCGCGTTCCCGGGCCTTCGGCGCCCTCGTGGCGCTGCTGGCGCTCCTGGTGGGCACTCTGGCCTTCCTGGTGGGCGCCGGCTATCTGCGGCTGCGGGAGCTCCGGCAGAGCGAGACGGCCGCCGCGGAGGCGCTGGCGGCGGCCCGCACGTACGCGCCGGACATGCTCTCCTACGACTACCGCACCATCGACGCCGACCTCGCCCGTGCCCGCGGGTACGCCACCGGGGCACTCGCCGACCACTACCGCGAGCTCGGCCGGGTGCTGCCGCCGTCCGTCCGGCGCCAGCAGACCGTGCAGCAGGCCGTGGTGGCCGCCGCCGCGGTCGAGTCGGCCACCCCCGGCCGGGTACAGGTGCTGTTGTTCATGAACCTCGGCACGACCAAGGTGCCCGCAGGGGGGACCGTCCCGTTGAAGCAGGTTTCGCAGAACCGCGCCAGGTTCGTCCTGGTCAAGGCGGACGACCACTGGCTGGTGTCCGAGCTGTCGACCTTGATAGGCAACGCCCCGACTGACTGAGCGTGACCGTGACGGGGCCCCGCGCCCGGACACGCCGGTGATGGGCGAGGCGGGTTATCAAATTGTTAGTAAAGGATAGGTTTGGCGGCGGTGTGGATGGGCAGATACAGAGCACGCCAGTGTCGACGGCGAGTAAGCCTTCGACCCTCGACGTGACCGAGCGTTAGCCGATCCGCCTCGCGGGTATCGTCTGGGTCCGGCTGACCGCACAGTCCTTCGGGGGAAGAAAACCCAGCGTGACGACTCACGATCGTCGCGAATCCGGGCTTACGGGCTTGACGTTTCGGCGCTGACGGGCGATGCTGCGTCCAACGTGGGTGCGCAGAGCGAGACTGAGTGGACAGGTGTATGCCCATCGGCTACACTGCCCCTTTGCGCTGCCCTTTGACGACCCGCTTCTCTAGGTAACTTCGAATGCGTGGTCGTCTGGCGTGCGTGTAGTCAGTCCGCGAGCCCTCGGAAGGACATCTGTTGGCAGCCTCGCGCAACGCCTTCGCCGTACCCGCTGGTCCCCGCCGCGTCTCTTTCGCGCGCATTCAGGAGCCGCTCGAAGTTCCCGACCTTCTCGCTCTGCAGACCGAGTCGTTCGACTGGCTGCTGGGTAACGAGAAATGGCGGGCGCGGGTCGACGCGGCTCGCCAGGCCGGCCGCAAGGACGTCCCGGCCCAGTCCGGGCTGGAAGAGATCTTCGAAGAGATAAGTCCCATCGAGGACTTCTCCGGCACGATGTCCTTGTCGTTCCGCGACCACCGGTTCGAGCCGCCCAAGTACTCGGTCGACGAGTGCAAAGACAAGGACATGACCTTCTCCGCCCCGATGTTCGTGACGGCGGAGTTCATCAATAACACCACGGGTGAGATCAAGAGCCAGACGGTGTTCATGGGCGACTTCCCGCTCATGACCTCGAAGGGCACCTTCATCATCAACGGCACCGAGCGTGTCGTCGTGTCGCAGCTCGTGCGCTCCCCGGGTGTCTACTTCGACCGCAGCGTCGACAAGACCTCCGACAAGGACCTGTACGGCTGCAAGGTGATCCCGTCGCGCGGCGCCTGGCTCGAGTTCGAGATCGACAAGCGCGACAGCGTCGGCGTCCGCATCGACCGCAAGCGCAAGCAGGCGGTCACGGTGCTGCTCAAGGCGCTCGGCTGGACCAGCGACCAGATCCTGGAGCGTTTCGGCCAGTACGAGTCGATGCGCGCCACCCTGGAGAAGGACCACACCACCGGCCAGGACGACGCGCTGCTCGACATCTACCGCAAGCTGCGGCCGGGCGAGCCTCCGACGAAGGAGTCCGCGCAGACCCTGCTGGAGAACCTCTACTTCAACCCCAAGCGTTACGACCTCGCCAAGGTCGGCCGCTACAAGATCAACAAGAAGCTCGGGGTCGACTCCGACATCAACCAGGGCACCCTCACCGAAGAGGACGTCGTCGCCACCATCGAGTACATCGTCCGGCTGCACGCCGGCGAGATCTCGATGCCCGGCGCGAACGGCGAGGTCGTCGTCGAGACCGACGACATCGACCACTTCGGCAACCGGCGCCTGCGCACGGTCGGCGAGCTGATCCAGAACCAGGTCCGCCTGGGCCTGGCCCGCATGGAGCGCGTCGTCCGTGAGCGCATGACCACGCAGGACGTCGAGGCGATCACGCCGCAGACCCTGATCAACATCCGCCCGGTCGTGGCGTCGATCAAGGAGTTCTTCGGCACCTCGCAGCTCTCGCAGTTCATGGACCAGACCAACCCGCTGGCCGGCCTGACGCACAAGCGGCGTCTGTCCGCGCTCGGCCCCGGTGGTCTGTCCCGTGAGCGGGCCGGCTTCGAGGTCCGTGACGTGCACCCGTCCCACTACGGCCGCATGTGCCCGATCGAGACGCCGGAAGGCCCGAACATCGGCCTCATCGGCTCGCTCTCGTCGTTCGGCCGGGTCAACTCCTTCGGCTTCGTCGAGACGCCCTACCGCAAGGTCGTGGACGGCCGGGTCACCGAGGAGATCGATTACCTCACCGCCGACGAGGAGGACCGCCACGTCATCGCGCAGGCCAACACGCCGCTGCGCGCCGACGGCACCTTCGCCGAGGACCGCGTGCTGGTCCGCCGGAAGGGCGGCGAGGTCGAGTTCATCCGCCCGAACGAGGTCGACTACATGGACGTCTCGGCGCGCCAGATGGTGTCCGTCGCGACCGCCATGATCCCGTTCCTGGAGCACGACGACGCCAACCGCGCGCTGATGGGCTCCAACATGCAGCGCCAGTCGGTGCCCCTGCTGAAGAGCGAGGCCCCGCTGGTCGGCACCGGCATGGAGTACCGCGCGGCGACCGACGCCGGCGACGTCATCACCGCCGAGAAGGCGGGTGTCGTCGAGGAGGTCTCCGCCGACTACGTCACCGTGATGAACGACGACGGCACGCGCACCACCTACCGCGTGGCGAAGTTCAAGCGCTCCAACCAGGGCACCTGCTTCAACCAGAAGCCCATCGTCCGCGAGGGCGACCGGGTGGAGGTCAACCAGGTCATCGCCGACGGCCCGTGCACGGACGACGGCGAGATGGCGCTCGGCAAGAACCTCCTGGTGGCGTTCATGCCGTGGGAGGGCCACAACTACGAGGACGCGATCATCCTGTCCCAGCGCCTGGTGCAGGACGACGTGCTCTCCTCGATCCACATCGAGGAGCACGAGGTCGACGCCCGTGACACCAAGCTGGGCCCCGAGGAGATCACGCGGGACATCCCGAACGTCTCCGAGGAGGTGCTGGCCGATCTCGACGAGCGGGGCATCATCCGCATCGGCGCCGAGGTCGTGCCCGGCGACATCCTGGTCGGCAAGGTCACCCCGAAGGGTGAGACCGAGCTGACCCCCGAGGAGCGCCTGCTGCGCGCCATCTTCGGTGAGAAGGCCCGCGAGGTCCGCGACACCTCCCTGAAGGTGCCGCACGGCGAGATGGGCAAGGTCATCGGCGTCCGCGTGTTCAGCCGCGAGGACGGCGACGAGCTGCCTCCCGGCGTGAACGAGCTGGTGCGGGTGTACGTCGCCCAGAAGCGCAAGATCACCGACGGCGACAAGCTCGCCGGCCGTCACGGGAACAAGGGCGTCATCTCCAAGATCCTGCCGGTCGAGGACATGCCGTTCCTGGAGGACGGCACCCCGGTCGACATCATCCTCAACCCCCTGGGCGTGCCCGGCCGCATGAACGTCGGCCAGGTGCTGGAGACCCACCTCGGGTGGATCGCCGCCAGAGGGTGGGACATCTCGGGCATCGAGGAGGCGTGGGCCGAGCGGCTGCGCGACAAGGGCTTCGGCCAGGTCGAGCCGCGCACCAACGTCGCCACCCCGGTGTTCGACGGTGCGCACGAGGAGGAGCTCACGGGTCTGCTGGAGAACACCCTGGTCAACCGGGACGGCGAGCGCATGGTCGGCGTCAACGGCAAGGCCCGGCTGTTCGACGGCCGCTCCGGTGAGCCGTTCCCGCACCCCATCTCGGTCGGCTACATCTACATCCTCAAGCTGCTCCACCTGGTGGACGACAAGATCCACGCTCGCTCGACCGGTCCCTACTCCATGATCACCCAGCAGCCGCTCGGCGGTAAGGCCCAGTTCGGTGGCCAGCGCTTCGGTGAGATGGAGGTCTGGGCGCTGGAGGCCTACGGAGCCGCGTACGCGCTCCAGGAGCTGCTGACCATCAAGTCCGACGACGTTCTCGGCCGCGTGAAGGTCTACGAGGCCATCGTCAAGGGCGAGAACATCCCCGAGCCGGGCATCCCTGAGTCCTTCAAGGTCCTCATCAAGGAGATGCAGTCGCTGTGCCTCAACGTCGAGGTGCTCTCCAGCGACGGCATGTCCATCGAGATGCGGGACACCGACGAGGACGTCTTCCGCGCGGCGGAGGAGCTCGGCATCGACCTGTCCCGGCGTGAGCCGAGCAGTGTCGAAGAGGTCTGATTTTCAAGCGAGGGGATAACAAGTGCTCGACGTCAACTTCTTCGACGAGCTCCGCATCGGCCTCGCCACGGCCGACGATATTCGCCAGTGGTCGCACGGCGAGGTGAAGAAGCCCGAGACCATCAACTACCGCACCCTGAAGCCGGAGAAGGACGGGCTCTTCTGCGAGAAGATCTTCGGTCCGACCCGCGACTGGGAGTGCTACTGCGGCAAGTACAAGCGCGTCCGCTTCAAGGGCATCATCTGTGAGCGCTGTGGCGTCGAGGTCACGCGCGCCAAGGTGCGTCGCGAGCGGATGGGCCACATCGAGCTGGCCGCTCCCGTCACGCACATCTGGTACTTCAAGGGCGTCCCGTCGCGCCTCGGGTACCTGCTCGACCTGGCCCCGAAGGACCTGGAGAAGGTCATCTACTTCGCGGCCTACATGATCACGTTCGTGGACGCCGACATGCGCGCCCGGGACCTGCCGTCCCTGGAGGCCAAGATCTCCGTGGAGCGGCAGCACATCGAGCAGCGCCGCGACGCCGACATCGAGGCCCGGCAGAAGAAGCTGGAAGCCGATCTGGCCGAGCTGGAGGCGTCCGGCGCCAAGGGCGACGCCCGCCGCAAGGTGCGTGAGGGTGCCGACCGTGAGATGCGCCAGCTCCGTGACCGGGCCCAGCGCGAGCTGGACCGGCTGGAGGAGGTCTGGAGCCGCTTCAAGAACCTCAAGGTCCAGGACCTCGAGGGCGACGAGCTGCTGTACCGCGAGATGCGCGACCGCTTCGGCCGCTACTTCCGCGGCGGCATGGGCGCCCAGGCCATCCAGGAGCGGCTGAACAACTTCGACCTCGCCGCCGAGGCCGAGTCGCTGCGCGAGACCATCCGCAGCGGCAAGGGCCAGAAGAAGGCCCGCGCGCTCAAGCGGCTCAAGGTCGTGTCCGCGTTCCTCACCACGCGCAACTCGCCGAACGGCATGGTGCTGGACTGCATCCCGGTGATCCCGCCGGACCTCCGCCCGATGGTCCAGCTCGACGGTGGCCGCTTCGCGACCTCCGACCTGAACGACCTGTACCGCCGGGTCATCAACCGGAACAACCGCCTCAAGCGGCTTCTCGACCTCGGTGCTCCCGAGATCATCGTGAACAACGAGAAGCGCATGCTCCAGGAGGCCGTGGACGCGCTGTTCGACAACGGCCGGCGCGGCCGTCCGGTCACCGGTCCCGGCAACCGCCCGCTCAAGTCGCTGTCCGACATGCTCAAGGGCAAGCAGGGCCGGTTCCGCCAGAACCTGCTGGGCAAGCGCGTCGACTACTCCGGCCGTTCGGTCATCGTGGTCGGCCCGCAGCTCAAGCTGCACCAGTGCGGCCTGCCCAAGCAGATGGCGCTGGAGCTGTTCAAGCCGTTCGTGATGAAGCGCCTGGTCGACCTGAACCACGCGCAGAACATCAAGTCGGCCAAGCGCATGGTCGAGCGTGCCCGCGCGGTCGTGTGGGACGTGCTGGAAGAGGTCATCACCGAGCACCCGGTGCTGCTCAACCGCGCGCCCACCCTGCACCGCCTCGGCATCCAGGCCTTCGAGCCGCAGCTCGTCGAGGGCAAGGCCATCCAGATCCACCCGCTCGTCTGCACCGCGTTCAACGCGGACTTCGACGGCGACCAGATGGCGGTCCACCTGCCGCTGTCGGCGGAGGCCCAGGCCGAGGCGCGCATCCTGATGCTCTCGACCAACAACATCCTCAAGCCGGCCGACGGCAAGCCGGTGACCATGCCCACCCAGGACATGATCATCGGTCTGTACTGGCTGACCACCCAGAGCGAGGACGCCGCGGGCGAGGGCCGTGTCTTCGCCTCGGTCTCCGAGGCGCTGATGGCCCACGACCGTCACGAGCTGGACATCCAGGCCAAGATCCAGGTCCGGATCGCCGACACCCCGCCGCCGCGCGGCTGGTCGGCGCCCGAGGGCTGGGAGGCGGGCGAGTCCTACCGCCTGGAGACCACGCTCGGCCGGTGCCTGTTCAACCAGACGCTCCCGGAGAACTACCCCTTCGTCAACTCGCAGATCGGCAAGAAGCAGCTCTCGACCATCGTCAACGAGCTGGCCGAGAAGTACCCCAAGGTCGAGGTGGCCGCGGCGCTGGACGCGCTGAAGGACGCCGGCTTCCACTGGGCGACCCGCTCGGGTGTCACGATCTCGATCGACGACGTGGTGGCCCCGCCGAACAAGGCGGCGATCATGGAGTCGTACGAGCGCCGCGCCGACAAGGTGCAGCGTGAGTACGAGCGCGGCCTGATCACCGACGAGGAGCGCCGCCAGGAGCTCATCGAGATCTGGACGCACGCCACGGCCGACGTCGAGACCGACATGGTGAACGCCTTCCCTGCCACCAACTCGGTCTGGATGATGGTCAACTCCGGCGCCCGAGGCAACAAGATGCAGGTCCGGCAGATCGCGGGCATCCGCGGCCTGGTGTCCAACACCAAGGGCGAGACGATCCCGCGGCCGATCAAGTCCTCCTTCCGCGAGGGCCTGTCGGTGCTGGAGTACTTCATCTCCACCCACGGTCAGCGGAAGGGTCTCGCCGACACCGCGCTGCGCACCGCCGACTCGGGCTACCTCACCCGGCGCCTGGTCGACGTCGCGCAGGACGTCATCGTGCGTGAGATCGACTGCGGCACCGACCGCGGCGTGCCTCTGCACGTCGGCGAGCGGGACGCGGCCGGCAACCTCTCCAAGGCCGAGAACGCCGAGAGCAACGTGCACGGCCGCATCCTGGCCGAGGACGTCGAGGTGGACGGCAAGGTCGTCGCGGCGGCGGGCGTGGACATCAACGACACGACCGTCACCGCGCTGGTCGAGGCCGGCGTCGAGACGGTCCGCACCCGCAGCGCGCTGGTGTGCGAGGCCAAGATCGGCGTCTGCGCCACCTGCTACGGCCGCTCGCTGGCGACCGGCAAGCTGGTGGACGTCGGCGAGGCCGTCGGCATCATCGCGGCCCAGTCGATCGGCGAGCCCGGCACCCAGTTGACGATGCGGACCTTCCACACCGGTGGTGTGGCGGGCGCCGACATCACCCACGGTCTGCCCCGTGTCCAGGAGCTGTTCGAGGCGCGCGTCCCCAAGGGCGTCGCCCCGATCAGCGAGGCGGACGGCCGGGTGCGGATCGACGAGACCGACAAGACCCGCAAGATCGTCGTCACCCCGGACGACGGGTCGGACGAGATCTCCTACCCGGTGTCCATGCGGTCGCGCCTGCTGATCTCCGAGGGACAGCACGTCAAGGTGGGCCAGCAGCTCATCGCCGGTGCCGTCAACCCCAACGAGGTGCTGCGCATCCTCGGCCCGCGGGCCGTGCAGCTCCACCTGGTGGCCGAGGTGCAGCAGGTCTACCGGTCGCAGGGTGTGTCGATCCACGACAAGCACATCGAGATCATCGTGCGGCAGATGCTCAAGCGCGTGAACGTGCTGGAGTCCGGTGACACCGACCTGCTGCCCGGCGAGCTCGTGGAGCGCCCGCGCTTCGAGATGGTCAACCGCGAGGTCGTCGCCGAGGGCGGCACCCCCGCCTCCGGCCGTCCGGTGCTGATGGGCATCACCAAGGCCTCGCTGGCCACCGAGTCGTGGTTGTCGGCGGCGTCCTTCCAGGAGACCACGCGGGTGCTCACCGACGCGGCGATCCACGCCAAGTCGGACTCGCTGCTCGGCCTGAAGGAGAACGTCATCATCGGAAAGCTGATCCCGGCCGGTACCGGTATGTCGCAGTACCGCAACGTCCGGGTGGAGCCGACCGAGGAGGCCAAGGCGGCGATGTACACCGTCGGCGGCTACGACGGCTCCGCGACCGACTACACCTTCGGCACCGGCAGCGGCGAGGCCGTGCCGCTGGAGGAGTACGACTTCGGCCAGTACAACCGCTGACGCCGCACGGCCGCCGGCCGGTCGTGAACCGGTGAGGGGCCGCTGACATGGCGGCCGGGCCCGCGGCCCGGCCGCCGAGCCAGGCGCGAGGGGCGCCCAGCTCCCTACGGGGGGCGGGGCGCCCCGTCGTTTTCCCCGCCTGGGCGGGGCAGGCGCGATCAACACGCGGAAATCGTCGAGACAACCCTCCGAGTGCCGGTAAACTTGACACGAGCCCGATCGGTGGTCGGCCGGAAACCGGCCCCCGGGGGCCACGACACGGACAGGAGCCGCTCACGGAGCGGCTGGTGGCGCAACCGTTTTGACGTGTTGCGATGGGCTGGGTAGTCTTGCCCTTCGTGCCCGTGGCTTCGCGGGCTCACATGCGTGCGCATCGAGCGCCTCTACGAGGTCAGCCGGGCGGCGTGTGACTCCTCCAAGGTCCGGCCTCGCCGGGTGTACGCGGCGAAGATCGCGACACGCCCGAGCGCGGGGGTCGGAGCGGGCGGAGAAACAGCAGGTCATGACACCGGCAGTACCTGCGAAATGCACGACTTTTCGATTCACCGGCGATGCACGAAACGGAGACGCGGTTGCCCACGATTCAGCAGCTGGTCCGCAAGGGCAGGCAGGACAAGGTCAGTAAGACCAAGACACCGGCGCTCAAGGGGAGCCCGCAGCGGCGCGGTGTGTGCACTCGCGTTTACACCACGACTCCGAAGAAGCCCAACTCGGCGCTGCGCAAGGTGGCCCGTGTGCGGCTGACCAACAGCATCGAGGTCACGGCCTACATCCCGGGTGTCGGCCACAACCTTCAGGAGCACTCCATCGTGCTGGTGCGCGGCGGTCGTGTGAAGGACCTGCCGGGTGTTCGTTACAAGATCATCCGCGGTTCGCTGGACACCCAGGGTGTCCGCAACCGCAAGCAGGCCCGCAGCCGTTACGGCGCGAAGAAGGAGAAGAGCTGACATGCCGCGCAAAGGCCCCGCTGGGCGTCGCCAGCTTGTCGCGGACCCGGTGTACAACTCGCCGCTGGTCACCGCGCTCATCAACAAGGTCCTTCTGAACGGCAAGCGCTCACTCGCGCAGACCGTGGTGTACAACGCGCTCGAGGGGTGCCGCGACAAGTCCGGCAACGACCCCGTGGTGACCCTGAAGCGCGCCCTCGACAACGTCAAGCCCACTCTCGAGGTGCGCAGCCGCCGCGTCGGCGGTGCCACCTACCAGGTGCCGGTCGAGGTGCGTGCCGCGCGCAGCACCACGCTGGCCCTTCGCTGGCTGGTGCAGTACTCCCGCGCCCGCCGCGAGAAGACCATGACCGAGCGGCTGATGAACGAGCTGCTCGACGCGAGCAACGGCCTCGGCGCCAGCGTGAAGCGGCGCGAGGACACCCACAAGATGGCCGAGTCCAACAAGGCCTTCGCCCATTACCGCTGGTAACCCCAGCGGCGACGACGAGACGACGAGGACGCGAGAGAAGTGGCCACATCGACCGCTCTTGACCTGGCCAGGGTCCGCAACATCGGGATCATGGCCCATATCGACGCGGGCAAGACCACGACGACCGAGCGGATCCTGTTCTACACCGGTATCAACTACAAGATCGGTGAAGTCCACGAGGGCGCAGCCACGATGGACTGGATGGAGCAGGAGCAGGAGCGCGGCATCACCATCACCTCCGCCGCCACCACCTGCACTTGGCTTGATCACACGATCAACATCATCGACACGCCCGGCCACGTCGACTTCACCGTCGAGGTGGAGCGCTCGCTGCGGGTCCTCGACGGCGCGGTGGCGGTGTTCGACGCCGTGGCCGGCGTCGAGCCCCAGTCCGAGACGGTGTGGCGTCAGGCCGACCGTTACGGCGTGCCGCGCATCTGCTTCGTCAACAAGATGGACCGGGTCGGGGCCGAGTTCCACCGCTGCGTCGACATGATGGTGTCGCGCCTCGGTGCGACCCCGCTGGTGGTCCAGCTTCCGTGGGGCGTCGAGTCCGACTTCAAGGGCGTCATCGACCTTGTCCGGATGAAGGGCCTGATCTGGAGCGCCGAGGCGGCCAAGGGCGAGATGTACGACACCGTCGACATCCCGTCCGACCACGCCGAGGTCGCCCGTGAGTGGCGCGACAAGCTCATCGAGACCGTCGCCGAGAACGACGACGAGCTCATGGAGCTGTTCCTGGAGGGTGTCGAGCCCACCGAGGAGCAGCTCGTCGCCGCCATCCGCCGGGCCACGCTCGCCAGCGCCCTCAACCCGGTCCTGTGTGGCACCGCGTTCAAGAACAAGGGCGTGCAGCCCCTGCTCGACGCGATCGTCGCCTACCTCCCCGCCCCGACCGACATCCCCGCCTTCAAGGGGCACGCGGTCGGCGACGAGGAGAAGGTCATCGAGCGTCACGCCGACACCGAGGAGCCCTTCGCCGCGCTGGCCTTCAAGATCATGAGCGACCAGCACCTGGGCAAGCTCACCTACATCCGCATCTACTCCGGAAAGCTCGAGACCGGCACCAGCGTGGTGAACTCGGTCAAGGGCAAGAAGGAGCGGATCGGCAAGATCTACCAGATGCACGCCAACAAGCGCGAGGAGCGCCCGTCGGCGTTGGCCGGCTCGATCGTGGCGGTCATGGGCCTGAAGGACACCACCACCGGTGACACCCTCAGCGACCCGGCCCACCCGGTCGTGCTGGAGTCGATGAACTTCCCCGCGCCGGTCATCAACGTGGCCATCGAGCCCAAGACCAAGGGCGACCAGGAGAAGCTCAGCACCGCGATCCAGCGCCTGGCCGAGGAGGACCCCTCCTTCCAGGTCCGCAGGGACGAGGAGACCGGGCAGACCGTCATCTGGGGCATGGGCGAGCTTCACCTGGAGATCCTGGTGGACCGCATGCGCCGCGAGTTCAAGGTCGAGGCCAACGTCGGCCGCCCGCAGGTCGCCTACCGCGAGACCATCCGCCGCCGGGTGGAGAAGGTCGAGTACACGCACAAGAAGCAGACCGGTGGTTCCGGCCAGTTCGCGCGTGTGATCATCGACCTGGAGCCGCTGGGCGAGGGCAACGACGGCTACGAGTTCGAGAACAAGGTCACCGGTGGCCGCATCCCCCGGGAGTACATCCCGTCGGTGGACGCGGGCGCGCAGGAGGCCGCCGAGTTCGGCGTGCTGGCCGGCTACCCGATGGTGGGTGTCAAGGTCACCCTCAAGGACGGTGCCTACCACGAGGTCGACTCGTCCGAAATGGCTTTCAAGATCGCCGGTTCGATGGCCTTCAAGGAGGCCGCGCGCCGTGCGGACGCCGTGATCCTTGAGCCGATGATGGCCGTCGAGGTCACCACGCCCGAGGACTACATGGGTGATGTCATCGGCGACCTCAACGGCCGCCGCGGGCAGATCCAGGCGATGGAGGACCGGACCGGGGCGAAGGTCATCCGCGCCCTGGTTCCGCTGTCGGAGATGTTCGGTTACGTGGGCGACCTGCGCAGCAGGACCCAGGGCCGGGCGGTCTACAGCATGCAGTTCGACTCCTACGCGGAGGTGCCCCCGGGCATCGCCAAGGAGATCGTCGCGAAGGCTCGGGGCGAGTAGGACCGCCTCGCAGTCCGACGACTAGCAAGTCAAGTCAGAATCTCTAAGGAGACAGAGCAGTGGCCAAGGCCAAGTTCGAGCGGACCAAGCCGCACGTGAACATCGGCACTATTGGGCACATCGACCACGGCAAGACCACTCTGACCGCGGCGATCACCAAGGTGCTTCACGACCGTTTCCCTCACCTCAATGAGGCGACCCCGTTCGACAAGATTGACAAGGCGCCCGAGGAGAAGGCCCGCGGCATCACCATCTCCATCGCCCACGTCGAGTACCAGACCGAGAAGCGGCACTACGCTCACGTGGACTGCCCGGGTCACGCCGACTACGTGAAGAACATGATCACGGGTGCGGCGCAGATGGACGGCGCGATCCTCGTGGTCGCCGCCACGGACGGTCCCATGCCGCAGACCAAGGAGCACGTGCTCCTGGCCCGCCAGGTCGGTGTGCCGTACATCGTCGTCGCCCTGAACAAGGCCGACATGGTGGACGACGAGGAGATCCTGGAGCTCGTCGAGCTCGAGGTCCGCGAGCTCCTGTCCGCTCAGGAGTTCCCGGGCGACGACCTGCCGGTCGTTCGCGTCTCGGCGCTGAAGGCGCTCGAGGGCGACGAGAAGTGGGGCGACTCCATCATCGAGCTCATGAACGCCGTGGACGACAACGTCCCCGAGCCCGTTCGTGACACCGACAAGCCGTTCCTGATGCCGATCGAGGACGTCTTCTCGATCACCGGCCGCGGCACCGTCGTGACCGGCCGCATCGAGCGCGGCATCGTCAAGGTCAACGAGACCGTCGACATCATCGGCATCAAGGAGAAGCACACCTCGACCACCGTCACCGGTGTCGAGATGTTCCGCAAGCTCCTCGACGAGGGCCGGGCCGGCGACAACGTGGGCCTGCTCCTGCGTGGCATCAAGCGCGAGGACGTCGAGCGCGGCCAGTGCATCATCAAGCCGGGCACGACCACCCCGCACACCGAGTTCGAGGCGCAGGTCTACATCCTGTCCAAGGACGAGGGCGGCCGCCACACGCCGTTCTTCAACAACTACCGCCCGCAGTTCTACTTCCGTACCACGGACGTGACGGGCGTCGTGACCCTCCCCGAGGGCACCGAGATGGTCATGCCCGGTGACAACACCGAGATGACCGTCCAGCTGATCCAGCCCATCGCGATGGAGGACGGACTCAAGTTCGCCATCCGCGAGGGTGGCCGCACCGTCGGTGCGGGCCGGGTCACGAAGATCATCAAGTAGTTCGACCGCGGGTCGGCGGCCGGGCCCGGGAAACCGGGATCGGCCGCCGCACCACGAAGGGGCCGCTCCGGCGGCCCCGGAGCCCACAGCGGGCCCACACCCGGGCCAGGCCGTGATCTCGCAGCAGGCTCGATCCGCGCGACCGAGACGGCTGCAAGATCACGGAGGCACGCGCGTCCGGGTCACCGCACAGGTGGGACACGCCAAAGCGGCACAGGCCGCACGAAACTTGTAGGACGACAGCGAAGGACACCGAGGCCACTATGGCGGGACAGAAGATCCGCATCCGGCTTAAGGCCTATGACCACGAGGTCATCGACGTCTCGGCCAAGAAGATCGTCGAGACGGTGACGCGGACTGGCGCGAAGGTCGCGGGCCCGGTGCCGTTGCCGACCGAGAAGAACGTGTACTGCGTCATCCGCTCGCCGCACAAGTACAAGGACAGTCGCGAGCACTTCGAAATGCGCACGCACAAGCGGCTGATTGACATCATCGATCCGACGCCGAAGACCGTCGACTCGCTCATGCGTCTCGACCTCCCGGCCGGCGTCGACATCTCGATCAAGCTCTGAGGGAACGCACTGACATGGCTAAGCAGATCAAGGGCGTCCTGGGCAAGAAGCTCGGCATGACCCAGGTCTTCGACGAGGGCAACCGGATCGTCCCGGTCACCGTCGTCGAGGCCGGTCCGTGCGTGGTGACCCGCGTCCGCACTGAGGACAGGGACGGCTACTCGGCCGTCCAGCTCGGCTACGGGCAGGTGGACCCGCGCAAGGTGAACAAGCCCCTGGGTGACTACCTGCGCAAGCACAACATCACCCCGCGCCGCTACTTCACCGAGATCCGCACTCCGGACGCCTCGGAGTACGAGCTCGGCCAGGAGGTCCTCGCCGACGCGTTCGAGGCCGGCCAGTTCGTGGACGTCACCGGCAAGAGCAAGGGCAAGGGTTTCGCCGGTGTCATGAAGCGTCACGGCTTCAAGGGCCTCGGCGCCTCCCACGGCACCCAGCGCAAGCACCGTTCGCCCGGCTCCATCGGTGGCTGCGCCACCCCGGGCCGCGTGTTCAAGGGTGTGCGCATGGCGGGCCGCATGGGCAACGTCCGCACCACCGTCCAGAACCTCAAGGTGCACGCCGTGGACGTCGAGAAGGGGCTCATCCTGATCAAGGGTGCGCTTCCCGGCGCCAACGGCAGCCTCGTCCTGATTCGCACCGCCGCCAAGAAGGGGGCCGACAAGTGAGCACCACCATCGACGTCCTCGACCCGGCCGGCGCGAAGACCGGGACGGTCGAGCTGCCGGAGGCCGTCTTCGGCGCCAAGGTCAACATCCCGCTGATCCACCAGGTCGTGGTCGCGCAGCTCGCCGCCCGCCGGCAGGGCACGCACAAGACCAAGACCCGTGGCGAGGTCCGCGGCGGCGGCAAGAAGCCGTACCGCCAGAAGGGCACCGGCCGCGCCCGTCAGGGTTCGACCCGCGCCCCGCAGTTCGCCGGCGGTGGCGTCGTCCACGGCCCGGTGCCGCGCGACTACTCCCAGCGGACCCCGAAGAAGATGAAGGCCGCCGCGCTGCGCGGCGCCCTCAGCGACAGGGCGGGCGGCGGCCGCGTGCACGTCGTCAGCGGCCTGGTCGAGGGGGACACCCCGAAGACCCGGGCGGCCATCCAGGCCCTGCGCAAGATCTCGGAGGCGCGCTCCGTCCTCGTCGTCCTCGACGAGAACGACGAGCTGTCGTGGCTGAGCCTGCGCAACGCCCCGGAGGTCCACCTTCTGACGGCGGGGCAGCTCAACACCTACGACGTGCTCTGCCACGAGGATGTCGTGTTCACCCGCGAGGCGTACGACCAGGTCGTCGCCCGGCTGAGTGACAGCGGGAAGGAAGAAGCCTGATGGACAAGATCACCGACCCGCGCGACATCATCATCAAGCCGGTCGTCTCCGAGAAGAGCTACGGCCTGATCGACGAGCACAACAAGTACACGTTCCTGGTGCGCAAGACGGCCAACAAGACGCAGGTGAAGATCGCCATCGAGCAGATCTTCGGCGTCAAGGTGACCGGCGTGAACACGATCAACCGCCAGGGCAAGCGCAAGCGGACCCGGTTCGGCTACGGCCAGCGCCCGAGCACCAAGCGGGCCATCGTCAGCCTCGCCGAGGGCGACCGGATCGACATCTTCGGCCCGGTCGGCTGACCCACCTCCGCACCGCATCGCATCACCGACGAAGGATGAACGAAAAAGATGGGCATCCGTAAATACAAGCCGACGACACCCGGTCGTCGCGGCGCGAGCGTCTCGGACTTCGCCGAGATCACGCGCAGCACGCCGGAGAAGTCGCTGCTTGCCCCCTTGCACAGCAAGGGCGGCCGCAACGTCCACGGCCGGGTGACCGCGCGTCACCAGGGTGGCGGGCACAAGCGTGCGTACCGGATCATCGACTTCCGGCGGCACGACAAGGACGGCGTCCCGGCCAAGGTCGCGCACATCGAGTACGACCCGAACCGCACGTCGCGCATCGCGCTCCTGCACTACGCGGACGGCGAGAAGCGCTACATCCTCGCCCCCACCGGCATCAAGCAGGGCGACCGCATCGAGAACGGCCCCGCGGCCGACATCAAGCCGGGCAACTGCCTGCCGCTGCGCAACATCCCGACCGGTACCTTCATCCACGCCGTGGAGCTGAAGCCGGGCGGCGGCGCCAAGCTCGGCCGCTCGGCCGGCGCGCAGATCCAGCTTCTGGCCAAGGAAGGGCAGCTCGCCACGCTGCGTATGCCCTCGGGTGAGATGCGCCAGGTCGACGTGCGCTGTCGCGCCTCGGTCGGCCAGGTGGGCAACGCCGAGCAGGCCAACATCAACATCGGTAAGGCCGGTCGTAACCGCTGGAAGGGCAAGCGCCCGACCGTCCGCGGTGTCGCGATGAACCCGGTCGACCACCCGCACGGTGGTGGTGAGGGCAAGACCTCCGGTGGTCGCCACCCGGTGAACCCCAAGGGCAAGCCCGAGGGCCGCACCCGCCGTGCCAACAAGGCCAGCGACCGGCTGATCATCCGTCGGCGGAGCAAGAAGAAGCGGTAGGAGCAGCGTAAATGCCACGTAGCCTTAAAAAGGGTCCTTTCGTTGACGACCACCTGATGAAGAAGGTGGACACGCAGAACGAGAAGGGCACCAAGAACGTCATCAAGACGTGGTCGCGGCGCTCCATGATCGTGCCGGACATGCTCGGTCACACGATCGCCGTCCACGACGGCCGCAAGCACGTACCGGTGTTCGTCACCGAGTCGATGATCGGTCACAAGCTGGGCGAGTTCGCGCCGACGCGGACCTTCCGCAGCCACGTCAAGGAAGACCGGCGTAGCCGGCGGTAAAGCGCCTTCAGGAAACGAGGAGTAAGCGATGGAAGCCAGGGCTCAGGCGCGGTTCGTCCGCGTCACGCCCCAGAAGGCCCGCCGCGTGGTGGACCTCATTCGCGGGCTGCCCGCTTCGGAGGCGCAGGCCGTGCTGCAGTTCGCCCCGCAGGCGGCGAGCGAGCCGATCTACAAGGTGCTGTCGAGCGCGGTCGCGAACGCCGAGCACAACTACAAGCTCGATCGCGAGACGCTGGTCGTGAGCCGGGCGTGGGTCGACGAGGGGCCGACGCTGAAGCGGTTCCGTCCCCGCGCGCAGGGCCGTGCCTATCGGATCAACAAGCGGACGAGCCACATCACTGTGATCGTCGAGTCCCGGCCCGAGGGCCAGGGCAGGCCGAAGGGAAGGACCCGCTAGTGGGCCAGAAGGTTAACCCGCACGGGTTCCGCCTCGGCATCACGACCGACTTCAAGAGCCGGTGGTATGCCGACAAGCTGTACAAGGCGTATGTCGCCGAGGACGTCGCGATCCGTCGCATGCTGCAGAAGGGCATGGAGCGGGCCGGCATCTCCAAGGTCGAGATCGAGCGCACCACCGACCGCGTCCAGGTCGACATCCACACCGCCCGGCCGGGCATCGTCATCGGCCGCCGCGGCGCCGAGGCGGACCGCATCCGTGGCGACCTCGAGAAGCTGACCAAGAAGCAGGTCCAGCTCAACATTCTCGAGGTCAAGAACCCCGAGGTCGACGCCCAGCTCGTCGCCCAGGGCGTGGCCGAGCAGCTCTCCAGCCGGGTGTCGTTCCGGCGGGCCATGCGCAAGGCCATGCAGTCGGCGATGAAGAGCGGCGCCAAGGGCATCCGTGTCCAGTGCTCCGGTCGTCTCGGCGGCGCGGAGATGTCGCGGTCGGAGTTCTACCGCGAGGGCCGCGTGCCGCTGCACACCCTTCGCGCGGACATCGACTACGGCTTCTACGAGGCCCGCACGACCTTCGGCCGCATCGGCGTGAAGGTCTGGATCTACAAGGGCGAGGCTCCGACCAGCCGCGCCGAGCGCGAGGCCCAGGCGGCCGGGGCGCGGGCCGGCCAGCGCCGTGACCGCACCGACCGTCCGCAGCGCGGCGGCCGTGGCGCCGGCGGCGGCCGTGGCCGTGACGGCGGCGGCCCCCGTGGCGGCGGCCGTGGCCCTCGGGCCGAATCCACCGCGCCCGCTGGGGCGCCCGAGAGTGGCCCGGCCGAGCAGCCGGGTGCTGAGGGGAGCTGACCATGCTGATCCCGCGCAGGGTCAAGCACCGCAAGCAGCACCGGCCCGACCGTAGCGGTGCCGCCAAGGGCGGCACCAAGGTCGTGTTCGGTGAGTTCGGCATCCAGGCGCTTGAGCACCACTACGTGACCAACCGCCAGATCGAGGCCGCGCGTATCGCCATGACCCGGCACATCCGCCGTGGCGGCAAGGTGTGGATCAACATCTACCCGGACCGCCCGCTGACCAAGAAGCCGGCCGAGACCCGCATGGGTTCCGGCAAGGGCTCGCCGGAGTGGTGGATCGCGAACGTCAAGCCTGGCCGCGTGATGTTCGAGCTGTCCGGTGTGTCGGAGCCGGTGGCCCGTGAGGCCCTCCGGCGCGCGATGCACAAACTCCCGATGAAGTGCCGGTTCGTCAAGCGCGAGGTCGAGGTCTGATGACGCGCGCGATGAAGGACGTCCGGACTGTTGAGTGTGAAGTGGGTGAGGCGTGATGGCCAAGGGCCTGACCGCCGGTGAGCTGCGGACTTCTGACCAGGACGAACTGGTCCAGAAGCTCAAGGAAGCCAAGGAGGAGCTGTTCAACCTCCGCTTCCAGGCGGCGACCGGTCAGTTGGAAAGCCACGGGCGGCTCCGTGCCGTCCGGCGCGAGATCGCCCGTATCTACACCGTGATGCGCGAGCGGGAGCTCGGCATCGTCACGGTCGAGAAGGAGCCGAGCGATGGCTGAGACAACCGAGACCACCAAGCAGGCGCGGAACTACCGCAAGACCCGTGAGGGTCTGGTCGTCAGCGACAAGATGGACAAGACCGTCGTCGTCGCCGTCGAGGACCGCGTCAAGCACCCGCTGTACGGCAAGGTCATCCGCCGTACGACCAAGTACAAGGCCCACGACGAGGGCAACACCTGCGGCGTCGGCGACCGCGTGCTCCTGATGGAGACCCGGCCGCTGTCCGCCACCAAGCGGTGGCGGGTCGTGGAGATCCTCGAGCGGGCCAAGTAAGTCGCCCGGCGGGCCCCGCGAGGGGTACCGCCCGGGCGTCCCCCCCGACACCGGCAGGGCCGGTGGCGGGTGCATTAGACCGAATCTAGTTCCGCCAGGCTCAGAGAATGAGAACCGGCGTGACACACGGGAGTTGACGTGATCCAGCAGGAGTCGCGGCTCAAGGTCGCCGACAACACGGGTGCCAAGGAGATCTTGTGCATCCGGGTGCTCGGCGGCTCGGGTCGGCGCTACGCGGGTATCGGCGACATCATCGTCGCGACGGTGAAGGACGCCCTTCCCGCCGCGGGTGTCAAGAAGGGTGATGTGGTCAAGGCTGTCGTGGTGCGCACCGCCAAGGAGCGCCGCCGCCCCGACGGCTCCTACATCCGCTTCGACGAGAACGCCGCGGTCATCATCAAGGACAGCGGTGACCCTCGGGGCACGCGTATCTTCGGTCCGGTCGGTCGTGAGCTGCGCGAGAAGAAGTTCATGCGCATCATCTCGCTCGCGCCGGAGGTGTTGTAAATGCCGAAGCTGCATGTGAAGAAGGGTGACCTCGTCCTGGTCATCGCCGGTAAGGACAAGGGTGCCAAGGGCCGTGTGATCCAGGCGATACCGCGGGAGGACCGCGTCATCGTCGAGGGCGTCAACATGGTCAAGAAGCACTCCAAGGTGACCCACCAGGGTCCCCGCGGCGCCAAGGAAGGCGGCGTGCGGACCATGGAGGCCCCCATCCACGTGAGCAACGTCAAGAAGCTCAAGGATGAGCCGAAGAAGGACGACGAAAAGCCCGCCAAGAAGGCTGACAAGGCCGACGAATCGGGTGAGGACAACTGATGACCGCCACCACTGAGACCAGGCCGTCGCCGCGCCTCAAGGAGCGTTACCGCGAGGAGATCGCCGGCAAGCTCCGTGAGCAGTTCGGCATCGAGAACGCCATGCAGATCCCCCGGCTCACCAAGATCAAGGTGAACATGGGTGTCGGCGAGGCGGCTCGCGATTCCAAGCTCATCGAAGGCGCGGTCCGCGACCTGACCGCCATCACCGGTCAGAAGCCGGCCGTCGCGCACGCCCGCAAGTCCATCGCGCAGTTCAAGCTGCGTGAGGGCATGCCGATCGGCGCGCACGTGACGCTGCGCGGCGACCGCATGTGGGAGTTCCTCGACCGTCTGCTGTCGCTGGCCCTCCCGCGAATCCGTGACTTCCGCGGCCTGTCCCCGAAGCAGTTCGACGGCAACGGGAACTACACCTTCGGCCTGACCGAGCAGGTGATGTTCCACGAGGTCGACCAGGACAAGGTGGACCGCCAGCGGGGCATGGACATCACGGTCGTGACCACCGCGGCCGACGACGACCAGGGCCGGGCGCTGCTCAAGCTTCTCGGCTTCCCGTTCAAGGAAGCGTAGGCGGCCGAGATGGCTGAGATTCGCGAAAGGAAGGCCTGATGGCCAAGAAGTCCTTGATCGCCAAGGCGGCGCGCAAGCCGAAGTTCGGCGTCCGGGCTTACACCCGGTGCTCGCGGTGCGGGCGGCCTCGTGCCGTCTACCGCAAGTTCGGCCTGTGCCGCGTGTGCTTCCGTGAGATGGCGCACCGCGGCGAGCTGCCGGGCATCACCAAGTCGAGCTGGTAGACCCCGCGCGGGCTCCTCTTGCAGGGGCGGAGTGATCAAGAGCCCCCTCCGGGAGGGGCCCGCACGGTGCCGGCCGCACACAGAAGAAGACATATCAACCGGGGGCCGCACACGCGGCGCCCACGACCACACCGTAGGTCCCATGCGGGAAACCGCGGTGAGGAGGGCCACCGGCCATGACGATGACCGACCCGATCGCGGACATGTTGACACGTCTGCGTAACGCGAACTCGGCGTATCACGACACCGTGAGCATGCCGTACTCGAAGATCAAGGCGCACATCGCCGAGATCCTCCAGCAGGAGGGCTACATCCAGTCCTGGTCCGTCGAGGACGCCAAGGTCGGGAAGAACCTCGTGGTGGAGCTCAAGTTCGGGCCTACGCGTGAACGGTCCATCGCGGGCCTGCGGCGGGTTTCCAAGCCCGGTCTGCGGGTCTATGCAAAGAAGGACAACCTGCCCAGGGTCCTGGGTGGTCTCGGCGTCGCGATCATTTCGACGTCCGGCGGCCTCATGACCGACAAGCAGGCCGGCAAGCGTGGTGTGGGCGGGGAAGTCCTCGCCTACGTTTGGTGACGAGGGGAGGCATAACAGCATGTCGCGAATTGGACGGCTGCCCATCCCCGTCCCGAACGGTGTAGATATCACCATCGACGGCCGGGATGTCACGGTCAAGGGGCCGAAGGGCACGCTTTCGCACACCGTGGTGGAACCGATCGAGGTCAAGCGCGGCGAGGACGGCACCATCGCCGTCACGCGCCCGAATGACGAGAACAAGGTCCGCGCACTGCACGGGTTGTCCCGCACGCTGATCGCCAACATGGTGGACGGCGTGACCAAGGGGTACAGCAAGACGCTGGAGATCCACGGCGTCGGTTACCGCGTCCAGGCCAAGGGCCCGACGCAGTTGGAGTTCTCGCTGGGCTTCAGCCACCCGGTGGTCGTCGACGCCCCCGAGGGCGTGAGCTTCCGCGTCGAGCGGCCGACCCTGTTCCACGTGGACGGCATCGACAAGCAGAAGGTCGGCGAGGTCGCCGCGAACATCCGCAAGCTGCGCAAGCCCGACCCGTACAAGGCCAAGGGTGTGCGGTACCAGGGCGAAGTCATCCGCCGCAAGGTCGGAAAGGCTGGTAAGTAGTCATGGCCTTCACCAAGATTGCCAAGCACAGGGCCGCGCGCGCTCTCTCGCGCTCGCGGCGCCACCGTCGCGTCCGCAAGAAGGTCGTCGGCTCGCCGGCCCGTCCGCGCCTGGTCGTCAACCGCTCGGCGCGGCACCTGTTCGTGCAGATCGTCGACGACACCGCCGGTCACACGCTGGTGAGCGCGTCCACCCTGGACGGCTCGCTGCGCACCGCCGACGGCACCAAGACCGACAAGGCGAAGAAGGTCGGCGAGCTCCTCGCTCAGCGGGCCAAGGCCGCCGGGATCACCGCCGTCGTGTTCGACCGCGGCGGCAACCGCTACGCGGGCCGCATCGCGGCGCTCGCGGACAGCGCCCGTGAAGGCGGGCTGGAGTTCTGATGTCTCCAGCCGGCAACGTGACCAAGAGGTATGAGGAGAGGAACCACTGATGGCTGCAGCTCCGCGTCGCGGCGCCGGCGGCGGTGGTGAGCGGCGTGACCGTCGCGACGATCGCCGCGGTGGTGCCGCAGAGAAGGGCGTCTCGTACATCGAGCGCGTCGTGAAGATCAACCGGGTGGCGAAGGTCGTCAAGGGCGGCCGGCGCTTCAGCTTCACCGCCCTGGTCGTCGTCGGCGACGGCAACGGCCTGGTCGGTGTCGGGTACGGCAAGGCCAAGGAGGTGCCCGCGGCGATCGCCAAGGGTGTCGAGGAGGCCAAGAAGCACTTCTTCAAGGTGCCGCGCATCCAGGGCACGATCCCGCACACCTCGCAGGGCGAGGACGCCGCGGGCGTCGTGCTGCTGCGCCCGGCGTCCCCCGGTACCGGCGTCATCGCCGGTGGCCCGGTGCGCGCCGTGCTGGAGTGCGCGGGCATCCACGACGTGCTGTCGAAGTCGCTCGGCTCCGACAACCCGATCAACATCGTCCACGCCACTGTGGCGGCCCTGAAGGGCCTCAGCAGGCCCGAGGAGATCGCCGCCCGCCGTGGGCTCCCGATCGAGCACGTGGCGCCCGTACGCATGCTCAAGGCCCGCGCTGAGGGCATCGCCGAGGCCGCGGCCGCCGCGAAGGCGGTGAGCTGACCGATGGCGCGTCTTCGGATCACCCAGGTCCGGTCCAAGATCGGTGGCAAGCAGAACCAGCGTGACTCGCTTCGCTCGCTGGGCCTGAAGCGGATCGGCGACGTGGTCGTCAAGGAGGACCGCCCCGAGGTCAGGGGTCAGGTCGCCAAGGTGACGCACCTCGTCGTCGTGGAAGAGGTCGACTAGTCATGGCTAACGCAGAGAACAACGAGCGGCCGCTCGGCATCCACGATCTGCGTCCGGCCCGCGGGGCCAACCGCGCCAAGATCCGCAAGGGTCGCGGCGAGGCCTCCAAGGGCAAGACCGCCGGTCGCGGCACCAAGGGCACCAAGGCCCGCACGAAGGTCCCCCACGGCTTCGAGGGTGGCCAGGTCCCGCTCCAGCGGCGGCTGCCGAAGCTCAAGGGCTTCTCCAACGCGCTGTTCAAGACGACCTACCAGGTCGTCAATCTGGACAAGCTGAGCGAGCTGTTCCCCGAGGGCGGAGACGTCACGGTGGAGACCCTCGTCGCGCGTGGCGCGGTCCGTAAGAACCAGCCAGTCAAGGTTCTTGGAACTGGCGACGTCTCGGTGGCGTTGAACGTGCGGGCGCATGCTTTCTCCGCCTCCGCGAAGGACAAGATCACTGAAGCCGGTGGCTCCGTCACCGAGCTGTAGGTGTGGCAGTGCGAGGCGCGGAGGATCACAGTGAGCCTCCGCGCCCGTAGTGCGTTAGAGTGCGCTGGACAGAAGGCTGTCCAGGGCTCATTGATCAGAGATGTGCCGATGGATCACTCCCAGACCTTCGCTGACCGACACCGCCTGAAAGGCGCGCAGGAGGGACCGTGCTGACCGCGATTACCCGGGCGTTCCGTACGCCCGACCTGCGCAACAAACTGCTGTTCACGTTGGGCATCATCGCCTTGTTCCGGCTGGGTTCGGTGCTGCCGACCCCCGGGGTGCACACGACGAACGTCGAGCAGTGCTTGAAAGAGGCGCAGGCGAGCGACGCCGCCAACATCTACGGCATGGTGCAGTTGTTCAGTGGCGGGGCGCTGCTGAAACTTTCCGTCTTCGCCCTCGGCATCATGCCCTACATCACCGCGAGCATCATCCTTCAGTTGCTCACCGTGGTGATCCCTCGCCTCGAGGCGCTGAAGAAGGAAGGTCAGTCCGGTAACGCCAGGATCACGCAGTACACGCGTTACCTGACCATCGGCCTCGCGGTCCTGCAGTCGACCGCGTTCGTGGCGCTGGCCCGCACCGGGCAGCTCTTCCCGAACTGCCGCCAGTCCGTCCTGGTGAACCAGGACGTCTTCACCATCGTGACCATGGTCATCTGTATGACCGCCGGCACCTCGGTGATCATGTGGCTCGGTGAGCTGATCACCGACCGCGGCGTCGGCAACGGCATGTCGATCCTGATCTTCACTCAGGTCATCGCCGTTTTCCCCTCCGAGCTCCTGAACATCTTCCGCCAGAACGCCTTCACCTTCGTGGTGGTGCTCATCGTAGGAGTGTTCATGATCGCGGCGGTGGTGTTCGTCGAGCAGGCGCAGCGCCGCATCCCCGTGCAGTACGCCAAGCGCATGGTGGGCCGCCGCATGTACGGCGGCACGTCCACCTACATCCCGCTGAAGGTGAACCAGGCGGGCATCATCCCCGTCATCTTCGCCTCCTCGCTGCTGTACCTCCCGCAGCTCGTGGTGTCGCTCTTCGGCCAGCAGCAGAACCCGAACGTCGTGGTCGAGTGGCTGGCGCAGAACCTCGTGACCGGCGACCACCCGGTGTACATGGCCACGTTCTTCGTGCTGATCATCTTCTTCACGTACTTCTACGTGTCCATCACCTTCAACCCCGTTGAAGTCGCCGACAACATGAAGAAGTACGGTGGATTCATCCCGGGCATCCGTCCGGGACGGCCGACCGCCGAGTACCTCAGCTACGTGCTCAACCGATTGACCGCTCCTGGCTCGCTCTACCTCGGCCTGATCTCCATGGTCCCGATCATCGCTCTGGCGGTGGCGGGTGCGAGCCAGAACTTCCCCTTCGGAGGCACGAGCATTCTGATCATGGTTGGAGTTGGGCTGGACACCGTGAAGCAGATCGAGAGCCAGCTACAGCAGCGGAACTACGAGGGCTTCCTCAAGTAGTGCGCCTCGTCCTGGTCGGGCCCCCCGGAGCGGGCAAGGGGACACAGGCCCAGTTCATCGCATCGAACCTGTCCATCCCGAAGATCTCGACAGGTGACATCTTCCGTGCCAACGTGTCGGGCGGCACGGAACTCGGCAAGCTTGCCAAGGAGTACATGGACCGTGGCGACCTCGTGCCCGACGAGGTCACCATCGCCATGGTCCGCGACCGCCTTTCCAAGCCGGACGCGCAGGAGGGTTTCCTGCTGGACGGCTTCCCGCGGAACGTGCCCCAGGCGCAGACGCTGAACAAGATGCTGGCCGAGTTCGGCACGTCGCTGGACCTCGTCCTCGAGCTCGTCGTCGACGACGAGGAAGTGGTCCGGCGGCTGGCCGGGCGCCGCACCTGCCGCTCCTGCGGCAAGGTGTGGCACGAGGTGTTCGACCCCTCCTCCAAGGAAGGGGTGTGCGATGTCTGCGGTGGCCAGTTGTTCCAGCGCGACGACGACCGCGAGGAGACGATCCGCCACCGGCTGGAGGTCTATCAGCAGCAGACCGCGCCGCTGATCTCGTTCTACGCGGACGAGGGCATCCTGCACGGGGTGGACGCGACCGGTCCGGTGGAGGAGATCACGCAGCGGGCGATGCAGGTTCTGCGCCGTTTCGCCGATTGATCGAAGTTCGCCGGCAGATAGAGAAGTTCGTGGCCTACGCCACTTCTGGGGTGATACTCCAGGGGTGGCGTTCGCCGTGTCGGGGGACAATCGGGGGAATCGGGACGCCCACCCAACCCGTTGACCCGCCCAGGGGGTGCCACTTCAGTGTTCAAGAAGAACAAGCACGGAATCCAGGTCAAGACGCCTGAGCAGCTCGGCAAGATGCGGGCCGCCGGCCTGGTCGTCGGCCGCACGCTCGAACTGCTGCGGACGTCCGTGCGTCCCGGGATGACTCCGCTCGACCTGGACGCCATCGCCGAGAAGGCCATCCGCGACGAGGGCGCCGTGCCGTCCTTCAAGGGGTACCAGGGCTTCCCCGCCACCATCTGCGCCTCGGTCAACGACGAGGTGGTGCACGGCATCCCGGGCGACCACCGCCCGCTGCGCGAGGGCGACATCCTGTCCATCGACTGCGGCGCCATCCTGGACGGCTGGCACGGCGACTCGGCGATCACCGTGGCGATCGGCGAGGTGGACCCGGCGCTCACCGAGCTGATGCGGGTCACCGAGGAGGCCATGTGGCGCGGTATCGCGGCCCTGGCCGTCGGGCGGCATCTCTCCGACGTCGGGCACGCGGTCGAGCGTTACGTGCGCTCTCAGGGCCGTTACGGCATACCGCACGAGTACGGCGGGCACGGCATCGGCACCGAGATGCACATGGACCCGTGGGTGGCCAACCACGGCAAGCCGGGCCGGGGTCCGAAGCTGGAGGCGGGCATGTGCTTCGCCATCGAGCCGATGGTCAACCTCGGCACCGAGCGCACCCGGGTGCTCGCCGACGACTGGACCGTCGTCACCGTCGACGGAAAGCCCTCCGCGCACTTCGAGCACAGCGTCGCCGTGACCGATAATGGTCCTTGGGTGCTTACTGCCCTTGACGGGGGAGAGGCACGGCTCACCGAGTTGCTGGGAAGGCGAGCGGACACCGAAGGCGCGCCCGGGCGTTAAGCCCGCTTTGCCCGCCTTGGGGGCCGGTCGCGCACACGCGTCAGGGAGTTGAGGTGTGATGGCGGCGGCACCGGAGATGCGGGCGTCGGACGGCGACCGGGACAGGGTGGCGGCTGAGCTGCGCGAGCACGCCGCGCAGGGCAGGCTCACCATGGAGGAGTTCAACGAACGGCTGGAGCTGGTCTACCAGGGCCGCACGTTCGGCGACCTGCGGAAGCTGACCGTCGACCTGCCCAGCATCGACCTCACCTCCTTGCCCGCGCCGCAGCCGAAGACGCCGGCCCGCCGCGACGACGCCGTCCGCCAGGGCCTGCGGGTCGCCTGGGCGTCCTGGGCCTCGGTGGTGGCGGTGTGCACGGTCGTCTACCTGCTGACCGACCCCGGCGGTTACTACTGGCCCATGTGGGTGGGGGGCCCGTGGGGCGCGATTCTGCTGGTCAGCACGATCTTCGGTCTCGACATGAGGCCGGAGAAGGATCGATGAGTCGTCGCTAATGTGCCGTTGTGCACGCTCGGCGGTATGTGTGTATTCGTACGCAGATCGGAGCGGCACGGCTTCCTAATGTGAGCGCTGTCCGGAAAGAGCGGCACCGAAAAGCTCGCCGGGCACGGGGAACCGTCCTCGATCCCGAGGACGCTCGCAAACAGGAGGAAACCGTGCGAAACATTCGCAACCTGCTCGTCAGCACCGCCCTCGCCGGTTCGCTGGCGGCGGGGCTCGCCGCCGCCACCGCCCCCGCCGCCTCGGCGTCGGCCGCGGGCACCAGCGGCTCGGCCGTAGCGGCGCAGGCGTCGCGCCACTTCTTCGGCCCGATCTACTCCCACTACGGCCGGGGCGAGGACCGCGGGCACCGGTCCTACTTCAAGGGCTACTGGGAGAAGTCGAGCGGCCGTTACTGGTTCTACGGCAGCCTCTTCGACCGCGACCGTGACCGCGACTACAGCTACGTGTGGTTCCGCTGGCACGACGACCGCGGCTTCCACACCAAGTACTACAAGACGTTCGGCAAGCTGAGCTTCAACAAGTTCGGCGGTTTCCGCAAGAGCAACGGCTTCGACGACTTCGACATCCGCGTCTGCGAGGGCGACAACCGCTTCGACGACTGCGGCGGCTACAAGGACGTCTTCTAGAAGCCTCCGAGGCCTCTGGGAGGTGATCCACCGTCCGGTCTCCGCGAGGGGGTGCCGGGCGCGGGGGTGAGATTTGGGGATCAGAGCGGGCGCTCGGGAGAGCGCCCGCTCTTTCTCGTTTTCACGGGCAATGGACACAGCCTTTACCACTCATGGCCAGTTTCCCGGTTTGTAGGCGGGTAGCTGATCTCTAGCGGAGGGGAGTGATGAGCACGCGCCCGCCCGTGCCGCGGTGTCGGCGGAACCGGCGGCCGGGCGGGCGCGTACCCCCGCCGCGCGACCTCCCCCGCCGGGCGTCGCGCCGGCGTGCGGAGATCCCCGTGGTCGGCCGTTCCTGAGGTAGCATGGAGGCCGGTTGTGTCCGGACAAGCGCCAGGCGTTTCGCAATTCCTCGCCGGTTGTCGTACACTCCTTTGTCGGTTCACTATGACCATCGCGTGTCGTGCGGCCCCATCGAGCGCCGCTCTCTCTCGCGCGTGGTCGCGGCTGCGTAGTGTTCCGAGACCTCAGACGACCGATCAGTGAAACGCGAGGGACATGGCCAAGAAGGACGGCGCCATCGAGATCGAGGGCACTGTGGTCGAGTCGCTCCCGAACGCGATGTTCCGGGTGCAACTCGACAACGGCCATAAGGTCCTGGCCCACATCAGCGGACGGATGCGGATGCACTACATCCGGATCCTTCCCGACGACCGGGTGGTCGTTGAACTGAGCCCCTACGACCTGAGTCGTGGGCGGATCGTCTACCGCTACAAGTAAGCCCCTTCACCGGCGGCGAGGAAGACCTGCCGAACCGTGCGACGACCTGCACGGCGAAGCGGTTCGACCAGGCCGGCGGACGGGCCGTCTGAGGAACGACTAAGGACTATGAAGGTCAAGCCGAGCGTCAAGAAGATCTGCGACAAGTGCAAGGTGATTCGCCGGCACGGTCGCGTCATGGTGATCTGCGACAACCTGCGCCACAAGCAGCGCCAGGGCTGATCGCACCCGGGCCGGGCCGCCTCCACGGGGCCGTCCGACCCGGTTGACATGTAAACGCGCAGCACATCCGCGCAGGCGGCCTCGGCCGTACCACGCGGAAGACCCCTGGTCGGAGGCCGGGGCCCTCACCCCGGGCATGGGGAGGGGTAGTGACGCGCAGGACCTCCGCCACACGAAGGAGAATGCCCGACCATGGCTCGCCTGGTTGGCGTCGACCTCCCCCGCGACAAGCGGCTGGAGATCGCTCTCACGTACATCTATGGAATCGGCCGCAGCCGCGCTCTGGAGATCCTGAACGCGACCGGCATCAGCGGTGACCTGCGGGTGCACCAGCTCAGCGACACCGAGCTGGTCCCGCTGCGCGACTACATCGAGGCCACCTTCAAGATCGAGGGTGACCTGCGCCGCGAGGTGCAGGCGGACATCCGCCGCAAGATCGAGATCGGCTGCTACCAGGGCATCCGGCACCGCCGCGGCCTTCCCGTGCACGGTCAGCGCACGCAGACCAACGCGCGCACCCGCAAGGGCAAGAAGAAGACCGTGGCCGGCAAGAAGAAGCCCGGCAAGAAGTAGTCCGCGCAGCAGGACCGACCACCTCAGGAGATTTGGCTACATGCCTCCGAAGAGCCGCCAGGCCGCACCGAAGAAGGTGCGCCGCAAGGAGAAGAAGAACGTCGCTCACGGGCACGCCCACATCAAGAGCACGTTCAACAACACGATCGTCTCGATCACCGACCCCAGCGGGAACGTGATCTCCTGGGCCAGCGCCGGCCACGTCGGGTTCAAGGGCTCCCGCAAGTCCACCCCGTTCGCCGCGCAGATGGCCGCCGAGAACGCCGCCCGCCGCGCCATGGAGCACGGCATGCGCAAGGTCGACGTGTTCGTCAAGGGCCCGGGCTCCGGTCGCGAGACCGCCATCCGGTCCCTTCAGGCCACCGGCCTGGAGGTGGGGTCCATCCAGGACGTCACCCCCGTTCCCCACAATGGCTGCCGTCCGCCCAAGCGCCGCCGCGTCTGAGGCCAGGAGATACAGAAGATATGGCTCGTTACACCGGAGCGGACTGCAAGCTGTGCCGGCGAGAGAAGACCAAGCTCTTCCTCAAGGGCACCAAGTGCGAGTCCCCGAAGTGCCCCATCGAGATCCGTCCCTACCCGCCGGGCGAGCACGGCCGCGGCCGGCCCAAGGAGTCGGAGTACCAGCTTCAGCTTCGTGAGAAGCAGAAGACCCGCCGCATCTACGGCATCCTCGAGCGGCAGTTCCGCAACTACTACGAGGAGGCCAACCGCCGGACCGGCAAGACCGGCGAGAACCTCCTCCAGATCCTGGAGAGCCGGCTGGACAACGTCGTGTTCCGGGCCGGTCTCGCCGTGTCCCGCGACGCCGCCCGCCAGCAGGTGCGCCACGGTCACATCCTCGTGAACGGCAAGAAGGTCGACATCCCCTCCTACCGGGTGCGGGAGCACGACATCGTCGAGGTCCGCGAGAAGTCGCGCAACCTCATGCCGTACGAGGTGGCCCGGGCCACCGCGGGCGACCGCACCGTCCCGGCCTGGCTCGGCGTCGTGCCCGACAAGCTGCGGGTCCTGGTGCACCAGCTCCCGGTCCGCCAGCAGATCGACACGCAGGTCCAGGAGCAGTTGATCGTCGAGCTCTACTCCAAGTAGCGGCTCGCTCGCCTGTACCGTACGGCCCGTATCCTGGGTCGTACGGTACAGGCGATGAAGTACCCAGACGCGGTGGTCAAATAGCGGGCCCCGCGGAACCCAGGGGAGAAATCCATGCTGATCGCACAGCGCCCGTCCCTCGTCGAGGAGTCGATCGAGGAGACCCGCTCCCGGTTCGTGATCGAGCCGCTGGAGCCCGGCTTCGGCTACACCATCGGCAACTCTCTGCGGCGCACGCTGCTGTCCTCCATCCCGGGGGCGGCCGTCACCAGCATCCGCATCGAGGGCGTGCTGCACGAGTTCTCGACCGTGCCCGGGGTCAAGGAAGACGTCACCGACATCATCCTCAACCTCAAGTCGCTGGTCGTCTCGTCCGAGCACGACGAGCCGGTCGTGATGTACCTCCGCAAGCAGGGGCCCGGCGAGGTCACCGCCGCCGACATCGCGCCGCCGGCCGGTGTCGAGGTGCACAACCCCGATCTGCACATCGCCACGCTGAACGGCAAGGCGAAGCTGGAGATGGAGCTCACGGTCGAGCGCGGCCGCGGCTACGTCTCCGCTGCCCAGAACAAGCAGCCCGGCCAGGAGATCGGCCGCGTGCCGGTCGACTCGATCTACTCGCCGGTGCTCAAGGTCACCTACAAGGTCGAGGCGACCCGAGTCGAGCAGCGCACCGACTTCGACCGCCTGATCCTGGACGTCGAGACCAAGCCGTCGATGAAGCCCCGCGACGCGGTGGCCTCCGCCGGCAAGACCCTGGTCGAGCTGTTCGGCCTCGCCCGCGAGCTGAACGTCGAGGCCGAGGGCATCGACATCGGCCCGTCGCCCACGGACGCGGCGCTCGCCGCCGACCTGGCGCTGCCGATCGAGGAGCTCAACCTCACCGTCCGCTCGTACAACTGCCTCAAGCGCGAAGGCATCCACACCGTGGGCGAGCTGGTGGCGCGCAGCGAGCAGGACCTTCTGGACATCCGCAACTTCGGTGCGAAGTCCATCGAAGAGGTCAAGCAGAAGCTGCACGAGATGTCCCTCGCGCTGAAGGACTCCCCGCCCGGGTTCGACCCGACCGCCGTCGCCGGTGGCGACTACGACGACGACGACGCGCGGTACGTCGAGACCGAGCAGTACTGACCGGCTGCTTACCTGCCTTTCCCGAACGGGGGCCACGAGGCGCACGCCTCCTGGCCCCCGGCCCGACCCCGGTACCTGACACGGCCGGAGCGGGTTATCCCAAAGGAGAACGAACATGCCCAAGCCCGCCAAGGGTGCTCGCCTCGGTGGCAGCCCGGCGCACGAGCGGCTGATCCTGGCGAACCTCGCCACCCAGCTCTTCCAGCACGGCCGCATCCGCACCACCACCGCCAAGGCCAAGCGCCTCCGGCCGCTCGCCGAGCGTCTGATCACCAAGGCCAAGAAGGGCGACATCCACAACCGTCGCCAGGTCCTCACCGTGGTCAAGGACAAGGGCGTCGTCCACCACCTCTTCACCGAGATCGCCCCGACCTTCGCGGAGCGTCCCGGCGGCTACACCCGCATCACCAAGCTGGGCCCGCGCCGCGGTGACAACGCCCCCATGGCGATGATCGAGCTCGTCACCGAGCCCCTGAACGCCACCACCACGACGCGCAAGGCCCCGGCCGCTCCGGCTCCGGCCGCTCCCGCTCCCGCCGAGGAGGTCGTCGAGCTCCCCGAGTCCGACACCCCCGCGGACGAGACCGCCGACGGCACCGAGCCCACCGCGACCGCGTCCGACAAGAAGGACGAGTCCGCGGACAAGAAGGACGAGTCCTGACCTGGCAGTAGTCCACCCGAACGGCCCGCCCCACCTCCAGGTGAGGCGGGCCCGTTTCGTTTCCCAGGTGGCGAGTCGTCCCCGCGCCGCGGCGTCACAGGCGGATGATTGGGGAGGAGAGAGGGGGTGACCGTGAGCTCGGACAACGGTGACGAGGTGCTGCGGGTGCGCCTGGACCTGGCATACGAGGGCACCGAGTTCTCCGGCTGGGCCCGGCAGCCGGACCGCCGGACCGTACAAGGGGAACTGGAGACGGCCCTGGCCAGAGTCCTGCGCATGGACCCGCCCCCCTCCCTGACCGTCGCCGGCCGCACCGACGCCGGAGTACACGCCCGCGGTCAGGTCGCCCACGTGGACCTCCCCCCCGGCGCCCTGGCCGCCGCCGAGCGCCGAGGCGAGGAAGGCACCCGGACGACCACCGAGCGCCTGGTGGCCCTCAGCCGGCGCCTGGCCGGCGTCCTTCCCCCCGACATCCGCGTCCACGCCGTCACCGAGGCCCCTGAAGGCTTCGACGCCCGCTTCTCAGCCCTCTGGCGCCGTTACACCTACCGCGTGTGCGACGCCCCCGGCGGCGTCGACCCCCTCCGCCGCCGAGAGGTCCTCTGGTATCCCCGCCCCCTGGACGTGGGAGCCATGAACGTCGCCGCCGCCGGCCTGATCGGCGAACACGACTTCGCCGCCTTCTGCAAACGCCGCGACGGCGCCACGACCATCCGCGAACTCCAGCAGCTCCACTGGTCCCGCACCCCCGACAGCTTCCTGACCGCCACAGTGATCGCCGACGCCTTCTGCCACTCCATGGTCCGCGCCCTCGTGGGCTCCCTGCTGGCCGTCGGCGAATCCCTACGCCCCGTGGAATGGCCCGCCACCGTGCTGACGACCGGCACCCGTGACTCCGGCGTCAACGTGGCCCCCGCGCACGGCCTCTGCCTGGAAGAAGTCCACTACCCCCCCTTGGACCAACTCCTCCCAAGGGCCCGGCTGACCCGCCGGGTCCGCACCCTGACCCACCCCTCCTGAACCGCCCCACACACTCCGAGCCCGGCAGCGCCGGTCGAGCCGCCGGCCGTCGATGTCCTGAGGAACGGCATCGAACGGCACGCCGCCGACCGGGCGGAGCGTGTGACGTTCCTCCGCCGGGCGGAGCGTGTGACGTTGCTCCGCTCGCTGGGACGGCCCCGCGAGCCGGGGCCCGGTCCGCGTGGTGCGGGCCGGGCCTTGCGACTTCTCCCTGCGTACGGCAGTGGCCTGGTGCGTGAAGGCCATGGCTCGCTCGCGTTGGCAGGTCACTCGGTGAGGCGCTTCTCCAGCACTCCGGCCGTGTGGTCACGTAGGGCGCCGCTGACTGGGCCTAGGTCTTTTTCCTGCTTTGTGGGGGTGTGGCCGTCGCTGTAGGTGGCGAAGCTGAAGACGATGTAGCGGCCCCACACCAGACCGGCCGCGTAGCCGCCGGAGATGTCCGCCTTGTCGGCGCCCTTGGACGCCGGGCCGGCCAGGCCGCGGAACCAGACGGTTTTGGCGAGGTTCTTCTTCTTGTCCGCCGCGACCGCCGCCTCCTTCGTGGGGAAGACCGCGATGCCCGTCGTGATGGCGTACTTCTTCCGGGCGTCGACGTACGTGGCCCGGAGCACGCGGCTGCATTTCTGCTGCTTGAGCGCCGCGGCGAAGACCCCCACCGCGACCTTGTCGCACGCGGCGGTGATGTCGGCCTTGACCCTCAGATAGGTGCGCCCGTTGATCACCACGCGCTGCCGCGAGAAGGCCTCCTTGAGGGTGAGCTTGCGCGGGTCGCTCTCCTCGGAGTCCAGCATCGTGGTCTCGACCGGCGACGGCTCAGGGGGCAGGGTGTCCTCCGGCTCAGGGATCTGCTGGTCCACCGAAGGAATCGGCGACGGAAGCGTCAGCGGCTCGCTCGACCCCGAGTAGGCCTGGTAACCGAACCACGCCGCCGTACCGAGCGCCGCGACCGCCACCGCGACCCCAGCAGCCAGCACGGTCCTCTTCCGCGACCTCCGCTGCGGCGGCAACGCAGGCGTCCCCGTGGACACCGGCACCAACGCCCCCGGCGGCACGAACGGCGGCCGCTCCACGACCCCGCCCCCCGAGCTCCGCTCCCCACTCCCCGGCCCACCGGCCCCACTCGTCCCCCCGACAAGCCCACTGGCCGCCACACCACTGGCTCCACCCCCGAACCCACCCGTTCCGGCCGGCGCCACGGCGCCCGCCACCGGCCCGGACCCGACGGCCCGACCGACGGCCTTGAGGGGCGTGGTGCGCGTGGTGGGAGTGATGAGGCTGGTGGGGTCGATGGGCTTGCCACTGACACTGGTCAGACCCGATGCGGCCACGCCGGTGGAAGGGGCCGCCGGGCCCGAGCCGGTGGGGGAAGCCTCGGGTGTCGACCCGGTGGGGGACGTGCCTGGTGCGGTGTTGCTGGGTGGAGTCCCGAGTGCCGAGCTGGAGGGCGCTGCGGGGGTCGTGCTGATGGACGAAGGCCCGGAGGGCATGCCGGTGGGGAGAGCCCCGGGTGTCGACCCGGTGGGGGACGTGCCTGGTGCGGTGTTGCTGGGTGGAGTCCCGGGTGCCGAGCTGGAGGGTGCTCCGGGTGTCGTGCCGATGGGCGAAGGCCCCGAGGGCATGCCGGTGGAGAGGGCTCCGGGGGTGGTGCCGGCCGGTGGGGTCCCGGTGGGGGTACCCGTGGGAGAAGGTCCGGTGGGCGTGCCGACGGAGGGTGCTCCAGGCGTGGTGCCGGCAGGTGGAGAGCCGGTGGGGGAGATCCCGGGTGTCGTGCCGATGGGTGGAGGACCGGAGGGTGTGCCGACGGAGGAGGGGCCGGGGGTGGTGCCGGTAGGGGGCACTCCTGGCGTCGTGCCGGTGGGGGGAGCACCGGTGGGTGTGCCGGCGGAGGCAACTCCGGGCGTGGGGCTGGTGGGTGCGGTTCCTGGGGGCCTCGCGGGGGGTGAGCCGGCAGGAGGCGCTGCCGGAGTGGAGCCGCTGGCGGTGACTCCAGAGGTGGCGATGCCGGGGGCGGCCGTAGAGGTGGGGACACCGGTGGGGCCGTGGGGTGCGGGGTCAGGCGATTTCGCGATAAACGGTGACTTCGGGTCGTCCGGGGCTTTGGGGGTGCCGGGCGGAGGGGAAGTGACCGGTGATCGGGAGGTGCTGGGCGGAGTGGAGGTGCCCGGTGATTCCGGGAGACCGGACGGACTGAGGGCGACCGGTGAATCGGCGGTGCCGGACGGTTTCGGGATGGCGCCCGGCGCGGTTGCCGGTACGGAGGGGCCGCTCGACGGAGCGTTCGTGCCACGATCCGTGGGCGGGGTGTTCATGCCACGGTCCGTGGGCGGTGTGTCAGGGGCGGGTGCGCTGGGGGCCGGTGTGGACGGTAGAGGCGCCAGGCTGCGAGGTGCGGGGGGGAGCGGAGTGCCGGGGGGTCTGGGGGGCGGCAGCAACGACCCGGTCAGAGGCTGCGCTGTCGGCTCCGGAGGGGTGGGTGGCTTTCCACTGCCTGTGGACGGGGCTCCAGGGCTCCCTGCCGACGCCGGCGGGGTGGGCGTGGCTGTGCCGCCGCCGACGGCCTGCGGGCGGTCCTTGGGAGAAGACGGCGACGAGGAGAGCGCGGTGCTGGTCAGGGGGGCCGGAGGCAGGGGAGTCCCCGGAGCGGGGCGGTCCGTGTGGCCGGAGCCGGACGTGGACGAGGTCGTGCCGCCCGGCGTACCGGTGGGGGCGCTGAAGCCCTCCGCCGGCGTCGTGGCGTCCGCTACGGAACCGCCTCGGGACGCCGGCCCGCTGGGCTCGGCGAAATGACGGGACGTGAGGTCCGGCAGGGACATCGGAGCGGGAGGAAGCGGCGTCCCCGGTGCCCTGTGTGAGGCGGCGGACGGCCCGTGCTGCCCGGTGCCGGGCCGGGGAGGCGGACCGGCCTGGGAACGCGGCAACGTCGGCATCGTCCCGGCGCCGGCAGACGCCGACCCGGGAGCTCCGCCACCGGGTGTCCCAGAGGCGGGTGTGCCGATGCCGCCCGATCGCGGTTCCAGGGGCTTGTCGGCCGGACCTGGGGCCGTGTCCAGGTCGCTCGGCGGCGCGGCGTCCGGGCCGGGAGGGCGAGGGGCAGGGATGTTCGGAGCCGGCTCCGGCGGCGGGGAGGGTGCCGGGATGGTGGGGGACGGCTCCGGCTGCGGAGGCACAGGCGGTGGCACCGGGGCCGGTGACGACGTCAGAGGCGCGGACGCGCCGGCCGGTCCGGCGGGCGCGCCCCAGGCGGCCGGTGGTGACAGCGGCGCGGAGGGCGCCACCGGAGGCGGCGAGACCGGAGAAGGCGTGCCGGGAGAAGACGAGAACGAGGCCGGCGTCGCCGGAGGTGGCGTCGTCGGTTGTGGCGTCACCGGTGGTGTGGTCACCGGTGGTGGTGTGACGGCAGATGGGGCCTCGCCGGGGACGGGCTGGACCGTCGGTGGGGACGCTGGAGGCTGTCCCTCGGGTGGTACGGGAGGCCAGACCGGGATGTCGCCGTACGGGGGAAGGTTCCGGTTCCGCACCTGGCTGGTCGGCGGCTCGGTCGAGGGTGACCACAAGGCGTCCTGGGACGGCGGTACGGAGTCCTGCGGTGACCACAGGGCGTCCTGAGGGGCCGCGAGGGCGTCCTTGGGGGAGGACAGCAGGTCCTGAGGCGGAGGCGGCGCCGGGGCGTTCATGGGGGGCGCGAGGCTGTCCTGAGGAGGCGGCTGGAAAGGGGTGCCGGGAAGAGGAGGCGCGTCCGGGGGATAGAGCGGGGCGTCCTGGGGGGTGGAGAAGGACGGCGGTGTCTGACGCAGGTACGGGGTGTCGTGAAGCTGGTACGGGGCGTCCTGCGGCGGAGGTGCGGTGGGCCTGTCCTGCGGGACGGCGGGAGGGCCGTACGTCGTGGGTGGGCGGCCGTACGAGGTGGAGAGAGGGTCGTACGGGGCCGAGAGCTGGTCGTACGGCGCACTGAGCGGATCGTACGGAGGCGCGGGCGGGGCGTCCTGGGGAGACGCGGTGCCCAACGGGTCCCATGCGGGCGGTGCCGGGTCTGCGGTAGGCACCGGCGGAGGGGGCATCACCGGCGCCGGCAGCGGAGCATCGGCGAACGGCCCCGCCGGCTGCCGCCACCCCTCCTGCGGAGGGGGAGGAGGCGCACTGGAGGGGAGATAAGGCGAGGGCTGCGCGGGGGGCATCGTGCCGCCTCCCCAAACCGCTCCACGGTCCCCACCGGTCGTGCCGGAGGGGGCATCTGCCGGACGGTCTCCGCTGGACGTGCCGAACGGGGTGTCGGCCGGAGGGTTTCCGCTGGTCGTGCCGAAGGGGGTGTCGGCCGGAGGGTTTCCGCTGGTCGTGCCGAACGAAGTGTCGGCGAGACGGTCTCCGCTGGTCGTGCCGAAGCGGTTGTCGGCTGGACGGTCTCCGCTGTTCGTGCCGAAAGGGTCGGCGGCCAGATGGTCTCCGCCGGTGGTGCCGTGAGAGGTGCCGGCCGGGCGGTACGGGTCGGGCTGGGGGCCGGGGGCCTGGGGTGTGGCGGGCTGGGGCGGGGGCTTGGGG
>NZ_JBDPMD010000024.1:0-114343 GCF_039871875.1 Sphaerisporangium sp. B11E5 | reverse complement strand
AGTGCAGCCCGCTGCTCGGCCCGCAACTGATGGACCTGGCCAAGAAGGTCGTCGCCGGCGAGACCGTGCCCACCCGGGTCGTCACCGAGGAGACCACCTTCACCCAGGAGCAGGCCAAGGAAGCCCTCCCCTCCCGCCAGTACTGAGCCCGTCGTACGGGTCCCGCCTCCGGCCGGACCCGTAACGACCTTCGAGGACGTCGCCGTCCGAAGAGCGCGCGGCCCGTGGGTGACCACTCACCCACGGGCCGCTTCTGCGCGTACGTCAGCGGGTGACCGTGGGTGCCTCAGGCGGGGGGCGGGGTGACGGAGTCGCGGGGGCGCAGGGGCATGGGGACGCGGTGGATCTCGGGCTCGCGGACGACTCCGGAGCGGTGGTGGCCTATTTCCGCGAAGAGGACGTCGACGGCTTTCCTGCCCAGTTCGTAGTGCGGGAGTGCCACCGTGGTGAGCTTGGGGCGCATCCACGCGGCGAGAGGATGGTCGTCGAAGGAGACGACGGAGACGTCCTCGGGGACGCGCAGGCCGTGTTCGCTCAGCGCTTGGTAAGCGCCGAAGGCGATGCGGTCGTTGAAGCAGATCAACGCCCGGGGTACGCCGGACTCCAGGATCGAGCGGGTGGCGTCGAGGCCGTACTCCGGCTGCCAGTCGGCGCAGCGCCGGCCGCCGGCGATCTTGACGCCGGCCTCGGTCAGTACCTCGCGGATGCCGGTGAGCCGTTCCACGGCCGCGACGCCGCCGTGGGGCACGTCGCGCAGCCGGGGACCGACGCCGATCAGGTGGATGCCGTCGCGGTGGCCGGCCTCGAGCAGCACGCGGGCGGCGGTGCGTCCCGCCTCGATCTCGTCGGGCAGGACCGACGGGAGCGTCGACGGCTGCCGCGGCAGCGCGTTCAGCAGGACGGCCGGGCCGGCGGTTATCTCCTTGGGGACCTTGATCGTCCTTGTGAACATCGCGGCGAAGATGATGCCGTCGACCTGGCGGTCGTGCATGGCCTGCAGGAGGCGGCGCTCCAGCTCCGGGTCGCCCTCGGTCTCACCGATGAACAACATCACGCCCCGGTCCCGCGCGGCCTCCAGCGCGCCTTTGATCATGTCACCGGCGAGCCGTGAGGTCGCGACCGTGTCGGACACGAAGCCGATGGTCCTGGTCGTGCCGGTGCGCAGGCCCACGGACACCGCATTCGGACGGTACTGTAAGTCGTCGGCCGCTTTCAGGACGCGCTGCTCCACCTCCTGTGAGATGCGCATCTCACGCCCACGGCCCGACAACACCAGTGACGCGGTGGTCGGGGAGACACCCGCGGCCTTGGCGACATCGGCCAGCGTGACCCGGCGAGGGCTCACCGGCGGACCTCCAATGTTCAGGTCGTATTACGGGGTCTTGACATCGGCGGAGACGTACGGTGAGACTATCGCACTGCTAATACGATTTAGCAACCAAAGTCCGGGACATCTGACGCAGGTCGGCGGTCCCATTGCACGGAGGAGACGCAGATGTCGCGTCGAGTTCGCCCCCGCTGGCATGGAGCCGCGCTCGCGGCCGTCATAGGAGGGACGCTGGCCACCGCCTGCGCCGCCCCCGGAAGCGACGCCCCCCAGGCCGAACCCACCACCGGCACCTCTCCCTCGACGGCCCCGGCCTGCGGCACGGCACCGGTCACGCTCAACGCCTACTTCGAGACCGGGTTCCCCCTGCCCAAGGCCCTCACCACAGAGTTTTCGGCCCAGCACCCGAACGTCAAGTGGAACATCCGCGAGGACCAGTTCGCGGTGATCACCCAGAACGCGCCCCGCGTGCTGGCGGACGACCCGCCGGACCTCATGCGGCTCCCGCAGGTCTCCGAGCTGGTCAAGGACAACCTGCTGAAGAACATGGACGGCTACGCGCAGGCGTTCGGCTGGGACAAGTGGCCGGCCTCGCAGCTCCAGCAGATGCGCCTCGCCCCCGGCGGCAAGACCCGCGGCGAGGGATCGCTGTACGCCATGGGCCTCAACTTCAGCATGACCGGTGTCTTCTACAACAAGACGCTCGCCGCCAAGGTCGGCATGTCGGCCCCGCCCACCACGCTGGCGGAGTTCGACGACCTGCTCGCCAAGGCCAAGGCCGCGGGGGTCGATCCGATCGCGCAGTTCAACGGCGGCGCCACCGGCGGTCTCGCGTTCCCGCTGCAGAACCTCATGGCGGCGTACGGCCCCGCGGCCCCGATCAACGACTGGATCTTCCAGAAGCCGGGCGCCACGATCGACACGCCGTCCAACCTCCAGGCCGCCGGGCACCTCGAAAAGTGGATCAAGGCCGGGTACTTCTGGAAGGACGTCAACGCCGTCGACTACGCGACGATGATGAGCCGCTTCATCGACGGCAAGGGCCTGTTCATGTTCAACGGCGACTGGGAGTCGGGCAACCTCGACAAGCAGATGGCGGGCGACGTGGGCTTCTTCCTCATGCCGTCCGCGCAGGACGGCGGAAAGCTGGCCGCGATGTCGGCCCCGCTCACGTTCGGCGTCGGCGCGCGGGCCAAGAACGCCGACTGCGCGGCGTTCTTCCTCAACTGGGTGGCCACCGACTCCAAGGCCCGTGACATCACCGTGGAGGTCGGAGGCTCGCACCCGATGGGCCCGGCCGACGCGCACATGCCGGCGGTGAAGCCCGGCACCGTCACCGAGAGCACCCTCGCGGCCGGCGCGAAGATCGCCGAGGACAACGGCGCGATGGACTTCATCGCCAACGCCACCGGCGCGATCTACGCCAAGAGCTGGACCCCGAACCTGCAGAAGATGGCCGCCGGGGAGCAGACCCCGGACGGCATGCTGAAGTCCGTGCAGAGCGACTACCAGAGCCAGACCGGGGGGAACTGAGTACCCATGACCGGGCCGACTCCCGAAACAGCGATCGATCTCGCCGAGAGCCGGCCCGGACCGGCGAAGCGGACCCCCTCACGGCGTGGGGGGCTCCGCGGGCCGGGCCTCGTCGGCTGGCTTTTCATCCTCCCCGCGCTCGCGTTCTACGCGGTGTTCGTGCTGCGGCCGATCACCCTGACCCTGCAGTACTCGTTGTACACGTGGGACGGCATCGGGCCGTCCACCTGGGCCGGGTTCGGCAACTACGTGAAGGTGTTCACCGATCCCGACCTGTTCGCCTCCATCCTGAACGCCGTCAAGCTGATCGTGTTCTTCAGCGCCATCCCCGTCGTGCTGGGCCTCGCGATCGCCTCGACGATCCGGCGCATCGCGACGAGCAGGCTGGCCCTCGTGGCGCGGACCGTCATCTTCCTGCCGCAGGTCATCCCGCTCGTCGCGGCCGGCATCGCCTGGAGCTGGCTGCTGTCCTCCACCGGCGTGATCAACCAGTTGCTCACGCTCGTCGGCCTCGGCGGGGTGACGCGGGCCTGGCTGGGCGACTTCTCGACCGCCCTGCCCGCGGTCGGCGTCATCGGCGCGTGGGTGCTGCTCGGCCTGTGCACGCTCCTGCTGCTGGCGGGCATGAGCAAGATCGACCCGGCGCTCTACGAGGCCGCCCGGCTGGACGGCGCGGGGCCGCTGCGCGAGTTCCTCTCGATCACCCTGCCGAGCCTTCGGCAGGAGATCGCCGTCTGCGTGACGGTGACCGTCATCGCGGCCCTCGCGAGCTTCGACATCGTCTACATCTCGACGCAGGGCGGCCCGGGCAACGCGACCATGGTCCCCGGCCTGGAGATCTACTACCTGGCCTTCTCGGAACGGCAGGTGGGCGTCGCGTCGGCGCTGGCCGTGGTGCTCATGGTGCTCGTCATCGCCGTCGCGCTCCCCATCCAACGGCTCACCAGGGACAGGAAGTCGTGATCACTGCACGCCGGGAGGCGTGGACCGGAAGGGTCCTCCTCGTCCTGCTGATGGCGATCACCCTGCTGCCGTTCCTCAGCCTGTTCGTCACGGCCCTGCACCCCCCTGGCACGTACCCGCCGGGCCTGCGCTGGCCCAGCGACCCGCACTGGGGGAACTTCCTCCAGGCGTTCCAGGCCGCGCGGATGGGCGAGCTGCTGAAGTCGAGCACACTCATCGTGCTCGGCGTGGTCCCGATCTCGCTGGTGATCGCCACCATGGCCGGCTTCGCCATCGGCCACCTGCGGACGGCCGGGCGCAACGTGGTGTTCGTCGCGTTCGTGCTCGGCCTGACGCTGCCGTTCGAGGGCATCATCACCCCGCTGTACTACCAGGTGCGCGACATGGGGCTGCTGAACACCCGCTGGGCCATCATCCTGCCGCTGATCGGGCTGTTCATGCCGTTCTCGGTGTTCTGGATGCGGGCGCACTTCGTGAACATGCCCGAGGAGCTGTCGGAGAGCGCGCGGATCGACGGGGCGAACGTGTGGCAACTGTTCTGGCGGGTGCACGTGCCGCTGGCCATGCCGGCGATCTCGTCCCTGGCCATCCTGTTGTTCCTGTGGACCTGGAACCAGTTCCTCCTGGCCATCGTGCTGGTCGACGACCCGCTGAAGCGCACGATGTCCGGCGCGCTCGGCGCCTTCCAGGGGCAGTGGGGCACCGACATCCCGCTGCTGTGCGCGGGGTCGCTGCTCATCCTGGCCCCCACGCTGCTGATCTTCCTCGTCTTCCAGCGCCGGTTCGTCACGGCTCTGCTGCAAGGTTCCCTGAAGGGCTGATGGACGACACCACCGTTTACGGCGCGATCGAGGCGGGCGGCACCAAGTGGGTCTGCGCGGTCGCGGACCCCGGCGGCCACCTGCTCGCCACCGAGACGATCCCCACGACGACCCCCGCGGAGACCCTCGGGGCCGCCGTCCGCTTCTTCCGGCGGCACGAGCCGCCGGCGGCGATCGGCGTCGGCACGTTCGGCCCGGTCGACCTGCGCAGGGACTCGCCCGCCTACGGCCACATCACGAAGACCCCCAAGCCGGGGTGGGCGTACACCGACGTCGTCTCGCCGCTGCGCACCGCGCTCGACGTCCCGGTCGGCCTGGACACCGACGTCAACGCCGCCGCGCTCGGCGAGTGGCGGCACGGCGCCGGGGCGGGGCTCGGCACGTTCGCGTACATGACGGTCGGCACCGGCATCGGCGTGGGCGCCATGGTGGGCGGACGGCCGCTGCACGGCCTGCTGCACCCCGAGTTCGGGCACACCCGCGTGCCCCGCGACCCCGCCGACCCGTTCCCCGGGAGTTGCCCCTACCACGGGGACTGCCTGGAAGGGCTCGCGTCCGGCGCGGCGATGCGCCGCAGGTGGGGGCGCCCGCCCGAAGAGCTGGACGACGCGGCGGCCTGGGAGCTCGAAGCCGGCTACCTGGCCCTGGCCGTCGTCAACCTGACGTACGCGCTGTCGCCCGAGCGCGTCATCGTGGGCGGCGGTGTCGCCAAGCGCCCCGGTCTGCTCGCCCGGGTGCGGGAACGTGTGGCCGCGCTCGCCGCCGGGTACCCGGAGGCGCCAACGCTCGACTGCTACCTGGTCGCGCCGTCCCTCGGCGACCGCTCCGGCGTCACCGGCGCCGTCGAGCTGGCACGGGACGCGCTGCGCCACGCCGAGGAGACCGCGTGAACGACATCAGGCCGGCGCGGTGGACGCGGCGGCACCTCGGCCTGCTCACCGGCAGCGCCGCGACGACCGTGCCGGCCGTGACCGACTGGCCCGCGCCGCGTGTGCTGCCGCACGACGACGTGTGGGACCTGTGGCCGGTCCAGGAGGAGGACGGCTCGCCGTCCACCGTGCTCGGCCAGGAGTTGTGGATGACGTTGTCGGCGCCCGCCGCCGGGCACCCCGAGGAGCGCCACGGCCACGCCCGGCTCCACCTGCTCGGCAGGGACGCCGACGGCTGGACGGACCTCGGGCACGTGTTCGCCGACGGCGCGTCCCTGGGGAGCCGCGAGTGGTCGGGGTCGGCGGTGCGCAGACCGGACGGCACCGTCTCGGTGTTCTACACCGCGGCGGGCCGGCGCGGCGAGCCATGGCAGACGTTCTCCCAGCGCGTCGTGGAGGCCCGGCCCCGGCTGCTCACCGCGGACGGCCGGGTGAGCCTGGACCGGGACGTGGCGCACCAGGAGATCCTGCGCTCGAACGGCGGCACGTACCTGCCGGCCGACGAGGTGGAGGGGGCGCCCGGCCGTATCCGTGCCTTCCGTGACCCCGGCTGGTTCCGCGACCCCGCCGACGGGCGCGAACACCTCCTGATCGCCGCTTCGGTCCCGTGGGACGGCGGGTTCATGGGGGCGATCGCACTCGCCGGCGCCCGGCCAGGCGGCTGGTCGCTCGGGCCGCCGCTGCTGGTGGCCGAGGGGATCAACCATGAGATCGAGCGGCCGCACATCGTCGTGCAGGACTCGACGTACTACCTGTTCTTCGTGACCCATCGCCACAACTTCCACCCGCGCGACGCCGCGCCCACCGGCCTGTACGGCTTCGCCGCGCCGGCGCTCACCGGGCCGTACGAGCCGCTCAACGGCAGCGGGCTGGTGCTCGGGAACCCGCCCGAGCACCCCGACCTGGCGTACGCCTGGCTGGTGCTGAGCGATCTGCGGGTGGTGAGTTTCCTCAACTACCGCTTCTCCGGCGCCGTGGACCCACGCGAGGCCGCCACGCCGGAAGCCCGTGCGGCCTTCGGCGGGACGGTCGCGCCGGTGCTCAAGCTCGCACTGGACGGGCTGAGCACCTCGGTGGTGTGACGACCGGCGGCCGTTCCGGAAAACACAGCCGCCGGTCACCACGATCGGGGGGTCAGGGCGTCGTCAGGTCGAACTTCCGCACGGTGACGGCGCCGCCGAGGGCCTGGGTGGCGTAGTTGAAGATGCCGAACCGGTGGCCCGGGAAGAACTGCCAGGCGTTGCCCAGGGTCATCGCCGAGCCGAACGAGGTGAAGTTCACCCCGTCGGTGCTGTAGGAGAAGCGGGCCTGCCTGCCGGTTCCCGGCCGGATGTCGGCGTTGGCACGCAGCCAGATCCGGCCGCCCGAGACAGCCGCGGACGCGACCTCGGTCCCGGTACTTGTGGTGTTCCAACTGCTGTTCATGCTCAGGCCGTTGGTCATCACCACACGGGTGGCGCCGTTGTCACGTCTGACCCCGATCCAGGCCGAGGAGTCGCGCAGGATCGCGAGACCTGTGCGGTCACCGTCGCGCATCGTGGAGTAGTCCAGCTCGATGGTGGCCGTGGAGGACGGTCCCTGCGTGCGGTGGGTCAGGGTGTTGCGTGCGTTGTAGAGGTCGTTGGTGACGGTGGCGGTCTGCAGGGTCAGGCCGTTGTTCACCGAGTACTTGGTGGTGTCGGGGTTGTGGTTCCACTCCCACTGCGGCCCGAGCGCCGTGCCGGAGAAGGTGTCGGTGCCGGTCAGCGGCTTGACCTGGCGTGTGGGCAGGTTCGGGCGCGGGTAGGTGGCGCCCCAGGCGCCGTTGACGGTCGTCACGACCGGCCAGCCGTCGGCCGTCCAGGTGATCGGAGCCATGGCGGGCACCCGGCCACCGGGGTAGGCGTCGACGAACGCCATGTAGTACCAGGCGCCGGTCTGCGTCTGCACGAGCCCGCCCTGGTGCGGCACGCCGCCGCCGGAGATGGGGCCCTGCATGTTGAGCAGCACCTGGCGCATCTCGTACGGGCCGAACGGGCCGTTGGTGGACTTCAGGACGTACTGGCCGTTGGCGGGGCGGGTGAGCCAGATGTAGTAGGCCCCGTTGCGCTTGTAGAAGCGCGCCCCCTCCAGCGTCCCCACGCTGGACGGCGTGGTGAACACCTGCTGCGTCCGCACCTGGCTCGTGCCGTCGGCGGAGAGCTGGGCGACGCTGATGTTCGAGTTGCCGTAGGCGACGTACATGGTGTCGTTGTCGTCCACGAGCAGGCCCGCGTCGTAGTAGCAGTTGTTGATGGTCGCACGACGCTGCCACCCGCCCTCGACCGACGAGGAGGAGTAGACGTGCGTCCGGGCGAAGTCGATGCAGCCGATCCAGTAGAACTGGTTGTTGCTCTGGCGGTACCCGAAGGCCGAGGCCCAGATGCCGTCGACGTAGGCGCGGTCGCCGACCAGGCTGTACTTGTTGCCGAAGTCCAGCGTCGGCACCGAGTGGCCCGCGAACTCCCAGTTCACCAGGTCGTAGGAGCGCAGGATCGGCGCGCCCGGCGAGTAGTGGAAGGTCGAGGACGACATGTAGTAGGCGTCGCCGACCCGGATGATGTCGACGTCGGGGAAGTCCTGCCAGACCACCGGGTTGTTGTAGGTGCCGCCACCACCGGTCGGCGTCGGCGTCGGCGTGGGGTTGCCGCCGCCGACCTGGACGAGCTGCCACTGCTGGTTGTTGCCGCCCCAGTCGTCGTACTGCACGATGTTGCCGCCGTCGGCGGTGGACGCACTCTGGACCTCGACGGCCTTGTTGCTGTTGCGGTTGATCAGCCGCACGTACCCGCCGGCCGAGTCGGCCAGGCGGAACTGCTGGTTGGTGCCGTTGCCGTCGGTCCACTGCACGATGGCCGCGCCGTTGGCGGTGGAGAAGTTGTAGACGTCGAGCACCTTGCCCGACAGACGGGACTTCAGCCGGTAGTAGCCGCCACCGGAGTCGACGAACTGCCACTGCTGGTTGGTGCCGTCGTTACGCGTCCACTGAGTGATACGAGCACCGTCGGCGGTCGACATGTTGTACACGTCCAGGGCCTTGCCGCTGTTGCGGTTGACCAGCACGTACCAGGCGTTGGTGTCGACGGTCGCCGCCGAGGCGGTCGAGGTGTTCACCGCCGCGGCGGTGCCGGCCAGCAGCATCGCGACGACGACGGCGGCGACCCGCGACCACAGACTTCGCCGCCTGGGCACCGCCCGCCAGGGCACACCAATGGGAATCATGATTCTCCTTTGGAGTTGGGGGGTGGGGCGGCTCGATACATGACTGTGAGCGATAACAGTTCCGTAGTCAAGACGAAACATTCATGTCATGGTCATGTCGGCCGATCCGCGCCCCGAACGGCTTCCCTGACATTTCCCCAGCTAAAGCTCGCTTTTTGCGAGCTCGTTCCCCGCGCGGCGCGTACGGCGCTCACCGGAGCGAATCCCTGGTCTTGCGGGCCTGTTGACGAGAAATCTATGTTAGCGGTCACAAGGGCGGCTCACGATCTTGTCCATTCCTCCACTGGCATCTTCCGCGGGCTCGCACGCGCCACGTGCGAGCCCGCGAAAGGTGGAGCACGGCAGAAGACAACCACCCGGCCGATCCGGCCGGCGTCAACCTCACCACGTCGTCCGACGTCTGGCGACCGTGGCACGGTTCCGAGGGCGCATATCTCCGGCTGACCGGGAGATATGCGCCCTTCGTCCGTCATAGGCGGCACACACGCCGGGAGCCGGGCCCGGGGCTCAGGACCTCGCCCGGCTTCCCGGCACCCCGAACAGGGCGCGGGTGGCCCGGGTGCGGCGGACCAGCAGTTCGTAGGCCGCGACCGTCAGGGCCAGCGACACGGTGACGATGACGGCGTACTTGACGGCGATCGGCGCGCTCCACCGCACCACGCCGTACGCGACCGCGACGACGATCGGCTGGTGCAGGACGTACAGCGGCAGGGCCGCGACGGCGAGGTAGGCGTACACCTTCCGGCCCGCGCCGTCGGGGACGTCCTCACGCGGCGCCCGGCGGCGGCGGTCGAGCAGGCCGATGACGGCGACGACCAGGAACCAGCCGGTGGCGCCGTACAGGGCGCGTGCGGCGGTGGCGAGCGGGTCCGGGTCGGTGAACGGGTCGGCGCCCGGCACTCCGGCGGCGGTCAGGAACGCGACCATCCCGACGGGGAACAGCACCAGGGCGAGCACGCCGGCCGCCACCGCGTCGCGGCGCATCGCCACGCGGAACCGCTCGTCGGAGGCGAGCACGAAGCCGTACAGGAAGAACAGCAGGTACGCCCAGCGGTGCCACGCGGCGAACCCCTCCTCAAGGCCCGCCGCCGCGCTGACCGCCGCGACCGGCACCGCCGGGAGCAGTGCCCCGCCACGCCGCTCCGCCACCCGGGCCAGCGCCTCGCGGACCCGGCCGGCGCGCTCCCGGGGGAACAGGCGCGCCCCGGGCGCCAGCATGAGGGAGAACGCCAGCAGCAGGACCAGGAACCACAGGTGCCCGGTCTCGAAGTGCTCCCCGGAAAGCACGAACGGGAAGTCCGGGAGGTCGAGGCGCACGTCGAAGAACCGGGGCAGGAAGGCGAGGTACGACTCGTGGTACGCCGGGTCGGCCCGCAGCCGCAGCCACTGGGGGATCGGGACGATCGTGACCGTGCCCACCAGCAGCGGCAGGCCGAGCCGCAGCAGGCGCTTGACGGCGAACCCGCCCGGGCCCGAGCGGCGCAACGAGTGCCACGAGCCGAGCCCGGCGATGAGGAAGAGCGCCGGCATCGCCCACACCGCCGTGATCGCCGCGACGCTCGTCGTGAGGTCGGTGGTCTCGGCGTTCTTGACGTAGAAGTCGTCCCGGGTGTCGAACACCAGCGCCGAGTGGAAGAACACGAGCCCGAGCACCACCAGGGTGCGGATCGCGTCGAGCTCCGGCCGCCGCTCCGTCGTCTCCGGAGGCGTGATTCCCATGACTTGAGGTTAACCTCCGGTTTTGGGCCTTGTACGACATTGCCGGCGGAGCTACGATCACGACACTCTTAGGAAACTTTCCTATAAGTAAGGCGCGACAGAAGGGCCGACGTCATGGAACGAACCCTCCGTCTGCCGGCGACGGCCGTCGCGTTGTCGCTGGCGCTCCTCGGGGTCCTCGTCGTGCAGACGTCGGCCCAGGCCGCCAACCTCCTGGCCAACCCGGGCTTCGAGAGCGGGTCCCTCTCGCCGTGGTCCTGCACGGGCGGGCTGGGGTCCGTGGTGAGCTCGCCGGTCCGCTCGGGAGCCCGGGCGCTCGCCGGAGCGGCGAGCGCGTCCGACAACGCCCGGTGCACGCAGACGGTGACCGTGCAGCCGAGCACCGCCTACAGCCTGACCGCTTGGGTGCGGGGCAACCACGTGTACCTCGGCGTGAACGGCGGCGGGTCCACGTGGACGTCGGCGGCGGCGTACACGCGGCTCACCGTCGCCTTCACCACCGCGGCGGGCCAGACCAGCGCGCAGATCTACCTGCACGGGTGGTACGGCCAGGGCACCTACTACGCCGACGACGTCAGCTTCGACGGCCCCGGCACGCCCCCGGGCACCCCCACGCCGACACCCACCGCCACCCCCACCCGGACCCCCACGCCGACGCCGACCGTGACACCCACCCCGACGCCTACGCCGACGGGAAGCACCTGCGCGGTGAAGTCGCGACCGGGCGGGAAGGTCCTGCAGGGGTACTGGGAGAACTGGGACGGCGCGTCCAACGGCGTGCACCCGCCGCTCGGCTGGATCCCGATCACCGACCCGCGCATCAGGCAGCACGGCTACAACGTGATCAACGCGGCGTTCCCTGTCATCCGCTCCGACGGCACCGTGTTGTGGGAGGACGGCATGGACGCCACCGTCCGGGTCGCCACCCCCGCCGAGATGTGCCAGGCCAAGGCCGCCGGGGCGACGATCCTGATGTCCATCGGCGGGGCGACCGCCGGCATCGACCTGAGCTCCGGCGCCGTCGCCGACCGCTTCGTCGCCACCGTCGTGCCGATACTCAAGCGGTACAACTTCGACGGCATCGACATCGACATCGAGACCGGCCTCACCGGCAGCGGCACCATCAACCAGTTGTCCACGTCGCAGGCCAACCTCATCCGCGTCATCGACGGCGTGCTCGCCCAGATGCCGTCCAACTTCGGCCTCACCATGGCGCCCGAGACGGCGTACGTCACCGGCGGCAGCGTCACCTACGGCTCCATCTGGGGCGCGTACCTGCCGATCATCAAGAAGTACGCCGACAACGGCCGCCTGTGGTGGCTGAACATGCAGTACTACAACGGCAGCATGTACGGCTGCTCAGGCGACTCCTACGCCGCGGGCACGGTGCAGGGCTTCACCGCCCAGACCACCTGCCTGGACACCGGCCTGGTCATCCAGGGAACGACGATCAGGGTCCCCTACGACAAGCAGGTGCCCGGACTGCCCGCCCAGAGCGGAGCCGGCGGCGGCTACATGGCGCCGTCGCTGGTGTCCCAGAGCTGGAACGCCTTCGGCGGCCGGCTCAAGGGCCTGATGACCTGGTCCGTCAACTGGGACGGGTCGCGCGAGTGGACGTTCGGCGACAACGTCAAGGCGCTTCAGGGCCGCCAGTGACATGCGGGGCCGCTCCGGCCGCCGGAGCGGCCCCCACCCGGGGTCCGGCCGACGAGGCGGCGTGGCGGCGGAACTTCTCCGCCTGGCTGTGGTGATCCTCGCCGTCGCGGGAAAGCGCGGGAGCGGCACAGGGACGCGGGCGGGCGCGCAACGTCTCGTGCAGGGCGGCGAGGCGTTCGTGGACCTCGGTCAGGACGTTGCAGGTGAGCTCCGCCTGCTGCCGCATGACCATGAGCTGCCGGGCGGCCTGCTCCCGCAGCCGCCTCGATCGTTCCAGCACCGCCCGCCGCTCCGACACGGTGTCCCGCGCCACCGCCAGGAGGGGGGACGGCACGGGCGGGGAGGGCGCGGACGGCGCGGCCGGGGGCTGCGCGGGAAGAGGCGCCTCTGGCGGCGGCGGCGCGGGGCGCCGGGACGCGGGCCGTGGACGGGTTAGGCCGCGGACCAGGGGATGGTGGCGGCGGCCGGGTAGGACGGCACCCGCGACGGTCCTCTGGAGGTTCGGCTCAGGAACGTCCAGCATGAGTACCTTCGGGTAGGTGGGCGGGCCGCCGGGCCACACCAGGGTGAGCATCCGGCCCACCCGCGGGTTGCTCACCACGATGAGGTTGCCGTTCTCCCCACGCAGCCTCGCGTGCACGTCACCGAGGGCCCGGGCGCTCCCCACGTCGCAGAAGCGCAGGTCGGTCATGTCGACAAGCAGGTGCAGGCACCCCTCGCCGATCAGCGACATCAGGAAACCCTTCGCCAGGGCGCTGCCCGAGACGTCGAGTTCGCCGGTGATCGCGACGGTGGCGGAGCGTCCCCTCTGGTCGACCAACCTCACCGAGAGGTCCATGCGCGTCGTACCCCCTAACCGACTCGAAGGAGCACCGCGGGACAGCTCTCACTTTATGCGTCCGGACCATCCTCCATGCGGCTTCGCGTATCTCGGATCCCGCGATCCGCGGTCCGGCCCGGGAACGGACCACGGCGATAAGGTGCCGGATGTGGACACGGCATGCCTCGTGACGAACCGGCCCGATCGGTGAGCCGTGCGGCGGCGGAGGCCCTTCTGGCGCGCCGCTACGCCCCCGCGGCCGTCGCGGCGACCGCGTGGGAACGGCTGGAGCCGTGGGAGGTCGCCCGGGTGCGGCTGGCGGGGCCGGGCGTCCCGGAGCGGTTGATCGTCAAATGGGTGCGGGCGCATCCGGACCGCACGCGGAGCGCGCGGTGGCGGGTGCGGACCGAGGTGGCCGCCCTGCGGTTCCTTGCGGACGACCTCGGTTTCGGGGCGGCGCCCCGGCTCATCACCGCCGACATCGCCACGGGCGTGGTGGTGCTGGAGGACCTCGGGCCGCGGGTGCCGCTGGACGGGGTGCTGCGGGAAGGCGGGGCGGCGGCGCACAGGGAGCGGCTTCTCGCGTTCGCCCGGGTGCGCGGGGAGCTCGGCGCGGCGAGCGCGGGGCGGGCGGAGGACTACTACGCGCGCCGGGCCGCGCTCGGGGCGGTCGACCCGGCGGCCGACCGCGCGGGACGGTGGAGCGGGTTCCGTGACGAGGGGATCCGGGTCGCGGCGCGGATCGGGGCGGAGATCTCCGGAGGCGCCGGGCGTGAGCTGGAGGTGGCGCTCGGGGAGCTCGCCGAGCCGCGGGGGTTCCTGGCGTTGAGCAACGGCGATCCGGAGGCGAACAACGTGCTGGTGCACGCGTCGGGGGCGCCGGACGCGCGGCTGATCGACTTCGAGTTCGCGGGGTACACGCACGCCCTGCATGACGCCGTGTGCCTGTTCGTCCCCGGGCCCGGGTGGTTGTCGGTCGGGGACGCGATCGGTATCGGAGCCGGGGACGCCTACCGGCGTGCGCTCGCGGCGGGGGTGCCCGAGGCGCAGGACGACGCGCGGTACGGGCGGGGGCTCGCGGCGGCGTGCGTGTCGTACGCGCTGGTGCGGCTGTGCCGGGTGCCCACGCTCGACGGCCGGGCGCCGGGGGACGGCAGCCGGCCGCAGCTCGTCGCCACGCTGGAGGCGGCCGCCCGCACGGCGGGCGCCTTCCGTGCACTGCCCCGCCTCGCCGGCTGGGCGTGGCGCGCGGCCGAGGCGCTGCGGCGGCGATGGCCGGACGCCGACGTGGACCTGAGCGCGGTGCCGGCCTACGCGCCGCGCGGCCGATGAGCCCGGCGGCGCGGCGATACGTTACAGAGCGGTGCGGGCCCCGCCGGCGTCGGTGGCGGGACAGGGCGATGCCGGCGAGCCGCGCCCTGCGGGTGCTGATGGGCGGCCGGGGGTCCGCCGCTGCGACACCGGCACCCGCGCGGGGACACGGACCGGTCCCTACCGGCCGGGGTGGGACGTCACCGCTTGCGCCAGACGGTGACGTGGGCCTCGAAGTAGTCGTACTCGCGGGGGTTCTGGCAGAGCACGCCGGGCTCGTCCTTCTCCAGCAGCAGCTCCATGTGCCCTGACAGGAAGTTCTTCAGCGCCTGCTCGCTGGTGACGCAGTCGCCGGCGGAGCCGAGCCAGGCCTCCGGCGGGCTGAACTCGGGGTACCACGACCAGGGGCAGGCGATCATCAGGAGGCCGCCGGGGCGCAGCAGGGCGTCGGAGTCGGTGAACTGCCGCAGGCAGACCAGGGGGTCGCTCACCCGGTCGAGGACGTTGGACAAGACGGCGGCGTCGAACGGCCGGCGCGGGGTGGCGAGCGCGCAGGCGTCGCTCACCTCGAACTCGACGCGCGCGCGGTGCTCGGCGGCGGGGAGGGTGAAGCTGATCTCGCGGAAGAACGGGCCGAGCTGCGCGACGCTGAACGTGCCGCCGCCGTGACGGGTCAGGGACTGGGCCACCTCGATGGAGCGCACGCTCGCGTCGATGCCGACCACCACGTCCCGCACCCACCTGCTCAGCGCGTGCGAGATGCCGCCCACGCTGCACCCCACGTCGAGCACGGCGTTCACGCGCGTGCCGCTGCGCAGCGCCGCCACCTCCAGCAGCTCCGACAACCGGGCCGGTAAGCCGTGCGAGGGCGCCAGGGGGTGGTGGGGGCGTTCGAAGGCGTCCTCGACGGTGCCGTAGTGCATGAGGAGGTACTTCGAGAGGTCCCTGGCGGTCTCGTAGGCGGAGCCGGACGTCTCGTCCTGGAGAAGTTCGTCTTCCTTGAGGAGGACAGGAGGTACTGGCACTACTCACTCCTTGGTTGGTCGGTCAGGTTCACGGCATGCCGCCACGCTGGTCCGCGTGCGTTCTGCGCCGCAGCTTCGGTCGGGCCGGGCGTGCTTCGTCGACCCGCTCCGCGAGCCTCGCCACCGTGGGGGCGTCGAAGACCGCGCGGATGCCGATCTCCACGCCGAGCACCGTGCGGATCCGGTTGACGAGCCGCCCCACCTGCAAGGAGTGCCCGCCGAGGTCGAAGAAGCTCACGTCGGCGCCGACCCTCGGCAGTCCCAGCACCTCGGCGAACAGGCCGCACAGCAGCTCCTCGCGCGGCGTGCGCGGGCCGCGGCCGGCGGGGGCCGTCACCGGGGTGGGCAGCGCGGCGCGGTCGAGCTTGCCGTTCGGGGTGACGGGCAGCGTCGCGAGCACGACGGTCGCGGCCGGCACCATGTAGTCGGGCAGCACCCGCGCGGCCTCGGCGTGCAGCACGGCCGGGTCGGGGTCCTCGCACGCGCCGGGCGCCGGGGTGACGTAAGCGATGAGCCGGGTGCCGCCGGCGGGGTCCTCACCCGTGACGACGGCGGCCTGCCCGACGCCGGGGAACCCGGCGAACGCCGCCTCGACCTGGCCGGGCTCGACGCGGAAGCCGCGGATCTTGACCTGGTCGTCGGCCCGCCCTGTGAAGATCAGCTCGCCCGCGGCGGTCCAGCGCGCGAGGTCCCCGGTGCGGTACATGCGGGCGCCGGGCGGGCCGGAGGGGTCGGCGACGAAACGTCCGGCCGTGAGCGCGGGCTTCCCGATGTAGCCGCGGGCCAGGCCCGCCCCGGCGAGGTAGATCTCGCCCTCGGTGCCCGGCGGCACGGGCCGCAGCCGGTGGTCGAGCAGGTGCACGCGGGTGCCGTCCAGCGGGCGGCCGAGCGGCACAGGGGCGGTGTCGTCGCCCGGGGTGGTGTGCGGCTCCTGGGTGACGCAGAGAGTGGTCTCGGTGGGGCCGTACGTGGTGCGCACGACGAGACCGGGGTGCTCGCGCAGCACGCGGCCGACGGCCTGGGGGGCGATGACGTCGCCGCCGGTGGTGACCTCGGTGAGGCCGCCGAACGCCTTGGTGGCGTCCTCGGCGAGCACGCGGAACAGGCCGGCGGTGAGGGACAGGTGGGTCACCTCGTGCCGGGTGAGCACGGCCTCGAACGCGGCCGGGTCGAGCAGCTCGGTGCCCGCGACGGCGATCGCCGCGCCGCGCAGCAAGGGGGCGAAGATCTCGTAGACGGAGGCGTCGAAGGCGTGCGGGGCGTGGAACAGCACCCGGTCGCCGGGGCCGACCTGCCAGCAGGGGTCGAGCGCGAGGTCGGCGAGGTTCTGGTGGGTGACGGCGATGCCCTTGGGCTCCCCTGTGGACCCGGAGGTGTACATCACGTAGGCGAGCTGCCGGGGGTCCACCTCCGGCAGCGGTGCCGGGTCGTCCGCGGGCGCCTCGCCGGCGGCGGTGACGGTGACGACGTGGCGGCCGGCGGTCAGCTCGTGGGTGCGGTGAGCGGAGTCGGTGAGCAGCACCGGGGCGGTGACCGTGCCCAGCACCGCGCGCAGTTGCGCCAAGGGCTGGTCGGTGTGCAGGGGCAGGTACGCGGCCCCTGCCTTGAGCACGCCGAGGATCGCCACGACGAGCTCCGGCGAGCGGCGCATCAGCAGCGGGACCGGCGCGTCGGGCCGTACCCCGGCGCGCAGCAGCTCACGGGCCAGCCGGTCGGAGCGCTCGTGCAGCTCGCGGTAGGTGAGCCGTCCGGCGTCGTGCAGCACCGCGGAAGCGTCCGGGGTGCTCGCGGCCCGCGCGGCGAACAGCGCGGGCACCGTGCGCGGCGGCTGCGGGGCGCCGGTGTCGTTGAAGGCGGCGAGGCGGCGGCGCTCGTGCGGCGTGAGCACGTCGAGGCGGCCGATCGGGGCCCGCGGCGCGGCGGCGGCCTGGGTCAGGACGTTCAGCAGGCGCTCGGCCAGGGTGTCCACGGTGACGCGGTCGAACAGGTCGGTCGCGTAGGTGATCCGCAGCCGGTCGCCGGTCACCGTGAGGTCCAGGTCGAAACGGGCGACCTCCTGGCCGGACGGTTCGAACGCGCACGAAAGGCCCGGCAGGGGGAACCCGGTGGTGGTGTCGAGGTCGTCGTGGACGGTGAGGCAGACCTGGATGAGGGGGTGGTGGGTGAGGGTGCGTGCGGGCTGGAGCTCCTCGACGAGGCGGTCGAAGGGGAGGTCCTGGTGGTCGAACGCCGCGAGGTCGGTGTGGCGGACCCGGTGCAGGAGATCGGTGAACGAGGGATCGCCCGAGACGTCCGTCCTCAGCACCAGGGTGTTGACGAAGAAGCCGACGAGGTCGTCGAGCTGCTCGTCGGTGCGCCCGGCGACCACGGTGCCGAGAGGGATGTCCGTCCCGGCGCCGAGACGGTGCAGCACGACGGCCAGGGCCGCCTGCACGACCATGAAGGGGGTCACGTCGTGCTCGCGTGCCGTGCGGCGCAGCGCGGCGTGGACGGCCGGGTCCAGGGTCAGCTCCACGGCGCCGCCGTCGTGGCTCGGGGTCGCGGGGCGTGGCCGGTCCAGGGGCAGGGTGAGCTGGTGGGGCATGCCGTCCAGGGCGGCGCGCCAGTAGGCGAGCTGCCGGGCGGCCTGCTCGGTGGGGGCGTCCTCGGGGCCGAGCAGCTCGTGTTGCCACAGGGTGTGGTCGGTGTACCGGAGCGGCAGGGGGTGCCGGTCCGGGACGGCGCCGTTCACGCGGGCCCGGTACGCCTCGGCGAGGTCGCGCGCCATGGGGCGCATGGACCAGCCGTCGGCGGCGATGTGGTGGAAGACGACGACCAGCAGGTGATCGGACGGGCCCTCCTCGACGACCGTCACCCGGATCGGCAGCTCGGCGGCCAGGTCGAAGCGGCGGCGCGCGGCACGGCGGGCGATGTCACGGGTGTCCTCACCGGGCTCCCGGACGTGGCCGGCGACGGCGCACGGGGGCTCGCCCGGCCGGACGTGCTCGACGGTCAGCAGGCGGGCAGCCTCGCTCGGGTCCAGGACGTGCTGGAACGGTTCCCCGTCGGCCTCGCGGATGAGGGTGCGCAGGGTCTCGTGGCGTTCCAGCAGGTCGTGCAGGGCTCCGGTCAGCGCGGCGACGTCCAGGGGGCCGCGGACGCGGGTGTGCAGCGGCACGTTGTAGGCGACGCCGCCCTCCAGCCGGTCGAGGAACCACAAACGGCGCTGGGCGTACGACACCGGGACCCGCTCGGGGCGTGGCCGCGCGGTGAGTGCGGGACGGGTGCGGCCGGGGTCGTGGCGCTCAAGCAGGTGGAGCAGGCGTTCCACGGTGGGGGCGTCGAACACCGCGCGCACGGCGAGGGAGACGCCCAGCACGGCATGGATCTTGTTGACGACGCGGACGGCCAGCAGGGAATGACCGCCGAGGGCGAAGAAGTCGTCGTCCACCCCCACCGACGGCACACCGAGCACCTCGGCGAAGATGTCGCACACCAACTCCTCGCGCACCGACCGCGGCCCCCGGCCGCCCGTCTCGTACACCGGCGCGGGCAGCGCCGCCCGGTCGAGCTTGCCGTTCACGGTGACCGGCAGCCGGTCCACCACCATCACCAGCGGCACCATGTACTCGGGCAGCGACGCGCGGGCGTGGTCGCGCAGGGCCGGCGCGAGCGCGGCGTTCCTGCGGGCACCGCCGGGGTCGTTGGTGTAAACGCCAGGGCCGGCCGGTGTGTAGATCTCCCAGGCGACCGGCGGCGTGCCGCCGGCGAAGACGTAGTCCAGCGCACCCTCGGCGTCGCCGCCGGTCCAGGTGGCCACGACGGTGTAGCCGAGGCGCTCCCCGAGCCGATGGAACTCCTCGGGATCCACGCCGCCGCCGTCCTCAAAGGCCGGGCCGCCGCCCCGAGAGTCCGCGCCGCCATCGTCCCCAGGGGCCGGGCCGCCGCCCCGAGAGTCCGCGCCGCCATCGTCCTCAAGGGCAGGGCCGCCGCCGTCCCCGAGGTCCGCGACCCCGTACAGGGCGCGCGTCAGCTCGACGTCCCGTGCGAGGCGGCCGTTCGGCACGCGGTTCACCCGCAGGGACGGCGGCCGTTCCACGGTGAGCAGCCGTTCGACGTCGGGCAGGCCGACGCCGTGCTCGCCCCAGGTGACGACGGGACCCGCCTCGAAGGTGGCCGGGCGGGCGGGCTTCTTGTGCAGGGTCACGTCGTACCGGTAGGCGTTCAGCTCGTTGTCCGCGTGGCCGCGTTTGACTCTGATGTCCACGGCGCCGATGGAGTCGTGCAGAGCGCGGAGGGCGGTGAAGTAGTCCGGGCCGACCAGGAGTTCCCCCTCCTGGGCGACGCGCCGCTCGACGGCGGCGCGCACGGCGTCCTGGGTGGCGCCTGCCCCGGCGCGGCGGTGCTCGACGGCGCTCCAGAAGCACCGCAGCAGGCGCGCGTCGCGGATGTCGCCGACGAACACCGCGCCGCCGGGGGTGAGCTTGTCCAGGGCGTGGCCGAGCACGCCGGTCAGGTAGTCCGCGTCCGGGAAGTACTGGATGAGCGAGTTCATCACCACGACGTCGAAGTGGCCGTCCGGCAGCCCGTCCATGTCGTGCGCGGGCAGGTGCCGCAGCCGCACACGCGCGGCGAGCGCCGGATCGGCCGCCACATGGGCACGCACCCGCTCGACGACGACGGGCGACAGATCGGTGCCCCAGTACTCGGCGCAGTGCGGCGCCACCTCGGCGAGGACCAGTCCGGTGCCGATCCCGATCTCCAGCACCCTGCGGGGCCGGAGCGCGAGCACCCGCTCCACCGTCGCCGCACGCCACTCACGCATCTCGGCGAGCGGGATGGGACCACCGGTGCGGCGGCTGTCCCATCCGGAGAAGTCCTGACCGAACGCCACCCCCGGTTCGTCGCGGTACAGGGCGTCGGCCCCCTGCCGCCATTCCTCCACCACCTGCTCCCAGTCCTCCCGGAGCCCGCCGGAGGCGTCCGCCCGAGGCGCGGACGGGGCGGCGGGGTGGTCCTCCCGATACACGGACGGGACATCCGGGACATCTCCGCGGGCGGTGGACGGGACGGCGGGGTGGTCCTCCCGGTACGCGGACGGGACTCCCTCGTGGCCGGTGGACAGGGCGGCGGGATGGTCCTCCCGGGACGCGGACGGGACGCCCTCGTGGCCGGTGGACAGGGCGGCGGGATGGTCCTCCCGGGACGGGACGCCCTCGTGGCCGGTGGACGGGGTGGCGGGGACGACGTAGGCGACGAGGTGTTTGCTGCCGGGGACGTCCTCGCGGACGATGACGGCGGCCTGGGCGACGCCGGGGTGGGTCATCAGGGTGTTCTCGACCTCGGCGGGCTCGATGCGGAAGCCGCGGATCTTGACCTGGTCGTCGGCGCGGCCGGCGAAGAGGAGCCTGCCGTCGGGGGTCCACGCCGCGAGGTCGCCGGTGCGGTACATGCGGCCGCCGGGCGGGCCGTACGGGCAGGCGACGAAACGCTCCGCGGTCAGGTCGGGCCGTCCCACGTAGCCGCGGGCGAGGCCCGGGCCGGCCACGTAGAGCTCGCCCGTCACCCCGGCGGGGACCGGCAGCAGGCGCTCGTCGAGCACGAACACGTCGGTGCCGGGGACCGGAACGCCGATCGTGACCTCGTCGCCGGCGAGCAGCGGCCCACCGGTGGCGCACACCGTCGTCTCGGTCGGGCCGTAGGAGTTCACCAGCGCGAACCGGCCGGCCCACCGCTCCACCAGATGCCCGGTCGCCGCCTCGCTCGCCGTGATCACCACCGTGCCCTCAGGCAGGACGTGCTCGGGGAGCGTCGCCAGCGTCGAGGGCGTCAGCGTCACGTGCGTGACGTTCTCGGGCGCCCGCCCGGTCAGCAACTCCTGGGGATCGCCCACCACGACCGTGCCACCGGTCAGCAGGGCCATGAACATCTCCCACACCGACCCGTCGAACCCGATCGACGCGACCTGGAGCACCCGCGCCCCCGGCCCCGCCCCGAACTGCCCGAACCGTGCGACCAGCCGCCCGATCCCGGCGTGGGACACCATGACGCCCTTGGGACGCCCGGTCGACCCGGACGTATAGATGACATACGCCCCGCCGTCCAAAGCGGGCCCCGCCGGGTCCCCCGGTACGGGCCCTCCGGAACCACCCCCACCCGACACCGCGCGGACCCCCGCGGCACCCTCCCCCGGACCGCCCACACCAGGCCCCACCAGATCGACCCCGGCAAACCCTGCGGAACCACCTCCACCCGACACCGCACGGACCCCCGCGGCACCCTCCCCCGGACCGCCCACACCAGGCCCCACCAGGCCGTCACCGACAAACCCTGCGGAACCACCCCCGACCGACACCGCGCGGACCCCCGCGGCACCCTCCCCCGGACCGCCCACACCAGGTCCCACCAGGCCGTCACCGACTAACCCTGCGGAATCACGTCCGACCGACACCGTGCGGACCCCTGCGGTGTCTCCGGTGGGGGGCGGTGGCGGGGAGGGGGTGAGGTCGAGTTCGCCGATGATCAGTTGCCGGGTGGTGCTCGTGTGGGGGAGGCGGGCGGGGGTGTCCACCAAGGCGACCGGCGGGGTCACCTGGGCCAGGATCAGGCGTTTGCGAGGGTCCGGGTACGTGGGGTCGATCGGGACGTAGACTCCGCCGGCTTTGAGCGTGGCCATCATGGCCACGATCAGGTGGGCCGAGCGGGCCATCGACACGGCGACGTATGTGTCGGGGCGGACGCCGGCGGACGTCAGGAAGGCGGCCAGGCGGGTGGAGCGGGCGTCCAGCTCCGCGTAGGTCAGGCGGGTGGGGCCGTCCTCCACCGCGGGGGCCTCAGGAGTGCGGCGCACCCATTCGGCGAAGAATTCCGGGGCGGTTCCCACCGGCGCCGGCGGGCCCTGGGTCCATGCGCCGGGGACGAGGGCGGCATGCTCTTCTGAAACAGGGCTGCCGTCTTCTTCCGAAACGGCGCGGACATGAAATGACGGTCGGTTCTCGAAAGGACCGGCAGAACTCTTCGAAAGCGCTCTGCCCGCCGCGCCCTCGCGGTCGCCGGCGGAAAACGTAGCGGCGTTCATGGAGCCGGACACTCCTTTCGATCACGTCTATCAGGGCCTCACCCTAGGGACGTGGTTCCGGCATGACAACGCCTCGACTCACCTTGACAGCTTGGTGAAAGTGCGGAGTACGTAACCGTGGAGCGCCGCCGTGCCGGGGCCGTCGCGGTGGCATCTTCATGCCAGCACAGGCCGCTCACCTGCCTTGTCTCGCGGCGATACGCGTGCTTAACCTGTCCGCGTCGCGTTCACAGGAAGATCCTATTCACCGGGTCAGGAGAAATCGATGAATCCCTTCGACGACGAGACGAGCCGGTTCAAGGTGCTGGTCAACGACGAAGGACAACATTCCCTGTGGCCTTCGTTCGCCGAGGTCCCCGCGGGCTGGGAAATCCGGCTCGACGATTCGTCCAGGGACACCTGCGTCGCCTACATCGAAAGCAACTGGACCGACATGCGGCCGGCCGGCCTGAAGGCCGCGATGGACGGAAATCGCGGCTGACACCGTATTCGAATAACCGTTGCCCACGAGTACTCGAAAGGCTGCCTGATGTACCCGGTGTCGTACGCACAGCGGCGGTTGTGGTTCCTGGACCGGCTGGAGGGCGGCACCTTCTACAACGTGCCGCTGCACACGAGGATCCGCGGGCCGCTGGACGTCGCCGCGCTCACCCGTGCCCTGCGGGACGTGGTGGAGCGCCACGAGACGCTGCGCACCCTCGTCAGGGAGAGCGGCGGGGAGCCCGTCCAGCACGTGCTGGCCCCTGACGAGGCCGCCGGGCTGCTCGTCGTCGAGCATGTGCGCCCGGCCCCGGGCGAGGACCCCGACGAGCTCGCCGTCCGCGCGGCCGGGCACCGTTTCGACCTGGCGGGCGAGCCGCCGATCCGGGCGACGGTGATCGAGGAGGCCCCCGACCGGTACCTGCTGGTCGTCGTGCTGCACCACATCGCGGCCGACGGCTGGTCGATGCGGCCCCTGGCCCGGGACCTGTCGCGGGCGTACCGGGCCCGTGTCCGCGGGCACGCGCCGGACTTCGAGCCTCTGCCGGTGCAGTACGCCGACTACACCCTCTGGCAGCACGAGGTGCTCGGCACCGACGACGCCCCCACCGAGGAGACGGCCCGCCTGCTGGAGTTCTGGCGCGCCGCCCTGGACGGCATGCCGCACCAGCTCACCCTGCCCCTGGACCGGCCGCGCCCCGCGGTGCCGAGCCACCGGGGCGCCGCCGTCGAGCTGCCCCTGGACGAGGCCGCCCACACCGCGCTCGCCCGCCTCGCCCGTGAGCACGACGTCACCGTGTTCATGATCTTCCAGGCGGCGCTGGCCGTCGTGCTGCACCGCCTCGGCGCGGGCACCGACGTCCCCCTCGGCACCGTCGTCGCCGGGCGCGGCGACGATCAGCTCGACGACCTCGTCGGATTCTTCGTCAACACGGTCGTGCTGCGCACCGACCTCTCCGGCGACCCGGCCTTCACCGACCTGCTCCAGCGGGTGCGCCACGCCGACCTCGCGGCCTTCGACCACCTCGACCTGCCGTTCGACCGCCTCGTCGAGGACCTTCAGCCCGCACGCACCCTCACCCACCACCCTCTGATCCAGGTGGTGGTGGTCGCCGAGGACGCCGACGAGACCCCGCTGTTCCAGGCGGACGGCCTCACGTGCGAGGCGGTCCCGCCTCCCACGACGACGGCCAGGTTCGACCTGTCCTTCCAGCTCGGCCGCCGCGTCGGGGGCGCCGAGCTGACCGTCGGGTACGCCACCGACCTGTTCGACCGCGCGACCGCCGCCGCGCTCGGCCGGCGGCTGATCTCCGTGCTCCGCCAGGTCGCCGCCGACCCGGGGGTCCGCGTCGGCCGCCTCGACATCCTCGACGACGACGAGCGGGACACCATCGTCGGGCGGTGGGGGCGCGGCGGCGAGGTCACCCCCGCCACCCTGCCGGAGCTGTTCGCCCGCCAGGTGCGCCGCGACCCCGGCGCGCCCGCCGTCGAGGACGGCCCGGTGCGGTGGACGTACGCGGAGCTGGACGCGCGGTCCGGCCGGCTGGCGGCGTTCCTCGCGTCGGCGGGGGTGGGGCCCGACCGGTGTGTGGCCGTGTCGATGCGCAGGTCCGCCGACCTGGCGACGGCGCTGCTCGCCGTGAGCAAGGCGGGCGGCGTGTACGTGCCGGTCGACCCCGGCCTGCCTCTCGCACGCAAGCGGACGATTTTGGAGCAGTCCGCGCCGGTCCTGGCCCTCGTGGACGAGCACGGCCGGTTCGGCGACGCCCCCGGCGTCCGGGAGGTGCGGGTCGCCGAGGTGGACCTCGACGCCTTCGCGGGCGCGCGGGCCCCGGTGGGCCCTGAGCTCGGCAACGGGTCGTACGTCATCTCCACCTCCGGCTCCACCGGCACGCCGAAGGGCGTGATGCTGACCCACACCGGGCTCGCCAGGCTGGTGGCGCAGTTCGCGAAGTACGGCGTGCGGCCGGGGAGCCGTGTGCTCCAGGTGGCCTCCATCAGCTTCGACGGCTCGGTGTGGGAAATGGTCATGGCCCTGCTCACGGGCGGCACCCTGGTCGTCGGCGACCCCGACGCGCTGCTCGACGGCCGTTCGCCGGGGCACGTGACCCACGTCACGCTGACGCCGTCGCTGCTCATGGCCCTCGGCGACGGGGTGCTCCCGCCCGGCATGACGATCATCACGGCCAGCGAGGCGTTCAGCGAGCACCTGCTGGAGCGGTGGTCCGGCGGCTACCGGCTCGTCAACTCCTACGGCCCCACCGAGACCACCGTCTGCGCCACCGGGGGCCCGCTGGAAGCGGGCTCTGCGGTGACCATCGGCCGTCCGGTGTCAGGGACGGACGTGTACGTGCTGGACGAACACCTGCAGCCGGTACCCGCCGGGGTCGCGGGCGAGCTGTACGCGGCGGGCCCCGGCCTCGCGCGCGGCTACCTCGGCCAGGCCGGCACCACCGCGCAGCGGTTCGTCGCGTGCCCGTTCGGCGCGCCGGGCGAGCGCATGTACCGCACCGGGGACCTCGCCCGCTGGCGCGCCGACGGGACCGTGGAGTTCCTCGGGCGCGGCGACGACCAGGTGAAGATCCGCGGCTTCCGCATCGAGCTCGGCGAGGTGGAGACCGCCCTGTCGGCGGTGGCCGGGGTCGCGCGCTGCGCGGTCGTGGTGCGCGAGGACCGGCCGGGTGACAAGCGCCTGGCCGGCTACCTGGTGCCCGAGCCGGGGACCCGGCTGGACCTCACCGCGGTCAAAGCGCGGCTCGCCGCGACGCTCCCGGGCTACATGGTGCCGGCGCTCGTGGCCGTGGACCACCTGCCGGTCACCGTCAACGGCAAGCTCGACCGGGCGGCGCTCCCGGCGCCCGCGGCCGAGACGGGCGAGCAGGGACGAGCCCCGCGTACCGTGCGCGAGGAACTGCTGTGCGACATCTTCGCCGAGGTGCTCGGCGTGCCGTCGGTGGGGCTGGACGACGACTTCTTCGAGCTCGGCGGGCACTCGCTGCTGGCGGTCCGCGTCGTCAACCGGGTGCGGGCCGTGCTCGGCGTGCCGCTGCCGGTGCGTGCGGTGTTCGACGCCCCGTCGGTGGACGGCCTGCGGCACCTGCTGGAGGAACGGGACGCCGGCGCCGCGCGGCCGGCGCTCACCGCCCGCCCGCGCCCGGAGGCGCTCCCGGTGTCGTACGCGCAGCGCCGCCTGTGGTTCCTGGACCGGCTGGAGGGCGGCACCCTCTACAACGTGCCGCTGCGCACCCGCGTCCGCGGGCCGCTGGACGTCACGGCGCTCACCGAGGCCCTGCGCGACGTGCTGGACCGCCACGAGGCCCTGCGCACCGTGTACCGCGAGGTGGGCGGCGAGCCGTTCCAGCACGTGCTGGACCCCGGCGAGGCCGCCCGCCGGCTGGTCGTGGAGCACGTCCGGCCCGGTGAGGACGCGGGCGACGTGGCCGGCCGTGCCGCCCGGCACCGCTTCGACCTGGCCGCCGAGCTGCCCGTCCGCATGACGGTCGTCGAGGAGGGCCCGTCCGAGCACCTGCTGGTCCTCGTGCTGCACCACATCGCGGCCGACGGCTGGTCCATGCGTCCCCTGACGCGCGACCTCGCCGAGGCGTACCGGGCCCGCACGACCGGCACCGCCCCCGGCTGGGAGCCCCTGCCGGTGCAGTACGCCGACTACGCCCTGTGGCAGCACGACCTGCTCGGCTCCGGCGACGCCACGGAGACGGACCGCCGGCTCGGCTACTGGCGCGCCGCCCTGGAAGGCATGCCCCACCAGATCGCCCTGCCCCTGGACCGGCCCCGCCCGCCGGTGGCCGGGCACGACGGCGCCATCGTCACCCTCGACCTGGACGCCGCCGTCCACGCCGCGCTGCGCCGCACGGCACGCGAGCACGACGTCACCGTCTTCATGGTGCTGCAGGCGGCCGTGGCCGTCGTGCTGCACGGCCTCGGCGCCGGGACCGACATCCCCCTCGGCACCATGGTGGCGGGGCGCGGCGACCAGGCGCTGGAGGATCTGGTCGGCTTCTTCGTCAACACGGTCGTGCTGCGCACCGACCTCTCCGGCGACCCCGCCTTCACCGATCTCCTGCACCGCGTACGCCACACCGACCTCGCGGCGTTCGACCACCAGGACCTCCCCTTCGACCGCCTCGTCGAGGAGCTCCAGCCCGCACGCACCCTCACCCACCACCCCCTCGTCCAGGTCACCGTCGGCATGGCGAACGGTGTGGACGCGGGACTCGCGCTCCCGGGTCTGGACTGCGCGGACGAGACCGCGGACCCCGGCGCGGCGCAGTTCGACCTGGACTTCACGTTCGGCGAGCGGCACGCCGCCGACGGGACGTGCGCCGGGCTGACCCTGTGGCTCGGGTACGCCACCGGCGTCTTCGACGCCGCCACCGTCCGGCGGATCGGCGAGTGCCTGATCCACGTCCTCGGCCAGGCCCTGGCCGACACGGGCACCCCGATCAGCCGGATCGGCGTCCTGACCGGCGCCGAGCGGACGCGGATGCTGGCCATGGGCGAGAGCGCCGCGCCGGCGCGGCCGGCCCGCTCGCTGGTCGAGGCGTTCGAGGAGCAGGCCCGCCGCGCCCCCGGCGCGGTGGCGGTGACCGGCGGGGAGGAGGAGCTGACGTACGAGGAGCTCGCCGCGCGGTCCGACCAGGCCGCCGCCGCGCTCATCGAGGCGGGTGTCGCCGCCGAGACCCCGGTGCCGATCCTCATGGAGCGCTCGGCGGACCTGATCGCCGCGTTCATCGGCGTGCTGAAGGCGGGCGCCGCCTACCTGCCGCTGGACGCCGCGCATCCCGTCACGCGCCTGCGCGGCATCGTGAGCCGGTCGAAGAGCCCGGTGATGCTGGTCGACGAGACGTTCCGCGACCACGAGCTGACCGAGGGCCGGCGGGTCCTGCTCATGCCTCCGCCCACCCCCGCGGCCCCCGCCGTGCGGGCACCGCACCCCGGGCAGCTCGCGTACGTGATGTTCACCTCCGGCTCCACGGGCGAGCCGAAGGGCATCGCCGTCACCCACCAGAACGTGGTGGACCTCGCCCGCGACCCGTCGTGGCAGGTGGGGCCGGGCGACCGTGTGCTGTTCCACGCCTCCCACGCGTTCGACGCGTCCACGTACGAGATCTGGGCGCCGCTGCTGACCGGCGGCACCGTGGTCGTCGCGCCGCCGGGCAAGCTCGACGCGAACACGCTCGGCACGCTCATCCGCGACCACGCGGTCACCCGCGTCAGCATGACCGCCGGCCTGTTCCGCGTCGTCGCCGAGGACCTCACCGACGTCCTCGCCTCGGTGGCCGAGGTCACCACCGGCGGGGACGTCATCTCGCCGCGCGCGGTGGCCCGGGTCATCGAGCGCTGCCCCCGCACGATCGTGCGCACGACGTACGGCCCGACGGAGATGACGCTGTGCGTCACCCAGACGCCGTACGTGCACGGTGACCGCGTCGGCGACACCGTGCCCCTCGGCGCCCCCCTGGACGGCACCCGGCTGTACGTCCTGGACGGCCACCTGCGGCCGGTGCCGCCCGGGGTGCCGGGCGAGCTGTACCTGGCGGGCGCGGGCCTCGCGCGCGGCTACCTCGGACGGCCCGGCACCACGGCGCACCGCTTCGTCGCCTGCCCCTTCGGCGCGCCGGGCGAGCGCATGTACCGCACCGGGGACCTGGTGAAGTGGCGCGCCGACGGGAGCCTGGAGTTCCTCGGCCGCTCCGACGACCAGGTGAAGATCCGCGGCTTCCGTGTCGAGCCCGCCGAGATCGAGAACGCCCTGGCGGCGGTGCCCGGTGTGCACCGGTGCGCGGTGGTCGTGCGCGAGGACCGGCCGGGCGACAAACGCCTCGCCGGCTACGTGGTGCCCGGCCCCGGCCTGGACCTCACCGCCGTGCGGGCCCGCCTCGCCGCGACGCTCCCGGGGTACATGGTCCCCGCGCTCGTGGCCGTGGACCACCTGCCGGTCACCGTCAACGGCAAGCTGGACCGGGCGGCGCTCCCCGCGCCGGAGTACGAGACGGGCGGGCGCGAGCCGCGGACCGAGCGGGAGAAACTGCTCTGCGAGATCTTCGCCGAGGTGCTCGGCCTGCCGTCGGTCGGCGCGGACGACTCCTTCTTCGACCTCGGCGGGCACTCCCTGCTCGCCACCGGCATGATCGCGCGCGTCCAGGCGCGGCTCGGCGTGCGCCCGGCGCTGCGCGACGTGTTCGAGACGCCGACCCCGGCGCTGCTCGCGGAACGCCTCGGCCCGGCCGGCGCCACCGGCCCGGGGCTGCGGCCCGTACCGCGCCCCGAGCACATCCCCGCCTCCCCCGCCCAGCGCCGGTTGTGGCTCGTCGAGCGGCTCGCGCAGAACGGCGTCGCGTACAACCTGCCGCTGGTGTTCCGGCGGCGGGGCCCCCTCGACGTCGAGGCGCTGCGGGCGGCGGTCCAGGACGTCGTGGAGCGGCACGAGGCGCTGCGCACCATGTTCGCCGAGCACGACGGCGAGCTGGTGCAGCGGATCGTGGACGCGGCGGCGGCGCGGCCGTCGTTCCTGGCCGGCGAGTGCGCCGAGGACGAGCTGGCCGGGCGGGTGGCCGCCGCGACGCGCCGGCCGTTCGACCTGGCCGCCGGGCCGCTGCTGCGGGCCGAGGTGTGGCGCCTCGGGCCGGACGACCACGTGGTGGCGCTGGTCCTGCATCACATCGTCACCGACGAGTGGTCGGACCGTCCCCTGCTGGCCGACCTGACCACCGCGTACACCGCGCGGGCCGCCGGGCGGGCACCGGACTGGGCGCCGCTGCCGGTGCAGTACGCCGACTACACGCTGTGGCAGCGGCGGCTGCTCGGCGACCCCGCGGCGCCGGACAGCCTGAGCGCCCGCCGCCTCGCGTACTGGAGGGACGCGCTCGACGGCCTGCCCGACGAGATCCCGCTGCCCTTCGACCACCCGCGGCCCGCCGAACGCACCGGCCGCGGCGGCGTGGCGCGGGCCGAGGTGCCGCCGCCGGTGGTGCGTGCCCTGCGCGCCCTCGCGGCCGAGCACGGCGTCAGCATGTTCATGCTGGCGCAGGCCGCGACGGCCGCGCTGCTGCACCGTATGGGCGCGGGCACCGACATCCCCCTCGGCGTGCCGGTCACCGGCCGCGGCGACGCCGCGCTGGACGACCTCGTCGGCTTCTTCGTCAACACCGTGGTGCTGCGCACGGACCTGTCCGGCGACCCGGCGTTCACCGACCTGCTCGCCCGCGTGCGGCAGGCCGACCTCGCGGCGTTCGACCACCAGGACCTGCCGTTCGAGCAGGTCGTCGAAGCCCTCCAGCCGGCCCGCGCGGCGGGCCGCAACCCGCTGTTCCAGGTCGCGCTCAGCTACCGGCACCAGGAGGAACGCCCCGAGGGTGTGCTCGGCCTGCCCGCCGAGTGGCTGCCGGTGGCGGACGAGGCCGCCCAGTTCGACCTCGACTTCATGTTCGTGGAGCACGTGGGGGAGGACCGCCTCACCGTGCTCGTGGGCCACGCCGAGGACGTCCTGACCAGTGCCAGCGCCACGCGCATGGCCGAGCGCATGACCGGCCTGCTCCTGCAGGTGGCCGCGCGCCCGGAGACGCCCGCCGGCCGGCTGCGGGTGCTGCTGGAGGACGAGCGGCAGGCGTCCCTCACCACGTGGAACGACTCGGCCCACCCCCTCGACGCGCGCACGGTGCCGGAGGTGTTCGCCGACGTGGCACGCTCGCGCCCCGAGGCGACCGCACTGGTCACCGAGCGGTACTCGCTCACCTTCGCCGAGCTGTCCGCGCAGGTGAACGGGATCGCGCGGCTGCTGCGGCCGTACGGCACGACGGGCGAGACGGTGGTCGGTCTCGCCCTGCCCCGCGCGTCGATGGTGCAGGCCGTCCTCGGCACGCTGACCGCCGGCATGGTGTACCTGCCCATCGACACCAACCTCCCCGCCGACCGCCTGGCCTCGATGCTCACCGAGACCGCCCCCGCCTGTGTCCTCACCACCTCGGCACTGGCGGCGACCCTTCCGGACACCCCGCGCGTCCCCCTGGTCCACGTGGACGACCTGACCGCCGTCGCCACCCCCTCCGTGTTCTCCCCAGTCCCCCTCCCCCCGCAGGCGGCGGCCTACATCATCTACACCTCAGGCTCCACCGGCGTCCCGAAGGGGGTCGTTGGTACCCACGGCGGCCTGCGCAACCTGCTCGCCGCGCAACGCCGCGACCTGATCGACCCCGCCGCCGGGCGGAACGGCTCGCGCCGCCTGCGCGCCGTGCACACGGTCTCGTTCAGCTTCGACGGCTCCTGGGAGCAGATCCTCTGGCTCCTCGCCGGTCACGAACTCCACGTGGTGGACGACACCACCCGCGCCGACCCCGCCTGCCTGCTGGCCTACATGCGCGACGCCCACATCGACTTCATCGACACCACCCCCACCTTCCTCCGCGAACTGATGGCCCACGGCTTCCTCGACGAGGGCACCTACCGCCCCGCCGTACTCGGCGTGGGCTCCGAGCCGACCCCCGCTCCGTTGTGGGAACACCTGCGCACCCTGACCGGCACCGCCGTCCACGACCTCTACGGCCCCACCGAGTGCACCGTGGAGTCCTACGGCTGGCACCACGACCACCGCGGCTCATGGTCCGCCCCCCTGGCCAACACCCAGGCCCACATCCTCGACACCACCCTCCAGCCCGTCCCCGTCGGCGTCCCCGGCGAGCTCTACCTGTCCGGCGAGGGCCTGACCCGCGGCTACCTGAACCGCCCCGCCCTGACCGCGGAACGCTTCGTGGCGAATCCCTACGGCCCCCCCGGCACCCGCATGTACCGCACCGGCGACCTGGCCCGCCGCACCCCCGGCGGCACGCTCCACCTGATGGGCCGAGCCGACGACCAGGTGAAACTCCGCGGCTTCCGCATCGAACCAGGCGAGATCGCAACCGCCCTGACCACCCACCCCGGCATCACGCAGGCAGCCGTGACAGTCCGTGAAGACGTCCCCGGCCTCCGCCGCCTGGTGGCCTACACGGTCCCGGACGCGGCCGGGTCGTCCCCGACGGCGGCGGAACTGCGCGCCTTCCTCGCCCGTGTGCTCCCGGAGTACATGGTGCCCGCCGCCTACGTCACCCTCCCGGCGATCCCCCGCAACGACAGCGGCAAGCTCGACCGTGCGGCGCTGCCCGCGCCGGTGTACGAGACAAGCGGCAGGGCCCCGCGGTCGCTGCGCGAGGAGTTGTTGTGCGACATCTTCGCCGAGGTGCTGGGGGTGCCGTCGGCAGGGGTCGAGGACGACTTCTTCGCCCTGGGCGGCCACTCCCTGCTGGCCGTCCGCGTCATCAACAAGATCCACTCCGTGCTGGGCGCCGGCCTCCCGGTCCGCGCGATCTTCGACGCCCCCACACCGGAACGCCTGCACCGCCTGCTGGAAGACCACGACCCGGCGAGCACCCCACCGCTGACCGCACGGCAACGCCCCCACCGCGTCCCCCTCTCCCATGCCCAGAAGCGCCTGTGGTTCCTCGACCGCCTGGAAGGCGGCACGCAGTACAACATCGCCCTCCACACCCGCGTCCGCGGCCACCTCGACACCCACGCCCTGACCCGGGCCCTCCACGACCTCCTCCACCGCCACGAATCCCTCCGCACCCTGATCCGCGAGGAAGCCGGCGAGCCCTCCCAGCACGTCCTGACCCCGGAGGAAGCCGCCGACCTCCTGGTCGTCGACCACATCACGCCACGAGAAGACCCCATGGCCCTGGCCACCAAGGCGGCGAACCACCGCTTCGACCTGGCGGAAGACCTCCCCTTGCGCGTCACCCTCATCGACGAGGCCCCGGACCGGCGACTCCTGGTGCTGACCCTGCACCACATCGCCGCCGACGGCTGGTCCATGCGCCCCCTGGCCGACGACCTCTCCAAGGCGTACCAGGCCCGCGCGGACGGACACGCGCCGGACTTCGAGCCGCTGCCGGTGCAGTACGCCGACTACACCCTGTGGCAGCACGAACTCCTGGCCCCGGACGAGATGACCCGCCGCCTGGACTTCTGGCGCACCGCCCTGGACGGCATGCCCCACCAGCTCCCGCTCCCGATGGACCGCCCACGCCCGGCCACCCCCAGCCACCGAGGCGGCACCGCGCGCCTGTCCCTGGACGCCGCCACCCACGCCGCCCTGCGCCGCACCGCGCGCGAGCACGACGTCACCGTCTTCATGGTCCTGCAGGCGGCCCTGGCCGTGGCCCTGCACCGCATGGGCTCCGGCACCGACATCCCCTTGGGCACCGTCGTGGCGGGACGCACCGACCACGCCCTGGAGAACCTCGTCGGGTTCTTCGTCAACACCGTGGTACTGAGGACGGACCTCTCCGGCGACCCCACCTTCACCGATCTGCTCACCCGCGTCCGGAACGCCGACCTCGCCGCGTTCGACCACGACCTCCCCTTCGACCGCCTCGTGGAGGCACTCCAGCCCGCACGCACCCGCACCCACCACCCCCTGGTGCAGGTCGTCCTGCTCCTCGGCGACCAGGACGAGGAAACGGCCCCGCTGCGGGCCGACGGCCTGGACACCACCCCGGTGGCCGCCCCCGTCGCCGGCACCAAGTTCGACCTCGCGTTCGCGTTCGCCGAGCGGTTCACCGCGGACGGCGCACCCGGCGGCATGGCGGGCAGCGTGAACTTCGCCACCGACCTGTTCGACCCGTCCACGGTGGAGGCGCTGGCGGGCAGGCTCGCGAGCGTGCTTCGCGCGGTGGTCGCCGACCCCGGCCTGCGCGCCGGGGACATCGAGATCGTCTCCACGGACGAGCGACGGCGGCTGACCGAGGAGTGGAACGCCACCGGCCGCGAGGTGCCGGGCACCACGCTCCCCGCGCTGTTCGAGGCACAGGCCGCCCGCACACCCGACGCCCCCGCCGTGGGCCACCTGTCGTACGCCGAGGTCGACCGGCGCGCGAACCGGCTGGCCCGCCTGCTGGTGGCGCGGGGCGCGGCCCCCGAGCGACGGGTCGCGGTGCGGCTCCCCCGGTCACCCGAGCTCGTCGTCACCCTCCTCGCGGTGGCCAAGTCAGGCGCCGCCTACGTGCCGGTGGACCCGGAGTACCCCCCGGCCCGCGTCGCCCGCGTCCTCGGTGACGCCGACCTGGTCGTCGACGAGAACTGGCTCGCGGAAGCCGAGACCATTGGCGACACCGGCGACGACCTCCCCCGGGTGGACCCGTCCTGGCCCGCGTACGTCATCTACACCTCGGGCTCGACGGGCCGCCCGAAGGGCGTGGTGGTCGAGCACCGCTCACTGGGGGCGTACCTGGCGCGGGCCCGCGAGGTGTACCCGGACGCCGCCGGGGTCTCGCTCGTGCACTCGTCGTTCGCGTTCGACCTCACGGTGACCGCCCTGTGGTCCCCACTGGTGTCCGGCGGCCACGTCGTGGTCGGCGACCTGGACGAGACCGTGACCGGGGTGTCGTTCATGAAGGTCACCCCCTCCCACCTCACCCTCCTGACGGCCCTGCCCGAGCACGCCTCCCCGACCGGCACGCTGATCGTGGGCGGCGAGGCGCTGCGCGGCCAGGCGCTCGCCGAGTGGCGCGCGGCCCACCCGGGCGTCCGGGTGGTCAACGCCTACGGCCCCACCGAGGCCACGGTCAACTGCACCGAGTACCGCATGGAGCCGGGCACCCCGACGCCCTCCGGCGCCGTGCCGATCGGCCGCCCGTTCTGGAACACCCGCGTGTACGTGCTCGACGAGCGGCTACGGCCGGTCCCGGCCGGCGCGCCGGGCGAGCTGTACGTGTCCGGCGTGGTGCTGGCCCGCGGCTACCTGCACCAGCCGGCGCTGACGGCGGCACGTTTCGTCGCCTGCCCGTTCGGCGGCCCCGGGGAGCGGATGTACCGCACCGGCGACGTGGTGCGGTGGCGCGGGGACGGGAACCTGGAGTTCGTCGGCCGCTCCGACGACCAGGTGAAGATCCGGGGCCACCGGATCGAGCCCGGCGAGGTCGAGGCCGTGGTGTCGGCGCTGCCCGGGGTGAGCCGCTGCGCCGTGGTGGTCCGCGAGGACCGGCCGGGCGACAGGCGCCTCGTCGCCTACCTGGTCCCCCACCCCGGCACCCGTCCGGACCTCGGCGCCGTCACGTCCCACCTCACCAGGACGCTCCCCGGCTACATGGTGCCGGCGCTGGTGGCCCTCGACCGCCTGCCGCTCACCGTGAACGGCAAGCTCGACCGGGCGGCGCTGCCCGCGCCGGTCCACGAGCCCGCCTGCGGGAGCGACGGCCCCCGGACCGCGAGCGAGCAGCTCCTCTGCGACATCTTCGCCGAGGTGCTCGGCCTGCCCGCCGTCGGCCTGGACGACTCGTTCTTCGACCTCGGCGGCCACTCGCTGCTCGCGGTACGGCTGGCCGGCCGGGTCCGTGAGGTCTTCGGCTCCGGCATCGGGGTCCGCGAGGTGTTCGACGCCGCGACCGTGCGGGAGCTGACCCCGGTCGTCGCGGCCGGCGGGGTCGCGAGCATCGCCCCGTCCATCCCCTACCGCACGGCGGGCGACCGCGTGCCGATCTTCCTGGTGCCCCCGGTGAACGGCCTCGGCTGGGGCTACTCGGCGCTGCCGAGCCGGCTCCCGGCCGGGCACCCGGTGCACGCGTTGCAGGACCCGCGTCTCGTGGACGGCCGGGTGGTCCCGATGAGCGTGCCCGCGCTGGCCGCGGCGTTCCTGCGCCGGGTGCGGGAGATCCGGCCGTCCGGGCCGTACGTCCTCGCGGGCTGGTCGTTCGGCGGGACCGTCGCCCAGCAGATGGCCGTGGACCTCGAAACCATGGGCGAGGACGTGCCGCTGACCGTGCTGTTCGACTCCTACCACGGCCCGCACGACGCGACGAGCCCGGCGGCCGGCGACCACGAGCTGAGGGTCATGGCGTTCGACGGCGCCGTGGCCGACCCGGACGCCGATCCCGGCACGTTGCGGCGGCTGCTGCGGGAGGCCGGGAGCCCGCTCGGCGCGCTCGGCGAGGAGGAGATCGGGAACCTCGTGCGCGTCGCCCGCGAGAACCACCGGGCGATGACGGAACACACCCCGGTCCCGGCCCGCGGCCGAGGCCTCTTCTTCGACACGGCCCCCGACTGCCCCGGTGCCGTCCCCGCGTCGGCCGCCTGGAAGGACCTGTTCCACGGGGGCTTCGACGCCCACGCCACCACGTCCAGCCACATCGACATCATCAAGGGAGAGGCCCTGGACACGATCGGCCCGCTGATCGGGCACGAGATCGCTCGCGCCGAGACCGGCACCCGCGCACCGGGAGCCCCGGCGGCACAGGGAGGCGCGCCGTGACCGCCGCCCCAGGGGAGCTGCGCAGGTCGGAGCTGCACTCCAGCCTCGCCGACCCCGTCATGGACACGATGAACTTCCTCAACGAGATCACGATGCGGTACCCCGAGGCGATCTCCTTCGCCCCGGGCCGGCCGTACGACGGGTTCTTCGACACCACGCAGGTCTTCGACCACCTGCACCGCTACCTCGGTCACCTGGCCGAGCGGGGCCTGTCGCCCGATCAGGTGAGGGAGTCCGTCTTCCAGTACGGCCCGGCCGCCGGCCGGATCCGCGACCTGATCGCCGGCTCGCTGCTGGCGGACGAGGGCATCGACGTGCCGCCGGAGTCCGTCGTGGTGACGGTCGGGTGCCAGGAGGCGATGTTCCTCGCGCTGCGTGCGCTGGTCTCCGGCCGCGACGACGTCGTGCTGACCACGAGCCCGTGCTACGTGGGCATCACCGGCGCGGCGAGGCTGCTGGACATCGAGCTGGTCCCGGTCAGGGAACGGGGTTCCGGGCTGTTCCCCGCGGACCTGGAGAACGCCGTCGCGCGGGAGCGGGCCCTCGGGCGGCGCCCGAAGGCCGTCTACGTGATGCCGGACCACTCCAACCCCTCCGGCGTCTCCATGCCGCTCGACGTGCGGCGCGACCTGCTGGACCTCGCGGGACGGCAGGACCTGCTGATCCTGGAGGACAGCCCGTACCGCCTCGCGGGCACCGCCAGGCGGCTGCCCACGCTGAAGTCCCTCGACCGGGACCGCCGGGTGGTCCACCTCGGTTCCTACTCCAAGACCCTGTTCCCCGGCGCCCGGGTCGGCTTCGCGGTGGCCGACCAGACGGTCGTGGACCCCGCGGGCGGCCGTGGCCTGCTCGCGGACGAGCTCGCCAAGATCAAGAGCATGATCACGGTGAACACGCCGTCACTCAGCCAGGCCGTCGTGGCGGGGGCGCTGCTCGCGTGCGACGGGCGGCTGTCGGAGTTCAACCGCGACACGTCCGCCTACTACCAGGACTCCATGCGGTTCACCCTGAAGTGCCTGGAACGGCGGTTCCCCGCCTCGCACCGGGCCACCGCGGGCGTGCGCTGGAACGCCCCCGCCGGAGGCTTCTTCATCTTCCTGCGCGTGCCCTTCCACGCCGACAACGCCGCACTGAAGCGCTCCGCGCAGGACTTCGGAGTCATCTGGACGCCGATGTCGTACTTCTACCCGCGCGGTGAAGGCGGCCACGGCATCAGGCTCTCGACCAGCTACCTGACCCACGAGGACATCGAAGAGGGCGTCTCGCGGCTGGGCGAGTTCATCGAATCCCCCATGGCGCCCGGCGAACCCGGCGCCTGACCAACACGAAAGGTGAGGACAGTGACAAAGGACCAGATCACCCCGCTGCTGCGCAGCAAGCTACGCACATGGGGATGGATGTACCGATGACGGTCAGCGTCTTACAGCAGCGGGACCCGCGGGCCACCCGGCGGTCGCCGGGGATCTCCCGGCTCGCGGGCGTCGGCACCGCCACGTCCGGCACGTCGCTCTCGCAGACCGAGGTGCTCGACGTCCTGCGGATCGAGGACCCGAAGGTCCGTTCGGTCTTCCTCAACAGCGCCATCCAGCGGCGCAACCTCACTCTGCCTCCGCCGGACGCCACCGGGCTCCGGGCGCCGGAACCGCAGGGCGACCTGCTGGACAAGCACAAGGCCCTGGCCGTCGAGATGGGTGTCCAGGCGCTGATGAACTGCCTGAAGGACACCGGGGCGTCGCTGTCCGACGTCCGCCACCTGTGCTGCGTGACCTCCACGGGCTTCCTCACGCCGGGCCTCAGCGCCCACATCATCCGCGAACTCGGCCTCGACCCGCACTGCAGCCGCTCCGACATCGTCGGCATGGGCTGCAACGCGGGGCTGAACGCCCTCAACGTCGTGGCCGGCTGGTCCTCGGCGCACCCGGGGGAGCTGGCCGTCGTCTTGTGCGCGGAGGCGTGCTCCGCCGCGTACGCGCTGGACGGCACGATGCGCACGGCGGTCGTGAACAGCTTGTTCGGCGACGGCGCCGCCGCGCTGGCCCTGGTCGCGGGCGACACGGGTGCCGACGCCGCGGGGCCGCGCGTGCTGAGGTTCGCGAGCTACCTCATCACCGACGCGATCGACGCGATGCGTTACGACTGGGACCGCGACCAGGGCAGGTTCAGCTTCTTCCTCGACCCGCAGATCCCGTACGTCGTCGGCGCGCACGCCGAGCGGGTCGTGGACCGGCTGCTCACGGGCACGGGACTGCGGCGCGGCGACATCGACCACTGGCTGGTGCACTCCGGCGGCAAGAAGGTCATCGACGCGGTGGCGGTCAACCTCGGGCTGCGCCGCCACGACCTGCGGCACACCACGGGCGTGCTGCGCGACCACGGGAACCTCTCCAGCGGCTCGTTCCTGTTCTCCTACGAACGCCTCCTTCTGGAGGACGTCGTCCAGCCGGGCGACCACGGGATCCTGATGACCATGGGTCCGGGATCCACCATCGAGACCGCGTTGATCCAGTGGTGAGGAGACCCGAGATGACTGTGAACGCGACCGGGGGCGGGCCCGTCCTGCGCATCGACGGCGCCGAGCCCCTGTCCGCCGCGTCGGTGGAGGCCGTGCTGGCCCTCTGCGACGCCGCCGAGGACCACCACGGGCCCGGCGTCGCGGCCCTGCGTGTCTGCGGGGCGCCGGACGCGTCCTTCCCCCGGGAGCTCAGCGTGGGCCTGGTGTCCAAGTGGGAGCGCGCCGTGCGCCGGCTGGAGCGCCTGCCCATGCTCACGGTCGCGGTGGCGTCCGGGGACTGCGGCGGCGCCGCCCTCGACGTCCTGACGGCCGCCGATGTGCGCGTCGCCGTCACCGGCACGCGGCTGCTGATCGCCTCGGACGGCGAGGCCGCGTGGCCCGGCATGGCCCTGCACCGGCTCGCCCAGCAGGCCGGCACCGCCTGGACCCGGAAGGCGGTGCTGCTCGGCGCCCCGATCGAGGCCGAGGAGGCGCTGGCGCTCCACCTGATCGACACGGTGGTGGACGACCCCGCCGCCACGCTCGCCGCGTTCGCCGGACGGGCGTACGCCGGCACGGAGCTGGCGATCAGGAGGCAGCTCATCGTCGACGCCGGCACGACGACGTTCGAGGACGCGCTCGGCGCGCACCTCGCCGCCTGCGACCGCGCTCTGCGCAGGGGAGCGGCGCGATGACGCTCGCCGCGTCGATCCCGGCGGACCGCACGATGCCCGGCGATCTGCGGTCCGCCCGGGACGCTCTCGCACAGGCCGTGGCACGCGGCGAGGAACGCCTCGCCGAGTTGCGGGCGGACCGGTCGCCGGAGCACCGGGAGCGGGCCCACGCCGTGCACGAGAGCCTGCGCGCCCTGCGGGCCCGGTTCGCCGGCGCCCACGCCGAGGCCGTGTACGACCTGCTCACCGAGGGCCGCACCCGGTACCTGTGGCTCGGCGAGCTCGTCGAGGCCGCCGCGGAGGCCTTCCCCGGCCTGCTGCCCTCCCGGGAACGGCTGGACGCCGAACGGGCCCTGCCGCAGGCCGCCAAGGAGGGGCACGAGATCGACCAGGGCATCTTCCTGCGCGCGGTCCTGCGCTCACCGGTGGCCGGCCCGCACCTGCTCGACGCGCAGCTCCGCCCCACCCCGCGCGCCCTGCGGCTGCTGCCGGACTTCCTGCGGACCGGCGTCGCCGAGATGGAGGCCGTGCGGGTGGAGCGCGTCGGGGGGACGGCGCGGCTGACCATGTGCCGGGGCGACCGCCTGAACGCCGAGGACGAGCGTCAGGTGGACGACATGGAGACCGCCGTGGACCTCGCCCTGCTGGACCCGGGCGTCCGGGTGGGGCTGGTGCGCGGCGGCGAGATGACCCACCCCCGGTACAAGGGCAGGCGGGTGTTCAGCGCGGGCATCAACCTGAAGTACCTCGGCGCGGGGAACATCCCGCTGGTCGGCTTCCTGCTGCGCCGTGAGCTCGGGTACATCCACAAGCTGCTGCGCGGCGTGCTCGTGGAGCTCTCCGGGCAGTGGCGTTCGCGGTACCTGGAGAAGCCCTGGGTGGCGGCCGTGGAGGGCTTCGCCATCGGCGGCGGCGCCCAGTTGCTGCTGGTGTTCGACCACGTGGTCGCCGCGGCCGACACCTACGTCAGCCTGCCCGCGGCCAAGGAGGGCATCGTCCCGGGGGTCGCGAACCTCCGGCTCACCCGGTTCGCCGGGCCGCGGCTGTCCCGGCAGGTCATCCTCCAGGGCCGCCGGATCCACGCCGCCGAGCCCGGCGCGCGGCTGCTGATCGACGAGGTCGTGGAACCCGGCGACATGGACGCCGCCGTGGAGCGAAGCCTCGCGCGGCTGGCCGGCGACGCCGTGCTCGCCAACCGCCGCATGCTCAACCTCGCCGACGAGCCGCCGGACGCCTTCCGCGCGTACATGGCGGAGTTCGCGCTCCAGCAGGCGCTGCGGCTGTACGACGAGGACGTCGTCCACAAGGCCGGACGGTTCGGGGCGGTGGCCCCGTGAGCCGGCCCCGGGTGCGCTACGAGAAGAAGGACCACGTCGCGCGGGTCACCCTGGACCGTCCCGAGGTGCTCAACGCGATGGACACCCGCACGCACGAGGAACTGGCCGCGATCTGGGACGACGTCGAGGCCGACGACGAGGTGCGGGTCGCGGTGCTCGCAGGGGCGGGCGACCGCGCCTTCTGCGTGGGCCAGGACCTGCGTGAACGCGACCGCCTCCACCGCGAGGGCGTGCCGCCCACGAGTTTCGGCAGCCGCGGGCAGCCGGGCTGGCCGCGCCTCACCGACCGGTTCACGCTGTCCAAGCCGGTGGTGGCACGGGTGCACGGCTACGCGCTCGGCGGCGGGTTCGAGCTGGCCCTGGCCTGCGACCTTGTCATCGCCTCCGGCGAGGCGGTGTTCGGGCTGCCCGAGGCGCGGCTCGGCCTGGTGCCCGGCGCGGGCGGGGTGTTCCGGCTGGTCCGGCAGATGCCCCAGAAGGCGGCCATGGGTTACCTGCTCACCGGCCGCCGGATGGACGCGGCGACCGCCCTGCGGTACGGGCTCGTCAACGAGGTCGTGCCGGCGGACCGGCTGGACGAGTGCGTGGCGGAGTGGACGGACGACCTGGTGCGCAGCGCCCCGCTGTCGGTCCGCGCCATCAAGGAGGCCGCGCTCAGGTCGGTGGACATGCCCCTGGAACGGGCGTTCACCGCCGAGTACCCATGGGAGGAACGACGCCGCCGCAGCACCGACGCGATCGAGGGGGTCCGGGCGTTCGCAGAGAAGCGTGATCCCATCTGGGCCGGACGCTGACTCTCGTGAAAAGTGATGAGTCAAGTTCTGCCGCACGGGATTTTTTACGCGGAATAACGAAGACCGCAGCAACGGTGCCGACGAAACATTGACACGTCCCACACATTGTCACAATCGTCCGTCCGGCTGAGGAGTCTGTTCCACCCATGACGGAACTGAGCACGCGCCGCCTGAACGGTGACGCGATCGACGAAGCGCAGCACATCATCGAGGAGGCGCTGGCGGCCTACCGGCTGAAGCTCTCGGAAACCCTCACCCTCATCGGTCCCGACCGTGTCCGTGAGCTGGTCGGAGAGGCCGTCGCGCACCCGGGAGGCGGCCCCGTCCGGGTGGCGTGCGGCTCAGGGGCCGAGCACGACGAGCTGGACCTCGCGGACCTGCTGCGCGGCACCGGGGCCGCGGGCGCGCCGGAGACCCGGGTCATGCACTGCCACCCCCCGGCGCCCGACGTGCGGAGCCCGCTCGGCGAGCCGGCGCGGGGCCTTCACGTGCGGTTCTCCCCGGCACGGCTGCCGCACATGATCGTGATCGGGGACCACACGGCGGTCATGCTGACGTCCCGCCAGCCCGGTGAGGTCGAGGACGTGCTCATCCAGAGCCGGGACGTGGTCGACATGCTGGGCCGCGTCCACGACGTGTGGTGGAAGTGCGCGGCGGACGTCCAGCCGCCGCCGGGCATCGGCGGGCTCACGCTCGACTTCGCCCAGATGAACGTCCTCGCGTACCTGCGCGACGGCGTGAAGGACGAGACGGCGGCCCGCGCGATGAACATCTCGCTGCGCACCTACCGGCGCCGGGTGGCCGGGATCCTGCGCAGCATGGACGCGAACTCGCGTTTCCAGGCGGGCATCAAGGCGGCCCAGCTCGGCCTGACTTTTCTGTGTGACGAGATGGCGGGAAGGCGCGATGTCCGGACAGACTGACGTCATAGGGGCCGCCACCGAGGTCCCCGACGTGCCGTTGCGGCGCAACCGCAACTTCCAGCTCCTGTGGTCGGGGTCGGTGTTCTCCTCCCTCAGCAGGGAGATGACCGACCTCGCCTACCCGCTGCTGATCCTCGCGCTGACCGGGTCCCCCGCGTCGGCCGGCGCCTTCGGCGGGGTGCAGTTGCTCACGTCGCTGCTCGTCGGCATGCCGGTGGGCGAGATGGCCGACCGGTTCGACCGGCGGCGGCTGCTGCTGGTGGCCGGGGCCTGCCGCCTCGCCGCGACCGCGAGCGTGGTGGTCGCGCTGACGGCCGGGGTGCTGACGTTCCCGCACCTGCTGGCGGTCGCCGTGCTGGTCGGCGCGACGGAACCGCTCGGCGGCGCGGCCCGCATGGTGCTCATCCGTGGCGTGGTGCATCCGCGCCGGCTCACCGCGGCGCTCACCCAGGACGAGGTCAGGACGCACGGCGCCGCCCTGTCGGGCCCTCCGCTCGGCGGCGCGCTGTACGCGATCGGGGCGGTGGTGCCGATCCTCGCGGCGATGGCCGGCCACGTGCTGTCCCTGCTGACCATCTCGCTGGTGCGGGCGCCGCACGCGCGCCGCGCCGGGCCCCGGTCCGACGAGAACGACCCGGTGCTGCGGCGCATGGCCGTGGGGCTGCGCGTGTTGTGGCAGGTGCCGGCGCTGCGGCACGCGACGCTGATCGCCACCATGCTGAACCTCGTGGGCGCGCCGCTGGTGCTGATCGCGGTGGTGATGCTGGAGGACCGCGGCACCGCGCCGGCCCAGATCGGGCTCACGGTCACCGCGATGGCCGTCGGCGGGCTCGCCGGCGCCGCCCTGGTGCAGCCGCTGCAGCGCGTGCTGCCGCCCGGCGCGCTGATGTTGACCAGCGGGTTCGCCACCGCGCTGCTGATCGCGCTGCTGCCGGCGCCGCTCGGCTCCTGGTGGGCGGCGGTGCCGCTGTGCCTGCTCGGGCTGATCGGCCCGTCCGTCCGGATCCTGGTCGACGTGCTGATCTTCCGCCAGGTCCCCGACGAGCAGCGCGGCCGGGTCATCGCGGCCTTCATGACGATCCTCGGCGTCGGTTCCTCGGCCGGCCTTTTCGGCGCCGGCCTGCTGCTCGACCGGTTGTCCGCCGTGCACGCGACCCTCGTGCTGGCCGGCCTGCTCACCGCCGCCATGCTCGCCGCGCTCGGCAGCCGGAGCCTGCGCACCGCACGGTGGCCGCGCGACGTGGACGCCGTTCCCGGCGAATGAGAAACGCCGCGGCACCGGCCGCCGGGAATCGGCGTGGACGACGTTGTCAGATCGCACGACGATACAGAGAAAACCGGCCTGTTGCTGCGGTGGAGCATTAAGGGAAATCATTTGTCCCGGTGTCAGATCAACAATCTGGCACAGGTGATAACTCCCTTTGTCAAGCCGGGCTCCCTACCAGGGGCGCAGAACGATCTTGTTGCAGTAGTGCTCCTTGTTCTTGAACATCTCGAACCCGCGAGGAGCGTCGTCGAGGCTCAGGCGGTGGGTGATGACGAAGCCGGGGTCGATGTCGCCGTTGCGTATCCTGTCGAGGAGCGGCTTCATGTAGCGCTGGACGTGGCACTGGCCGGTCTTCATGGTCAGCGAGCGGTTCATCAACGAGCCCATCGGGAACTTGTCCACGAACCCGCCGTAGACGCCGACGACGGAGACGATGCCGCCGTTGCGGCAGGCCATGATGGCCTCGCGCAGGGCGTGCGGGCGGTCCGTCTCCAGGCGCGCCGCCTGCTTCGCCCGGTCGTAGGCGTGGACCGCGGGCACAGGGTAGTGGGCCTCCATCCCGACGGCGTCGATGCACGCGTCGGGGCCCCGGCCCGCGGTGATGTCGCGCAGCGCGTCGAGGACGTCCACCTCCTCGTAGTTCAGCGTCTGCGCGCCGGCGCGGGCGGCGATCTCCAGCCGGTACGGGAAGCGGTCGATGCTGATGACGCGTTCGGCGCCGAGCAGCACGGCGGCGGCGGCCGCGAACTGGCCCACGGGGCCGGCGCCCCAGACGGCGATGACGTCACCGGGCTTGATGTCGCACATCTCGGCGCCCATCCAGCCGGTCGGCAGGATGTCGGAGAGGAACAGCACCTTCTCGTCCGGCAGATCGTCCTCGATCTTGATGGGGCCGACGTCCGCGAACGGTACGCGCACGTACTGCGCCTGGCCGCCCGGGTAGCCGCCGAGCATGTGGGAGTAGCCGAAGATGCCCGCCGGGGAGTGGCCCATCAGCTTCTCCGCGAGGCCCGCGTTCGGGTTGGAGTTCTCGCACAACGAATACATGCCGTTCTGGCAGGCGACGCACGCCCCGCAGGCGATCGGGAACGGGACGACCACCCGGTCACCGGGCCGCAGGTTCGCCACCCGCGGACCGACCTCCACCACCTCCCCCATGAACTCGTGGCCGAGGACGTCCCCCTTCTTCATCGTGGGGATGTAGCCGTCGTACAGGTGCAGGTCGGAGCCGCAGATCGCGGTCGAGGTGACGCGGACGATCGCGTCGCGCGGGTTCAGGATCCTCGGGTCGGGAACCTCCCGCACCTCCACCTTGTTGCGCCCCGCCCAGCAGTTGGCCTTCATGGGGTCCTCCTCATCTCGACGAAGCCGGCGAGAGCCGACGGGAGCTCACCGGCTCATCGCACGGGCTGGGCCGTGTGCTGGAACAGCCGGCGCAGCGCGCGGGTGCCCTCGGGGCTGCCCTCCGAGCGGGCCACTTCGCCGGTCTCCATCACCTGCTTGAAGCGGCGCAGGTCGTCGCGGACCTGCTGCGCCGGGTGCTCGCCGAACAGCCGCGCGACCACGAGGCCGACCCTGCCTCCGGGCGTGCGGTACTCCATCTCCACCCGCACCTCGGTGCCGCGTCCGCCGGGCGCGCCGCTGAAGCTCACCGACCCCCTGTTGCGCACGGCCGCGCCTTCGAGGGAGCGCCAGGAGATCAGCTCGTCCTCACGGTCCTGCACGATCTCCGCGTCCCACTCGATGATCCTGTTCGCGGGTCCCCGCGCCTTCCAGCGGGAGTAGCCGCCGGGCATGGTGTCCACCGACTCCAGGTGCGTCATGAACCGCGGCAGGTTCTCGAGGTCGTGCCAGAACCGGTAGACCTCCCGGCGCGGCCGGTTGACGGTGATCGCCGCCCGCAGCGCGCCGGACGACGGGCCTTTCCTGCCACCGAGCCCTCGCTCCAGCGCGCCGACGAGACGGTGAGCCTGCCGATTGATCGTTGTGCTCATGTGAACCTCACAGGGCCGGCTACCTGCTATATCCGCAGCCGTACCCCTCTGACCTGCGCCGACACTGATCGTCCGCGGGATGTCCCACACGAGAACGCATCGCCCCCCCAACACTTCGCATGGGGGTTTTGCGTTTTATGTCTGATTTCTGAACGAAGGGCGGGGTAGGGCAGCGGACACGGGAGGCGCATCGTGGACGTGAACCGTTTGACGCAGAGATCCCAGGAAGCCCTGCACGACGCGCAGACCAAGGCGGTCCGCCACGGGCACACCGAGGTGGACGGCGAGCACCTGCTGCTCGCCCTGGTCGAGCAGCCCGACGGGCTGGCGCCCCGGCTGCTGGCGGCGGCGGGGGCCGATCCTGACAAGCTGCTGCTCGAGCTGGAGGCCGAGCTGGAGCGGCGCCCGCGGGTCACCGGGCCGGGAGCCGGACCTGGCCAGGTCTACGTGACGCAGCGGCTGGCGCGGGTGTTCGACGCCGCCGACCGGGAGGCCAGGCGGCTGAAGGACGAGTACGTCTCGGTGGAACACCTGCTGATGGCGCTGCTGGACGAGGGCACCGAGAGCGCGGCCGGACGGCTGCTGCGGGGGCACGGCCTGACCGGTGAGCGGCTGCTGAAGGTGCTGACCCAGATCCGCGGCAACCAGCGGGTCACCTCGGCCCACCCGGAGGTGGCGTACGAGGCACTGGACAAGTACGGCACGGACCTCGTCGCCGCGGCCGCGAGCGGCAAGCTGGACCCGGTGATCGGGCGCGACGGCGAGATACGCCGCGTCGTGCAGATCCTGTCCCGCAGGACCAAGAACAACCCCGTGCTCATCGGCGACCCCGGCGTCGGCAAGACCGCCATCGTCGAAGGGCTCGCGGAACGCATCAACAGGGGGGACGTCCCCGAGGGCCTGAAGGACAAGACCATCTTCAGCCTGGACATGGGGTCGCTGATCGCGGGCGCCAAGTACCGGGGCGAGTTCGAGGAACGACTGAAGGCGGTGCTGGCCGAGGTCACGGCGTCCGAGGGCCGCATCCTGCTGTTCATCGACGAGTTGCACAACGTCGTGGGCGCCGGGGCCGCCGAGGGCGCCATGGACGCCGGGAACATGCTCAAGCCCATGCTGGCGCGCGGCGAGCTGCACCTGATCGGCGCCACCACGATCCCGGAGTACCGCAAGCACATCGAGAAGGACGCCGCCCTTGAGCGCCGGTTCCAGCCGGTCCACGTGGACGAGCCGTCCGAGGAGGACGCCATCTCGATCCTGCGCGGCCTGCGGGAACGCCTGGAGGCGTACCACGGCGTCAAGATCCAGGACGGCGCGGTCGTCGCGGCCGTCGTGCTCAGCCACCGCTACATCTCCGACCGGTTCCTGCCGGACAAGGCGATCGACCTGGTGGACGAGGCCTGCGCGATGTTGCGCACCGAGATCGACTCCATGCCCGCCGAGCTGGACGAGCTGATCCGCCGGGTGACCCGCCTGGAGATCGAGGAGGCGGCGCTGGCCAAGGAGGACGACCCGGCGAGCCACCGGCGCCTGGAGGCCCTGCGCAGGGAGCTCGCCGACCTGCGGGCCGAGGCCGACGCCATGCGCGCCCAGTGGGAGGCCGAGCGGCACGCGCTGAAGAAGGCGCAGCACCTGCGCCAGGAGATCGAATCGGTGCGGCGCGACGCCGGGCGCGCCGAGCGCAGCTACGACCTGAACCGGGCCGCCGAGCTGACGCACGGCAAACTTCCCGAGCTGGAGCGCAGGCTCCGCGCCGCCGAGGGGCAACTGGAGTCCAAGCAGGGCTCCCACCGGCTGCTGCGCGAGGTGGTGACCGAGGACGAGATCGCCGGCATCGTGTCGCGGTGGACCGGCATCCCGGTGCGGCGCCTCAAGGAGGGCGAACGGGAGAAGCTGCTGCGGCTGGACGAGATCCTGCACGAGCGGGTCGTCGGCCAGGACCAGGCGGTGCGGGCCGTCGCGGACGCCGTCATCAGAGCACGGTCCGGCATCAAGGACCCGCGCCGGCCCATCGGGTCGTTCCTCTTCCTCGGCCCGACCGGGGTCGGGAAGACCGAGCTGGCCAAGGCGCTGGCGGAGGCGCTGTTCGACACCGAGGAGAACATGGTCCGCGTCGACATGAGCGAGTACCAGGAGCGGCACACCGTGAGCCGGCTGGTCGGCGCGCCGCCCGGGTACGTGGGCTACGAGGAGGGCGGGCAGCTCACCGAGGCGGTGCGGCGCAAGCCGTACTCGGTCGTGTTGTTCGACGAGACCGAGAAGGCGCACGGCGATGTGTTCAACATCTTGCTGCAGGTGCTCGACGACGGGCGGCTGACCGACGCCCAGGGCCGCACGGTGGACTTCCGCAACACCGTGATCATCATGACGTCCAACATCGGGTCGCAGTTCCTGATGGACGGCGTGACCCCCGAGGGGGAGATCGAGCCGCGGGCGCGTGAGCTCGTGCTGGCCGAGCTGCGCGGGCACTTCCGCCCGGAGTTCCTCAACCGGGTCGACGACACGGTGTTGTTCAAGCCGCTCACCGAGCCGGAGATCGAACGCATCGTCTCGCTGATGTTCGACGACATCCGGGTGCGGCTGGCCGACCGCCGCATGACGCTGGAGGTCACCGGCGCCGCGTTGCGCCACATCGCCGAACAGGGCTTCGACCCCGTCTACGGCGCCCGCCCCCTGCGCCGGTTCATCGCCCGCGAGGTCGAGACCCGCGTCGCGCGGGCACTGGTCGCCGGCGACGTACGTGACGGCGCCCTCATCCGCGTGGACGCGCCGGGAGACGAGCTCACCGTCACCTATGACAATCCGGAGGAATGACCATCTGGACCGGGTCTCCCGAAAAAAGGGGTAAAGCAACCTCTTAGCCTAGTTTTCGGGCTCTGTTGATGTCATGGCGCTCATCACAACGTTGATGAGGGGACACGTATCCATGGCACGCTCATCACTCTGGAGGAGCGCCGGGCTCGTCGTGGCGCTCGGCACAGGGGTGTTTCTGGTCACCGGGAGTGTGGCGCACGCGGAGCCGGAGCCGGGGGTGGAGCTCCGGCTGGTGCTGGACGACTGCCCGCGGGAGGCGGTGGCGCCGTGAGTCTTCCCGAGCCGGGCGGGGAGCGGCTTCCCGACGTGATCCACGACCGGGGGGAGGCGGCGCCGCTCGAGCGGGCGTTGTTCGAGGTGAAGCGGGTGATCGTCGGGCAGGATCGGCTGGTCGAGCGGATGGTCGTCGCGGTGCTGAGCCGGGGGCACTGCCTGCTCGAAGGGGTGCCGGGGATCGCCAAGACGCTCGCGGCGGAGACGCTGGCGGCGGTGGTCGGCGGGTCGTTCTCGCGTATCCAGTTCACGCCGGACCTGGTGCCGGCGGACATCGTGGGCACACGGATCTACCGGCCGTCCACCGAGAGCTTCGACGTGGAGCTCGGGCCCGTGATGGCCAACTTCCTGCTCGCCGACGAGATCAACCGTGCGCCGGCCAAGGTGCAGTCGGCGCTGCTGGAGGTGATGGCCGAACGGCAGGTCAGCGTGGGAGGGCTCACGCAGGACACACCGGCGCCGTTCCAGGTGCTGGCCACGCAGAACCCGATCGAGTCCGAGGGGGTCTACCACCTGCCGGAGGCGCAGCGGGACCGGTTCCTCATGAAGATCGACGTGGGGTATCCGAGCGAGTCGGAGGAGCTCGCGATCCTCTACCGCATGAGCGTGGACCCGCCGGCCCCCAGGCGTGTGCTCGACCCGGGGCGGCTGCTCGCGCTGCAGCGGCGGGCCGACGGGGTGTTCGTGCACCACGCCGTGGCCGAGTACGTCGTGCGGCTGGTCCACGCGACCCGGGAGCCCGAGCGGTTCGGCGCCGAGGACGTGCGGCGGCTGCTGGCGTTCGGGGCGAGCCCCCGTGCCACGCTCGGGCTGGTCGCCGCGGCGCGGGCGCTGGCGTTGCTGCGCGGGCGCGAGTACGTGCTGCCCGGCGACGTCCGCGACCTCGCCCACGACGTGATCGCCCACCGGCTGGTGTTGTCGTTCGACGCGCTGGCCGACGGCGTCACGGCGCGGCAGATCGTGGACCGCGTCGTGGCGGCCGTGCCAGAGCCGCGGATCGCCCCCCGGCACGGCGAGGCGGCGTGATGCGGGGCCTTTCGGCCGAGTCCCGGTTGCGGGGGCTCGAACTCACCGTCGTGCGGCGGCTCGACGGGCTGCTCCAGGGCGACCACCTCGGCCTGATCCCCGGGCCGGGGAGCGAACCCGCCGCGGCGCGGGTGTACACGCCGGGGGACGACGTGCGGCGCATGGACTGGAACGTGACGGCGCGCACCGGCGAGCCGCACGTCCGCGACATGATCGCCGACCGGGAGCTGGAGACCTGGGTGCTGCTCGACGCCAGCCCAGCATGGACTTCGGCACCGCGCTGATGGAGAAACGCGACCTCGCGCTCGCCGCCATGGCGGCCGTCGGGTTCCTCACCGACCGCACCGGCAACCGCATCGGCGCCCACATCGTGCACGCCGGCGCGGTGCGGCGGCTCCCGGCCCGCACCGGGCGGCCTCAGCTCATGGCGCTGCTGCGCTCGGTGTACGGCCTGCCGAGGTCCGCGCCGGGCGGTCCCTCGCGGGCGCTCGGGACGGCCGCCGAGGAGCTGCGGCGCACGGTACGGCGCCGCTGCCTGGTCGTGGTGGTCTCCGACTTCCTCGACGAGCCCGCCACCTGGGAACGCCCGCTGCGCCACCTGTCGGTCCGCAACCAGGTGCTCGCCGTCGAGGTCGTGGACCCCCGCGAGCTGACCCTGCCGGACGTCGGCGTGCTCACACTCGTCGACCCCGAGACCGGCAGGCGCCGCGAGGTCTCCACCGCGTCCCCCCGCCTGCGTGAGCGCTACGCGACCGCGGCGGCGGCGCAGCGCGAGGCCGTCGCCGCCGCCCTGCGCCGCGCCGGCGCCGCCCACCTGCGGCTGCGCACCGACCGCGACTGGGTGCGCGACCTCGTGGAACACGTCATGACCCAGCGCCGCCTCGCCGGCGCCGCCCCGCCGATGCCCCCGCGAGGAGGTGACGCCGCGTGACCCTGCTCTCGCCCCTCTGGCTCTGGCTGCTCGTCCCCGTCCTCGCGATCGGGGTGCTGTACGTGGTCACGTACCTGCGGCGCGGGCGCTACGCCGTACGGTTCACCAACCTCGACCTGCTGGACAAGGTGGCGCCCAAGGGGCCCGGGTGGCGCCGGCACGTGCCGGCGTCGGCGTTCGGGCTGATGCTGATCCTGCTGGTCGTCGGGTTCGCGCGGCCGAGCGCCGAGGTGCGGGTGCCGCGGGAGCGGGCGACCATCGTGATCGCCTTCGACGTGTCCGCCTCCATGCAGGCCACCGACGTGGCCCCCGACCGGTTCACGGCCGCACGGAGCGCCGCACGGCAGTTCGTCCAGGGGTTGCCCGAGCGGTTCAACCTGGGACTGGTGGCGTTCTCGTCCGCCGCGTCCGTGGCCGTGCCGCCCACCGTGGACCGGGCGGCCGTGCTCGCGGCCATCGACCGGCTGACCACCGACTCCGGCACGGCCATCGGCGAGGCGGTGTTCTCGTCGCTCGACGCCATCCGCTCCGTCGACGCCGAGGCGGGCGACGACCCGCCGCCGGCGCACATCGTGCTGCTGTCCGACGGTTCGAGCACCACCGGGCGGCCGATGGGGACGGCGGCCAGGGAGGCGGCCAGGCGCGGCGTGCCGGTCACCACCATCGCCTACGGCACGCGGGGCGGCCTCATCGAGCTCGGCGGCCGTTCCGTGCCGGTCCCGGTGGACGGCCCGGCGCTGCGCGAACTCGCCGGCGGCACGGGCGGCGGCTTCTACGAGGCCGCGTCCGGCGACGAGCTGCAAGCCGTGTACGACGACATCGGCACCTCCGTGGGCTACCGCACCGAGCGGCGCGAGGTGTGGCCGTGGTTCGTCGGATTCGGCCTGATCGCCGCGGTCGCCGCGGCCGGCACGTCCCTGCTCTGGTTCTCCAGGATCCCGTAGGAGGCGGTGAGATGAACGAACCACTCGGCCTCGGCAGGCCACGCGGCCCGGCGTTCCTCCCCGGCGTCGTGGACCGGCCCCCGGTGCCACCGCCGTCCGGACCACCTCCCGCCGCGCCACCGCGCGAACGCACGGGTACCACGCGGGTGCTGCTGGCCGCGGCGGTCGTCGCGGCGCTCACCGGCGGGGCCGCCGGCGTCGCCGTCTCGGGGCTCGCCACCGGGGGCGGCGGCGCCCCCCCGGTGGCGCTGCCCCGGTCCACGGCGGGCCCTGTCGCCACGGCCGGCGGGCTGAGCGGCGTCGCGGCCCGGGTGCTGCCGAGCGTCGTCTCGATCGAGGCGCCCGGCGGCAGGGGCTCCGGCTTCGTGATCGACACGGCCGGGCACATCCTGACCAACGCCCACGTCGTCGCGGGCGGCTCCGAGGTCACCGCGGTGCTGCACGACGGCAGGCGCGTCACGGCGCGGGTCGTCGGCGCCGAGGACGACGACGACCTCGCGGTGCTCGCCGTGGACGGCGTCCCCGGGCTCGGCCCCGCCGTGCTCGGCCGTTCCGGTGACGTCGCGGTGGGCGACCAGGTGCTCGCCGTCGGCTCGCCGCTCGGGCTGAGCGGCACGGTGACCGCGGGCATCGTCAGCGCGGTCGACCGCGTGGTGCCGCTCAGCAACGGGCGGCTGCGCGCGGTGCAGACCGACGCCTCCATCAACCCTGGCAACTCCGGCGGTCCGCTGGTCAACGCACGCGGCGAGGTGATCGGCGTGAACACCGCGATCCTGTCCAGGCGGGGCGGCGGCTCCACCGGCATCGGGTTCGCCATCCCGATCGACCGGGCCGCGAGCGTCGCGGAACGAATCATTCGAAACTAGGTTCCAGGTCATGAGGTTGCTCGTTGTCGAGGACGAAGAAGATCTGGTCGACGCCCTGAGGGTGGGGCTCGTCCGGGTGGGATACGCCGTGGACGTCGCCTACGACGTCGGCCAGGCGGAGGAGAAGCTCCAGACGAACGCCTACGACCTGGTGCTACTCGACCTGAACCTGCCGGGCGGTGACGGGTTCGAGCTGTGCAGGACCATCAGGCGCTCCGGGTACGGCGGCTCGGTGCGGATCCTCATGGTCACCGCCCGGGACCGCCTGGACGACCGGGTCAGAGGCCTCGACGAGGGCGCCGACGACTACCTGGTCAAGCCGTTCGCCTTCCCCGAGCTGCTGGCCCGGGTGCGGGCGCTGCTGCGCCGGGACGCCGGCGGCGGCACGGCGGTGCTGGAGGTCGGCGAGCTGCGCCTCGACACCGCCCGGTTCGAGGCCTACCGGGCCGGCCTGCAGCTCCCCCTCACGCCGAAGGAGTTCGGCGTGCTGCACTACCTCATGACCCGGCCCGGGTTCGTCGTGTCGTCGGAGGAGCTGCTCGAACACGTCTGGGACGAGCACACCGACCCGTTCACCAACACGGTGCGGGTCACCGTCGGCAACCTGCGGCGCAAGCTCGGGGTGGAGGGCCTCATCGAGACGGTGATCGGCAAGGGGTACCGGCTGCGGGAACAGACATGAGGGGGGTACCCGCCTTCGCGCACACGATCCGCTTCCGGCTGACCGTGCTGTACTCCGGGCTGCTGTTCGTGCTCGCCGCGCTGGTGCTCGGCGGCATCTACTACGCGGTGTCCAAGAGCACCGAGCAGCGGCCGTACACCACGCAGTACGCCAAGGCGTTCCGCGGCGACACCTACCTCGGCAAGCAGGAGGTCGTGCTCGTCCAGGAGGTGGAGAACGCCGTCAACGTGCAGACGCTCCAGACGCTGCGCGACTACTCGCTCGCCACGCTCGCCGCGTTGTTCGTCGCGAGCCTCGGCATCGGGTGGGTGTTGTCGGGCCGGGTGCTGCGGCCGGTGCGGGCCATCACCCGTACGGCCGCGGAGATCCAGGCGACCGACCTCACCCGGCGCATCAGGCTCACCGGGCCGCGCGACGAGCTGCGTGACCTCGCCGACACCCTGGACACCATGCTGGACCGGCTGCAGCACGCGTTCCGCACGCAGCGCCAGCTCATCGACGACGCCTCCCACGAGCTGCGCAGCCCCCTCGCCATCATCAGGGCCAACGTGGACGCCGTGCTGACCTCGCCGGAGAGCACCGACGCCGAACGCGCCCACGCCGCGGCCATCGTGGACCGCGCCACCACGCGCATGACCCGCCTCGTGGAGGACCTGCTCGCCACCGCGCGCCGCGCGGCCCCCGGCCTCATCGACGCCGACGTGGACGTGGGAACGGTGGCCAGGGAGGCGTGCGAGGAGTTCACCGCGCTCGCCGCCCAGCGTGGCATCACGCTGCGCCGTTCGCTGCCCGAGGACCTCATGGTCATCGGCGACCACGACGCCCTGCGCCGCGCCGTCGGCAACCTGCTGTCCAACGCCGTACGGCTGGCCCCGCCCGGCAGCGAGGTGGCCGTGGCGTGCGGCGAGACCGGCGGCTGGATCTGGGTGGCGGTCGAGGACACCGGCCCCGGCCTCACCGAGGACGACCAGGGCCGCGTCTTCGACCGCTTCTGGCGCGGCGACGTCAGCCGCCGCGACCGCCACACCGGCCTCGGCCTGGCCATCGTGCGCCAGATCGTCGAGTCGCACGGCGGCCACGTCCGCCTGTTCTCCCGCCTCGGCGAGGGCAGCACCTTCGTCCTCTGGCTCCCCGCCGCGGGCGCCCCGCGGGACCCCCTCCCCGAGACCAGCCCTCTCCTGCGCCCCGCCCGCCCCTGATCCCGCGGCGCCGGGAAGAGACGGGACCATGGCCTCTACCGGCACGGACCCCGGAGCGCCTAGGTTCGATGTCATGATTCGAGTTTTCCTTCTCGACGATCACGAGGTCGTCCGACGGGGCGTCGCCGCTCTGCTGGAGGCCGAGGACGACATCGAGGTCATCGGTGAGGCCGGTACGGCGGAGTCGGCCGTGGCGCGCATCCCGGCGTTGCGGCCGGACGTCGCGGTGCTCGACGTGCGCCTGCCGGACGGCAGCGGCGTCGAGGTGTGCCGCGAGGTACGCAGCCGGGTGCCCGGGCTGAACTGCCTGATGCTGACCTCCTACGCCGACGACGACGCGCTGTTCGAGGCGGTCATGGCCGGGGCCTCCGGATACGTGCTCAAGCAGATCCACGGCTCGGACCTGGTGGGGGCGGTACGCACCGTGGCCGCCGGGCAGTCGCTGCTCGACCCGCAGACCACGGCCGCGATGTTGCAACGCCTGCGTGACCAGGCCACACGCAAGGACCCGCTGGCGGCGCTGACCGACCAGGAGCGCACCATCCTGGAGCTGATCGGCGAGGGCCTCACCAACCGGCAGATCGGCGAGCGGATGTTCCTCGCGGAGAAGACCGTGAAGAACTACGTGTCGAACCTGCTGAGCAAGCTCAACATGCAGCGCCGCACCCAGGCCGCCGCCCTCGCCGCCCGCATGAAGGACCGCCACGACACCTCGGGAGGCTAGGACGTCCGGGGCGTCCCGGACGTGAGGGCACGCCGGGAGGGCGGAGCCACCGCGCCCCGGCGTCCCTAGCCTTCGTCGAGGACCTCGGGGAGCGGGCGCCGTACGCCGTGGCCCTCGGCGCGGGAGTGGCCGAGCCGCAGGATCATCTGGGGGTGCTCGCCGGCACACAGCTCCTCGCTGATGAACGCGCGCAGGTGACGCCGCTCCAGCGCCTGCGTGTGGAAGGCGGCGCGGACGCCGTGCGCGGCGGCGTGCAGCAGGACGCGCTGCAACGCCTGGCCCGCGGCGATCCAGTCGCCGCGGCCGTCGCCGCAGGTGGTGAGCAGGGCGACCAGGCCCGTCGCGGTCTCGTCGTACCGCTCCTCGCCGCTGCCCCAGGAGTGCCCGTGGGAGTAGTCCCGCTGCGCGAAGTGCGGTGACGTCCGGCGCTGCTCCCGGGGATACGCGCCGGCGGGCACCCCGTCGCCGCGGCGGCTGCCGGGCGGGCGGCCCCAGCGCACGGATTCGAGGGTGTACGCGCGGTCCCGCGCCTGGATCTCCTCGGCCGCCGCGGTCAGCGCCGCCAGGGCGCGCACCGCCGCGCCTTCCACGGGCACCAGGCGCGCCCCCTCGGCTTCGGCCTGCTTGACCAGGGCGTCCACGAGATCAGCGGCCACGGGCGTACCGGCGAAGCCCGCCCGGTGCGTCCGCCGCCGGGTGATCTGCTCGTTCATGAGCTTCACCTGCTCGTCGGCGTCGAGCGGGCCGGCCGCCCTGACCGTGGCCAAGACGGCGGGCCGGTCCGGGTCGGGCAGCACGGTGACCACCGGCCGCAGCCCGGCGGCGCGCAGGGCCGTCCTGATGGTGAACAGGGCGGCACCGCAACTGATCAACTGTTCCCGCCCCTCGGGATCGGAGACCCGCGACCACCGCTCGCTGTCGGCGCGCACCCGGATCTCGTCCCCCTCGATGACGAAGGACCAGGGCTGACTGTTGTGCAGGGACGGCGCCCACACGGCGGCCTCCACCGCGGAGCGCAGGTGGTTCGTCATGGTCCCAGTCCATCATCCGTGGAAACCCGCCGGTCAGGGCCCTATGGCCTTGTCCGCCGGGACCTTGGTGAGTCGCTTGCGGAACACCCAGTAGGTCCATCCCTGGTAGAGCAGCACCAGGGGTGTGAAGATCACGGCGACCCCCGTCATGACGCCCAGCGTGTACGGCGTGGAGGAGGCGTTGGCGACGGTCAGGCTGTTGGCGGGGTTCAGGGCGGGCATGACGTCCGGCCACAGGTCGCCGAAGAGCGTCGCCGTCACCGCGACGATGGCCATCGCGGTGGCGGCGAACGCCCAGCCGTCCCTGCCGAGGCGGGTGGCGGCCAGGGCCCCGAGGATGCCGGCGGCGGCGAGCCCCGCGGTGGCCCAGGTGAGCGGCTTGCCGGCGTCGAGCTGGGTGATCAGCAGGAAGGTCCCGCCGATGAGGAGCGCCGGCAGGCCGGCCTGCAGCGCGAGCCGCGCCGCGCCCGCGCGGAACTCCCCCTCGGTGCGCAGGGCGAGGAACACCGCGCCGTGGAAGGTGAACAGCGTCAGCGTGGCGGCGCCGCCGAGCAGGGCGTACGGATTGAGCAGCGTGAACAGGGTCCCGGTGTACTCGTGCGCGGCGTCGAGCGGCACTCCCCGCACGATGTTGGCGAACGCCACCCCCCACAGGAACGCGGGGGTCAGCGACCCCCAGAAGAACATGAGGTCCCAGCCGCGGGTGCGGTCGCTCTTGCCGCGGTACTCCAGCGCGACACCCCGGGCGATCAGCGCGAGCAGGATGAGGAACAGCGGCAGGTAGAACCCGCTGAACAGCGTCGCGTACCACTCGGGGAAGGCCGCGAACGTCGCGCCGCCCGCCACCAGCAGCCACACCTCGTTGCCGTCCCACACCGGGCCGATCGAGCGGTAGACCAGCCGCCGCTCGGACTCGTCCCCAGCCAGGAACGGCAGGAGCACTCCGACGCCGAAGTCAAAACCCTCCAGGACGAAGTAGCCCGTCCACAGGACGGCGATGAGGACGAACCAGACGGTCGTGAGTTCCATGGTCGTGGGTCTTTCGCGTCGTGCCGGACGTGACGGCTAGTACGAGAGGGCGGGCAACGGCTCGGCTGGGGTCTCCGCGCCCGGCTCAGGCTCGGGACCGAGACGGATGAACTTGAGCAGCAGCCGCACCTCGACGGCCGCGAGCGCGGCGTAGACGAGGGTGAAGCCGACGAGTGTGATCGCCACCTCGGCGACGTCCGCGCCGGGCGAGACGGCGGCGGCGGTGCGCATGACGCCGAAGACCGTCCACGGCTGGCGCCCCATCTCGGTGAAGATCCACCCGAGGGAGTTGGCGAGGAACGGCAGGGCGATCCCGGCGACGGCGATCCTGGTGAACCACGGGTTCACCGGAGTCCTGCCGCGCCGGGTCAGCCACAACCCCGCGAGCGCGAGCAGCCCGGCGAGGAAGCCGAACCCGATCATCAACCGGAAGCTCCAGTAGGCCAGCCCGATGACCGGCCGGTAGTCCCCCGCGCCGTACAGCGCCAGGTACCGCGCCTGGATGTCGTTGATCCCCTCGACCCGGCCGTCCAGGGTGTTGGTCGCGAGCACGCTGAGGCCGTTCGGGACCTGGAGGTTGACGCTGTTGCGGCCGTTCTCGACGTCGCCGATCGCGAAGAGGGAGAAGCCGGCGGAGGACTCGTCCTCCCACAGCGCCTCGGCGGCGGCCATCTTCATGGGCTGCTGCTCGGTCATGATCTGCGCCTGCCAGTGCCCGGACAGGGCGACGCCCCCGGCCGCGACGAGGCCGGTCACCAGGGCCAGCCGCATCGACGTGCGGAACATCGGGACGTCCCGCTTCCTGGCCAGTTGCCAGGCGCTGATGCCCGCCACGAACGCCCCCGCCGTGACGAACGCGCCGAAGATCACGTGCGGGAAGGTCACCAGCGTCGTGGAGTTGGTCAGCACGGCCCAGATGTCGGTGAGCTCGGCCCGGTGGGTGACGGGGTCGATCCGGTAGCCGACCGGGTGCTGCATCCAGGAGTTGGCCGCCAGGATGAAGTACGCCGACAGGAACGTGCCGATCGAGGCGAGCCAGATCGTCGCCAGGTGGATCCTCGGCGGCAGCTTGTCCCAGCCGAAGATCCACAGGCCGATGAACGTGGACTCCATGAAGAAGGCGATCAGGCCCTCCATGGCCAGCGGCGCCCCGAAGACGTCCCCGACGAACCGCGAGTAAGCACTCCAGTTCATCCCGAACTGGAACTCCTGCACGATGCCCGTCACCACGCCCATCGCGAAGTTGATCAGGAACAGCCTCCCCCAGAAGCGGGTAAGACGCAGGTAGGAGGGTTTCTTCGTGCGGTGCCAGGCGGTCTGCAGACCGGCGACGACGAACGAGAGGCCTATCGTCAGCGGGACGAAGAGGAAGTGGTACACGGTCGTGATGCCGAACTGCCATCGCGACAGGTCCAAGACGTCCATCGGGGACTCCAAGTCATAGTGAACTCCTAGGAGGGTCCGCCTCCCCGCCGGCCGCCTGTAGGGCCGGGAGACTCCCGAGGTCAGGACCTTGGTCCCGGTGGACCGCCGCCTCCCAGGTCCCGCCGCGGACCGGCGGCCCGCCGGTCCCGCCGCGGGCGGGCCGACGGACCAAAGTCCCCCGGCACCGGGCCGTCCGGCTCTCCTTCCGGTGCCGGGACGGGCGAGAACCTGACTGCGGAACCTGCGAAGGAGTCGCCATGTCCGCCGCCGAATCGGGAAGCCTCACCATGTCCGACGAATGCGATGTCCTGTTGCGCGACGGCGCCATCGCCCATGTACGCCCGCTCGTGCCCGAGGATCGCGCCGCACTGCACGGACTGGTCGACCGCACCTCGGAGCTGTCGGCGTACCTACGGTTCTTCACCGGAGGGCGATCGACGGCGCACGCCCACATGGACCGCGTCACGGCCCCCGGCCACCAGGGCCGCGCCCTGGTCGCGGTGCTGCGGGGGCGGGTGGCCGGCATCGCCGAGTACACGCTGTACGGCGACAGGACCGCCGACATGGCGGTCCTGATCGACGACGAGTTCCAGGGCGACGGGCTCGGGACGTTGCTGCTCGAGCATCTCGCGGCCCGGGCCGCCGCCGAGGGCGCCGAGGCGCTCGTCGCGCAGGTGCTCTCCGGGAACACACCGATGCTCCGGCTTCTGCGCGATCTCGGCCTGGCGGTCGAGATCCGCTACGACGGCGCCACGGCTGACGTCGTGGTGGACCTGACGCCGGGTGTGAACCTGATGGAGCGGGTCGCCGCCCGCGAGCACGAGGCGGGACGCGCCTCACTGGCCCCGCTGCTGGCTCCCGCGTCGGTCGCGGTCATCGGTGCCGGGCGGGCCCCTGGGGGCATCGGGCACACGGTGGTGCGCAACTTGATCGACGGCGGCTTCCGCGGTTCCGTCCACCCGGTGAACCCGCGCGCCACGGAGATCGCCGGGCTCCCCGCCTGCCCCGATGTGGCGGCGATACCGGTGCCCGTGGACCTGGCGGTGATCGCCGTCCCCGCCGCGGCGGTCCTGGGGGTCGCCCGCGAGTGCGCCGCCGCCGGGGTCAAGGGCCTGGTGGTGTTGTCCGCGGGCTTCGCCGAGAGCGCGGGGAAGGACGCCGAGACCGAGCTGCTCGCCGTCTGCCGGTCGGCCGGCATGCGGCTGGTCGGGCCGAACTGCCTGGGAATCGTGAACACCGCGGCCCTGCTGAACGCGAGCTTCCTGCCGAACACGCCCGAGCCGGGCGGCGTCGCGGTGCTCTCCCAGTCGGGTGCGGTGGGTGCGGCGCTGCTGGACCGGCTGCCGGTCTCCTCGTTCGTGTCGGTCGGCAACAAGGCCGACGTGAGCGGCAACGACCTGCTCGACTACTGGGAGGACGACGGCGCCACAACGGTGATCGCCCTGTACCTGGAGTCGTTCGGCAACCCCAGGAAGTTCGCGCGGATCGCCTCCCGCGTCGGCCGCCGCAAGCCGATCCTGCTCGTCAAGAGCGGCCGCTCGGACGCCGGTGACCGCGCCGTGCGCTCGCACACCGCCGCGGCGGCCACCCCCGACATCGCGGTGGACGCCCTGGTGCGCGCCGCCGGGGTGATCAGGCTGGACAGCGTACGCGACCTGATCGACACCGCGCGGCTCATGGCCACGCAGCCGCTGCCGTCCGGGCGCCGCGTCGCCATCGTCGGCAACTCCGGCGGGCCCGAGGCGATGACGGCCGACGAATGCGAGCGCAACGGCCTGGTCGTGCCCGAACTGCCCGCCGTCCCCGCGCTGGCGGCCCGCATCCCCGCCGCCGCGTTGCGCAACCCCGTGGACCTGACCGCCGGCGCCCGGGCCGAGGACATCGGTCTCGCCATCGAGAGCGCCCTGGCCCAGCCGGAGGCCGACGCGGTGCTCGTCGTCTACACGCCGCCGTTCGGCTCGGGCACGGACGCGACCAAGGCGGCCATCGCCGAGGCGGCCCGCCACGCCGTCAAGCCGGTCCTGGCCTGCGTCATGGGCGAGGACGGGCTGGTGGGCGGCCATGTCCCCTGCTACGCCTATCCCGAGCAGGCCGTGCGGGCCCTGGCCCGCGCGGCGGCCTACGCCGAGTGGCGGCGCCTGCCCCCCGAGATGCCCGGCCCGGTGCTCGACGACCCCGCCGCGCGTGAGATCGTCGGGAACGCCGAGGGGTGGCTCTCCCCCGAGACGACCGAACGCCTGCTGCGGCACTTCGACGTGCCCGTGCTGCCGTCGGTGACCGTGCACGACGCGGAGTCGGCCGCCGAGGCCGCCGAGGCGCTCGGCTGCCCCGTGGCGCTCAAGGTGACCGGTCCGGTCCACAAGAGCGACGTCGGCGGCGTCCGTCTCGGCCTCTCCGGGCCCGCGGAGGCGCGGCGGGCGTACCGCGAGATGGCCGCCTCGATCGGCCCGGCCATGACCGGCGCGATCGTGCAGCCCATGGCCGCCGAGGGCGTCGAGATCATCGTGGGTGGCGTCAACTACCCGTCGTTCGGGCCGCTCGTCATGATCGGCATGGGGGGCGTGGCCGCCGACCTGGTGGCCGACCGCTCGTTCCGCATGCCGCCCTTCCGGCTGGAGACCGCCGCCGAGATGATCGCCGACCTTCGCTGCTCACCCCTGCTGTACGGCTACCGCGGCCGCCCCAAGACCGACACCGCGGCCCTGGCCGCCCTCGTCACCCGGGTCGGCCACCTGATGGACGCCCTGCCCGAGATCGCCGAGCTCGACCTCAACCCCGTGATCGTCACCCCGGACGGCGCCGTCGCCGTGGACTCCCGCGTCCGCGTGACCCCCCGCCGCCCCACCCCCTCGCCCTACACCCGCCGGCTGCGCTGACCGCGCGCCTGAGACGGCGAACCGGCCCGGCGGCGACCGCCGGGCCGGTTCGCCGTTCGCGCTAGTCGCGGGGGCGGACCACGGCGACCGGGCACTTGGCGTGGTGCAGCACGCCGCGGCTGACGGAGCCGAGCACCGCCGCGGTCAGGGCGCCGCGGCCGTGGGAGCCGATGACGAGCAGGTCGGCCCGCTCGGACGCGGCGGCGAGCGCCTCGACCGGGTGGCCGCGGCGGACGTCCTCGATCACCCGGACGCCGGGGTACTCGGCCCGGCCCTTGGCGAGCAGGCCCGCCACCGCCGTCTGCCGGTCTGTCCTGGTCTGCTCCGCGTCGTAGGCGATGTCCGGCGCGAAGGGGTACACCGGTGGCTCCCACGCGTGCAGAGCGCGCAGCGTGGCGCCGCGGCGCGCGGCCTGCTCGAACGCGTAGGCCAGGGCCGGCAGGCACTCAGGGGTGTCGTCGACCCCGGCGACGACCTCGCCCTTCGGAGCGAAGGCCGTCTGCGGCACGACCACCACGGGCCCCGGGGCGTGGCCGGCCACGTGCATGCTGACGGAGCCGACGACCAGCCTGGCGAACCCGCCCATGCCCCGGGTGCCGACCACCAGCTCGGCCGCCTCGGCGGCCTGGGAACGCAGCACCTCGCTGGGCCTGCCCTCAAGGACCCGCGTGGTGACGGCGACGTCGCGGTCACGCGCGCGGGCGGCCCGCTCCGCCTCCTCCAGGACGCGCTCGGCGCCACGGGCGAGCTGGTCGCCGAGACCGGGGTCGAACCTGGTGATCTGGTAAGGATCGCGGTTCAGGACGAACACGACGCGCAGGGACGCCCCGCTGCGCACCGCGTCGTCAGTGGCCCACACGACGGCCGCGAGCGATGCCGGTGAGCCGTCCACGCCGACGACGACATCTTTCATGACTCCTCCTTCGTCCCTTCCATGGCACCGCGCGGCGCACCGGCGCCGAAGGGCCGAAGGTCCCCTCCGGGCGTGCCTTAGGAACGTGAGAGACCCGGCGGGCGCGGCGCGCCCGCCGGGTCGGCGTGGGGGGTTCTACCTTTCGGCGGCGATGCGGGCCGCGGTCTGGACGAGGCGGTTGGCGTAGCCCCACTCGTTGTCGTACCAGCCGAAGACCTTCACGAGGTTCCCGTCGGCCTGGGTGAGGGGCGCGTCGAACACGCAGGAGGCCGGGTCGCCGATGACGTCGCTGGAGACCAGGGGCCCGGTGCTGTAGCGCAGGACCTCCGCCAGCGGACCCCCCGCTGCCTGGGCGAAGGCGTGGTTGATCTCCTCCACACTCGCCGGACGGGACACGACCGCGGACAGGTCGGTCAGGGAGCCGTCGACGACCGGCACGCGCAGCGCGATGCCGTCGAGGCGTCCCGCCAGCTCGGGCATGACCTCGCCGACCATGCGGGCGGCGCCGGTCGTGGTGGGCACGATGTTCACCGCGGCCGAGCGGGCGCGGCGCGGGTCCTTGTGCGGCGCGTCGAGGAGCCGCTGGTCGCCGGTGTAGGCGTGCACGGTCGTCATGAAGCCCTTGATGAGGCCGAAGGTCTCGTGGAGCACCTTGACCATGGGCGCGACGCAGTTGGTGGTGCACGAGGCCATCGAGACGATCTGGTGCAGCCCGGGGTTGTAGGCGAGGTCGTTGACACCGGGCACCAGCGTGACGTCCATGCCCTGGCCGGGGGAGGTGACCAGCACCTTGCGCGCCCCGTTCTTCAGGTGGGTCTCGGCGAAGGCCCTGGTGCGGAAGCGGCCGGTGGCCTCGATGACGAGGTCGGCGCCGTAGGCCTCCCAGGCGATTCCGGACGGGTCGTGGTGGCTCGTCACCGGGATGCGCGTGCCGTCCACGACGAGCGCGCCGGAGGCCACGGCGACCGGCTTGTCGTAGGTGCCGAACGTGGAGTCGTGCTTGAGCAGGTGGGCCAGCGTCCCGGCGTCGGCCAGGTCGTTGATCACGACGACGTCCAGTCCCCGGGCCAGTCCCGCGCGGAGCACGGCGCGGCCGATCCGGCCGAATCCATTGATGCCGATCTTCATCATGATTCCTCCAAGGCGTCTCTAGCGCCGATCGTCCGGCGGCGGGGGGCGCGGTCCGTAGAGGCGAACCGATCGCGACGAAGGGGACCTTCGTCCCCAGGGCCGGGGACCTCCGCTCGGTGAGATGCCGGCCGTGTCCGGCGAGAGTGGAGAGAGAAGCCGACCCGAGGGGGTTTCGATGACGGTCACGATGGGCCGGGAGCGTGTGGCTCCGGTTATCGCTTGGCACGGTTTCCGTGGCACTGCGTGGCGGGAACTGATCGATGTACGTGCGTTCATCCAGGCCAACTACACGCCGTACGAGGGCGACGAGAGCTTCCTCGCCGGCGCGACCGAGCGGACCCGCGCCGTCTGGGGCAAGATCACCGAGTTGCTGCCCGAGGAACGGCGCCGGGGCGTCTACGACGTGGACGCCACCACGCCGTCCTCCATCACCGCGCACCCTCCCGGCTACATCGACCGCGACCGCGAGCTGATCGTCGGCCTGCAGACCGACGCGCCGCTCAAGAGGGCGATCATGCCGCAGGGCGGGCTGCGCATGGTGCAGAACGGGCTGGCCGCCTACGGCTACGAACCCGCTCCCCAGGTGACGGAGATCTTCACGAAGTACCGCAAGACGCACAACGACGGCGTCTTCGACGCCTACACCCCCGAGATCAAGGCCGCCCGCCGCTCGGGGATCGTCACCGGGCTGCCCGACGCGTACGGCCGCGGACGCATCATCGGCGACTACCGCCGGGTCGCCCTCTACGGCGTGGACCGTCTCGTCGAGGCCAAGACGGAGGAGCTGCGCGGCCTGGACGACGCGTTCTCCACCGACGACGTGATCCGCGACCGCGAGGAGCTCTCCGAGCAGATCCGCGCCCTGGAGGAGCTGCGGCGGATGGCCGCCTCCTACGGCCACGACATCTCCCGCCCCGCCGCGACCGCGCACGAGGCCGTGCAGTGGCTGTACTTCGCCTACCTGGCCGCGGTGAAGGAGCAGAACGGCGCCGCGATGTCGCTCGGCCGCACCTCCACCTTCCTCGACATCTACCTCCAGCGGGACCTGGACCAGGGCCTCATCACCGAGGAGCGCGCCCAGGAGCTGATCGACGACTTCGTGATCAAGCTGCGGATCGTGCGGTTCCTGCGCACCCCGGAGTACGACCGGCTGTTCTCCGGCGACCCGACGTGGGTGACCGAGTCGATCGGCGGCATGGGCCAGGACGGGCGCACCCTCGTCACCCGCACGAGCTTCCGCTACCTGCAGACGCTGCGCAACCTCGGCCCGGCCCCCGAGCCGAACCTCACGGTGTTCTGGTCGCCGCGGCTGCCCGAGCCGTTCAAGCGCTTCTGCGCGCGGTTGTCCATCGAGACGAGCTCGATCCAGTACGAGAGCGACGAGCTGATGCGCCCGTACACCGGCGACGACACCGCGATCGCCTGCTGCGTGTCCGCCGCGCCGGTCGGCGAGCAGATGCAGTTCTTCGGCGCGCGGGTGAACCTGGCCAAGACCCTGCTGTACGCGATCAACGGCGGGCGCGACGAGATGACCGGTGAGCAGGTCGGCCCGAAGACCCTGCCGATCACGGGCGAGTACCTCTCCTACGACGAGGTCGCCCCCGCGTTCGACCGGATGATGGACTGGCTGGCCCGCACGTATGTCGAGGCGCTCAACGTCATCCACTACATGCACGACAAGTACGCCTACGAGCGTCTTGAGATGGCATTGCACAGCTACCCGGTCAGGCGCACGCTGGCCTGCGGGATCGCCGGCCTGTCGGTCGCCGCCGACAGCCTCTCGGCGATCAGGTACGCCCGGGTGCGGGTCATCCGCGACGCGAACGGCCTGGCGGTCGACTACGTGGTGGAGGGCGACTACCCGGCCTTCGGCAACAACGACGAGCGGGTGGACGCCATCGCCGTCAGCCTGGTCCGGTCGTTCATGGGCAAGATCCGCAGGCATCCCGCGTACCGGGGCGCCGAGCACACCCAGTCGGTGCTGACGATCACCTCCAACGTGGTGTACGGCGCGCACACGGGCAACACCCCCGACGGGCGCCGCGCGGGGCAGCCGTTCGCACCGGGCGCCAACCCGATGAACGGGCGCGACCGGCACGGCATGATCGCCTCCGCCCTGTCGGTGGCCAAGCTGCCGTACGAGCAGGCGCGGGACGGGATCTCGCTCACCAACACGGTCACCCCCGAGGGGCTCGGCCGCACCGAGGAGGAACGGGTGACGAACCTGGTGGGAGTGCTCGACGGATACATGGACGCCGGCGGCTTCCACATGAACGTCAACGTGCTCACCCGGGCCGTCCTGCTGGACGCGATGGAGCACCCGGAGAAGTACCCGCAGCTCACGATCCGCGTGTCCGGCTACGCGGTGAACTTCGTGCGGCTGACCCGCGAGCAGCAGCAGGACGTGGTGGACCGCACCTTCCACGGGTCGTTGTGAACACGCGGGAGACGGTTCTCTCCGAGGCGGCGGGCGAACTGCGCCCGCCGCCGCACCCGGAGGGGACCGGGGTGATCAGCTCGTGGGACCTGTCCGTCGGCGTGGACGGCCCGGGGACCCGCTTCGTCGTGTTCACCTGCGGCTGCCCGCTGCGCTGCCTGTACTGCCAGAACCCGGAGACCTGGCGCATGCGCGACGGCCGCCGGGTGACGGTGGACGAGGTGATGACCGAGATCGGCCGGTACCGCCGTTTCATCGCGGTGGCGGGCGGCGGCGTCACGGTCAGCGGCGGCGAGCCCCTGCTCCAGCCCCGCTTCACCGGTGAACTGCTGCGCCGGTGCCGCGAGGCCGGCCTGCACACCGCCCTGGACACCTCCGGGGCCCTCGGCGACCGCGCGACCGACGCGCTGCTGGGGGACACCGACCTCGTCCTGCTGGACGTCAAGTCCGGCGACCGGGAGGCGTACCGCGAGCTGACGGGCGGCGACCTGGAGCCGACCCTGCGCTTCGCCCGCCGCCTGGCCGACCTCGGCACCCGGACCTGGATACGCTTCGTCCTGGTCCCCGGCCTCACCGACGCGCCGGAGCACGTGGACGCCCTGGCCCGGTTCGTCGCCGGCCTCGGCAACGTCGAGCACGTCGACGTGCTGCCCTTCCACCGGATGGCCACGGACAAGTACCGGCGGCTCGGCCTGACCTTCCCGCTGGCCGGCGTGAAGCCGCCCGGCGCGGACCTCCTGGCCCGCGTGCGCGCCCAGTTCGCGGTCCGCGGCGTCACCGCCCTCTGAGAACCCGGGCTCAGCCGGCCTGCACGCGGCGTCCGGTGATCCGGGTGGGCACGACGCGGACGTACAGCCGCCGCTCGCCGCCCGGCCAGGGCTCCACGGCCGTCGCCCGCACCGTCGCCAGCTCCTCCTCGGAGGTGACGCGGTGCGCGGCCCCCTGCACCAGCACGCTCCACCCCTCGCGGGTCACCGTGTCGATGTGATCGACCTCGAAGGCCACCTTGAGCTCCACCCCCGCGACCCCGGTGTCCAGGTCCTCGTCCATCGGCCCGCCGAAACCGGTGCGGAACAGCACGGTGTCGCCGCACATCGTGTAGTTGACCGGCAGCACCACCGGCCCGTCCGGCCCGGTGAAGCCCACCCGGCCGACGACGCCCTGATCGAGCAGCCGGCGGCACTCCTCCGCGTCCAGTTCCCGCAGCACCGGTGCGGTGTCGTCATCCCCCATGACGGACTTATTCCCCGTGGAGCCGTTCCCGCCCGTCCCGCGTACCCGGACATGTCCAAGGTCCCACCCACCGGTGGCTTTGGGCTCGGGTGCCCGGCCCCGCCGATCGGAATGCTTGAAGTGTCCGCAGGACCCGACACGCCCGAGGTGACCGGCAAATGATCGATTTACTGGTAGGAAACGCCCTCAAGGCCCTCGACGAGTACGCGGCCTTCACGCAGGAGCGGATCGACCACATCGTGAAGAAGGCGTCGGTGGCGGCACTGGACGAGCACGCGGCGCTCGCCGAGCACGCCGTCCGGGAGACCGGGCGCGGCGTGTTCGAGGACAAGGCCGTGAAGAACATCTTCGCCTGCGAGCACGTGACCAACAGCATGGCGTCGCTGAAGACCGTGGGCGTCGTCGCGCGGGACGACATCAGCGGGCTGGTGGAGATCGCCGAGCCGGTGGGCGTCGTCGCGGGCATCACCCCGGTGACCAACCCCACCTCGACCACCGTCTTCAAGGCGCTGATCGCGCTGAAGACCCGCAACCCGATCATCTTCGCCTTCCACCCCTCCGCCCAGGAGTGCAGCGTGGCGGCGGCGACGGCCGTGCGCGACGCGGCGGTCGCGGCGGGCGCCCCCGAGCACTGCATCCAGTGGATCACCGAGCCGTCGCTGGAGGCGACGACCGCGCTGATGCGCCACGACGGCGTGGCGACGATCCTCGCGACCGGCGGCGGCGGAATGGTGCGGGCGGCGTACTCGGCCGGCAAGCCCGCGCTCGGCGTCGGGCCCGGCAACGTGCCCGCGTACGTCGAGAGCACCGCCGACCTGCGCAGGGCCGTCAACGACATCGTGCTGAGCAAGTCCTTCGACAACGGCATGGTGTGCGCCTCCGAGCAGGCCGTCATCGTGGACGCCGACGTCCACGACGAGGTGATGGCGGAGTTCGCCCGCCTGCACGCCCACCTGGCGACGCCCGAGGAGAAGCGCCTGCTGGAGGAGCTGCTGTTCGGCACCGGCACGATCAACTCCGGCGTCGTCGGCCGCTCCGCCCACGAGATCGCCGCCATGGCCGGGTTCGAGGTCCCGGGCGACACCTCGATCATCCTCGCCGAGGTCGCGGAGGTCGGTCCGGCCGAGCCGCTGACCAGGGAGAAGCTGTGCCCGGTGCTGGCCGTGCTGAGGGCACGCGGCCGCGAGGAGGGCATCGTGCTGGCCGAGCGCATGGTCGAGTTCGGCGGCCTCGGGCACAGCGCGGCCGTCCACACCCGCGACGAGACCCTGGCCGAGGAGTTCGGGGAACGGGTGAAGGCCGTGCGGATCATCTGGAACGCCCCCTCGTCGCAGGGCGGCCTCGGCGACATCTACAACGCGTTCGTCCCGTCGCTGACGCTCGGCTGCGGCAGCTACGGGCGTAACTCGGTCTCGCACAACGTCTCGGCCGTCGATCTGCTCAACATCAAGCGGATCGGGCGGCGCACCAACAACCTGCAGTGGTTCAAGGTGCCGGCCAAGGTGTACTTCGAGCCGCACGCCGTCAGGTACCTCGCCGACATGCCGGACGTGCACCGGGTCACCGTGGTCACCGACGCCACCATGACGCGGCTCGGCTACGTCGACCGGATCATCACCGTGCTCGGGCGGCGCCCTGAGAGGGTGGCGCTGCAGATCATCGATGACGTCGAGCCGGAGCCCAGCGTCGCCACCGTCGACCGCGGCGCCGAGCTGATGCGGGCCTTCCGTCCCGACACGATCATCGCGCTCGGCGGCGGGTCGGCGATGGACGCGGCCAAGGTCATGTGGCTGCGCTACGAGCACCCCGAGGTCGTCTTCGCCGACATGCGGCAGAAGTTCTTCGACATCCGCAAGCGGGCCTTCAGGTTCCCGCCGCTCGGCGCGCGGGCGCGGCTGGTGTGCGTGCCGACCACCTCGGGCACCGGCGCGGAGGTCACCCCATTCGCGGTCATCACCGACACGGCGACAGGCAAGAAGTACCCGCTGGCCGACTACGCGCTCACGCCGACGGTCGCGATCATCGATCCGGTGCTGGCCGCCGACCTGCCGCCGGTGGTCACCGCCGACAGCGGGTTCGACGCCCTCACCCACGCGATCGAGGCGTACGTCTCGGTGTACGCGAGCGACTTCACCGACGGGCTCGCGCTGCACGCCATCAAGCTCGTCTTCGCCAACCTGGAGCGGGCCGTACGGCACGGCGCGGCCGACCCGGAAGCCCGGGAGCACATGCACAACGCCGGCACCATCGCGGGCATGGCGTTCGGCAACGCCTTCCTCGGCATCGTGCACGCCATGTCGCACACCCTCGGCGCGACCTTCCACATCGCCCACGGGCGCACCAACGCGGTCCTGCTGCCCCACGTCATCCGGTACAACGGCACGGTCCCGGCGAAGTTGTCGGGCTGGCCCAAGTACGAGCACTACCGGGCGCCCGAACGGTTCCGCGAGATCGCCCAGGCACTCGGCATCGACGGCGGCGCCGAGGAACTCGCCGCGGCCGTCGAGCGGCTCAGGGACGCCGTCGGCATCGAGCCGTCCTTCCAGGCCCTCGGCGTGGACGAGCAGGACTTCATCGCGCGGCTGCCCGAGCAGACACGCAACGCCTACGAGGACCAGTGCGCCCCGGCCAACCCCCGCATGCCGATGCTCGGCGACATGCAAGACCTCATGCGCGCGGCCTACTACGGCACCAAGTGAAGGAGGCGACTCGCGATGCGGACCTTCGTGTACGACTTCGCGGACGGCGGCAAGGACATGAAAGACCTTCTCGGCGGTAAAGGAGCGAACCTCGCCGAGATGACCCGGATGGGGCTGCCCGTCCCGTCAGGCTTCACGATCACGACCGAGGCCTGCCGGGCCTACCTCAAGCTCGACGAGGCGCCCGAGGGCCTGATGGAGGAGGTCGAGGCGCACCTGGGCCGCGTGGAGCAGGCCATGGGCCGCCGCTTCGGCGACCCCGCCGACCCCCTGCTGCTGTCGGTGCGCTCCGGCGGCAAGTTCTCCATGCCGGGAATGATGGAGACGATCCTGGACATCGGCCTCAACGACACCACCGTCCAGGGCCTCGCCGCGACATCGGGCGGCGAGCGCTTCGCCTGGGACTGCTACCGGCGCCTCATCTCCATGTACGGCTCCACGGTGGCGGGCGTCCCGCACGACGACTTCGAGCGGGCCCTGGCCGCCCGCCGCCGCGCCGCCGGCGCCGGCCTCGACGCGGCCGGCCTGCGGGAACTGGTGCAGGAGTACAAGGACCTCTACCGGCGGCACACGGGTGAGCCCTTCCCCCAGGACCCCCGCGCACAGCTCGCCGGCGCCGTCCTCGCGGTGTTCCGGTCCTGGAACACCGAGCGGGCGCGCGTCTACCGGCGCGCCGAGCACATCCCCGACGACCTCGGCACCGCGGTCAACGTCATGGCCATGGTGTACGGCAACCGCGGCCCCGCCTCCGGCACCGGGGTCGCCTTCACCCGCGACCCGGCCACCGGCACCCGCGGCGTCTACGGCGACTACCTGCCGGACGCGCAGGGCGAGGACGTCGTCGCCGGCATCCGCGACACGCTGCCCCTGCAGGAGCTCGCCCGCCTCGACCGGCGCTCCTTCGACCAGCTCGTCGCCGCCATGGACACGCTGGAGCGTCACTACCGCGACCTGTGCGACATCGAGTTCACCATCGAGGAGGGCCGCCTCTGGATGCTCCAGACCCGCGTCGGCAAGCGCACCGCGGCGGCCGCCTTCACCATCGCCGCCCAGCTCGTCGACGAGGGCCTCATCGACCTGGACGAGGCGCTGCGCCGCGTCGACGGCGCCGGGCTCGCCCGGCTCATGTTCCCCCGCTTCGACCTGTCCGGCGCCCCCGCGCCGATCGTGACCGGCGTGCCCGCCTCCCCCGGCGCGGCGTCCGGCCGGGCCGTGTTCGACTCCCGGCGCGCCGCGGAGGCCGGTGAGCCGGTCATCCTGGTCCGCAGGGAGACCAACCCCGACGACCTGCCGGGCATGCTCGCCGCCCGCGGCATCCTGACCGGCCGCGGCGGCAAGACCTCGCACGCCGCCGTGGTCGCCCGCGGCATGGGACGCACCTGCGTCTGCGGCGCCCCCGTGGAGGTCGACGAGGAACGCCGTGAGCTGCGGGCCGGTGACGTGGTCGTCCGTGAGGGCGACATGATCTCGGTCGACGGCGCGACGGGCCACGTCTACACCGGTGAGCTGCCCGTGCGCCCCTCCCCGGTCGTCAGCTACTTCGAGGGCGAGCCTGCCACGGGTGCCGGGCCGCTGGTCGCGGCGGTGAGCCGGCTGCTGGCGCACGCCGACGCGATCCGCCGCCTCGGCGTGTGCGCCAACGCCGACACCCCCGAGGACGCCGCACGCGCCCGGCGGTTCGGCGCCGCGGGAATCGGCCTGTGCCGCACCGAGCACATGTTCCTCGGCAAGCGGCGCACGCTGGTGGAACGGCTCATCGTCGCCGACGGCGAGCGGGAGGTCCAGGAGGCGCTGGACGCGCTCCTGCCGCTCCAGCGGGCCGACTTCACCCGCATCCTGGCGGAGATGGACGGTCTGCCCGTCACGATCCGGCTGATCGACCCGCCGCTGCACGAGTTCCTGCCGTCACTGGAGGACCTCCTCGGCGCCACGACCGAGCACGACAAGAAGCTGCTCGCCGCCGTCCGGCGGCTGCACGAGGCCAACCCCATGCTCGGACTGCGCGGCGTCCGCCTCGGCCTGGTGGTCCCCGGCCTGTTCGCCATGCAGGTCCGCGCGATCGCCGAGGCGGCGGCCGAACGGTCGCGCAACGGCGGCGACCCGCGCCCCGAGATCATGGTGCCACTGGTGGGCGACGTCCATGAGCTGGCCGCCGTGAGAGCCGAAGCCGAACAGGTACTGGCCACTGTGAGAGCCGAAGCCGAACAGGTGCCGGCCACCGTGGGAGCCGAAGCCGAGCAGACGGCGGCCACCGTGGCAGCCGAAGCCGGGCAGACGGCGGCCGGTGCGATGGCGCGAGCCGGGCAGGTGCCGGCCGGAGGAGGGCGAGGGCCGGGTCGTGTCCTCCCGGACATCCCCGTCGGGACCATGATCGAGGTGCCGCGGGCGGCGCTGACGGCGGGCGAGATCGCCGAGCAGGCCGAGTTCTTCTCCTTCGGCACCAACGACCTCACCCAGATGACCTGGGGGTTCTCGCGGGACGACGTGGAGGGGACGATCTTCCCCACGTACCTGCGCCTGGGGGTCTTCGAGGAGTCGCCCTTCGAGACCGTCGACCGTCGCGGCGTCGGCCGCCTGGTGGAGATCGCGGTGACCGAGGGCCGCGCGGCCCGGCCGGACCTGCGCATCGGCGTCTGCGGCGAGCACGGCGGCGACCCCGCGTCGGTGCGGTTCTTCCACGAGGCCGGCCTGGACTACGTGTCCTGCTCCCCGTTCCGTGTCCCGGTGGCCCGCCTGGAGGCGGGCCGGGCCGCGCTGCCGGACATCGCCGGCACGCCGGACACGCGCTGACCCGCTGACCAACGGCGGCCGGCGCGGGCCCTCCGGCCCTACGCGCCGGCCGCCCGAGGAGATCGAATGGAATCGAACACATCCACAAGGAGGTGGAGCGATGAGCACGCTCACACGCCGGGAGAAGGGAATCTTCCCCGAGATCTTCGACCTGCTGGAGGCACCTTTCTTCGGGCTGCGCCCGTCCCAGAGCCCGCGGTTCGAGGACTTCGTCAAGGAGGGCGAGTACGTCCTGCGGGTGGAGCTCCCCGGCATCGCCCCGGAGGACATCGAGGTCACCGTCGGCGGCGGCGTCCTGACCATCCACGCCGATCGGCACCGTGAGGAGACCGACGTCTCCCGCAGCGAGTTCCGCTACGGCAGCCTGACCCGCTCGATCACCCTCCCCCCGTCCGCCGAGGAGAAGGGCGTCACCGCCGTCTACGACAAGGGCATCCTGGAGATCACCGTCAAACTGTCCGAAGCCAAGGAATCCGGCACCCGCGTGCCGGTGACCATGCCGAAGACCACAAAACACTGACCCACCTCTCCCAAAAGGGCCCGCCCGGCAACGGACGGGCCCTTCCCCTGTCCAGCCCCCGCACCCACCGGCCCCCGGACGCAGGACACACCACCGGCAACATCACCGGCCCACACCGTGCCCACGGACACACACCAGGCGAACCCACTGTCCAGCCCCCGCACCCACCGGCACCCCAGACGCAGGACACACCACCGCCAACCGTCACCGGCCCACACCGTGCCCACGGACACACACCAGGCAGACCCACTGTCCAGCCCCCGCACCCACCGGCACCCCAGACGCAAGACACACCACCGGCAACGTCACCGGCTCACACCGTGCCCTCGGGGACACACCGGGCGGGGTCCTTCCCGCTGTCCAGGTCCGTGCGCATCGGGACTCGCGGGTGTGGCCGCCGATCAGGGGGACGTGTCGCGGGATTCCCCCGGCGGGGGTCTCACCGGCTCACGCCGGGTTCTTGGGGACGCGGCGGGCGCGGTGGCGGGTCAGGGCGAGGACCGTGCCGGGGATCAGGGCCAGGGTGGCGGCGAGCAGGAGGTCGCGGGGGGAGAGTGGCTCGACGCGCAGCAACCGGCGCAGCGGGTCCACGTACAGGGGGGCGATCTGCAGGATCAGCGCCCCCAGTACGGCGAGGTCGAGGAAGCGGATGTGGCGGCGGTGGCCGGGGGTCCGCGGGGCGCGTACCGCGAGCGCGACGCCGAGCTGGGCCACGCCCAGGGTCACGAAGATCATGCTCTGCCAGGGGCCGCCGGAGTACCACGCCCACGCGCCGAGGCCTACAGCGATCAGGGCGATGGCGGTGCCGGTCACGGCGATGGGGCCGAGCAGGCCGCTCAGGATGGACTGCCGGAGGGGACGAGGGGGGCGGCGCATGGCCGCGGGGTCGGCGGGCTCGGCCCCCATGGCCACCCCGGGCAGGCCGTGGGTGAGCATGTTGATCCACAGGATCTGCGCCGGTTGCAGCGCCACCGCCGGCCCGATGAACGGCAGGGCGAGCATCACGAGCAGCTCCGCGAGACCACCGCTCAGCCCGTACCGCAGGAAGCGGCGGATGTTGGCGTAAACGCGGCGCCCCTCCTCCACGGCCGACGCCACCGTGCGCAGGTCGTCGTCGGTGAGCACCAGATCGGCGGCCTGCCGGGCCACCTCCGTGCCGCCGCGGCCCATGGCCACCCCGATGTCCGCCCGGCGCAACGCCGGGCCGTCGTTCACCCCGTCACCGGTCATCGCGACGACGTGCCCCTCCTGCTGGAGGGCGCGCACGATATCGAGCTTCTGCTCAGGAAGCGTGCGCGCGAACACCCGCGCGGCGGCGAGCCGCTCCGGGGGCACACCCGCGGCGATCTCGGGACCGGTGAGCACCTGCGCGGCCGTGACCGGTATCCCCACCCACTCGGCGACCGCCGCGGCGACGGCCGGGTGGTCACCGGTGATGAGCCGGAACCGGATACCGGCCCGCCGGCAGGCGGCGACCGCTCCGGCGGCGTGCGCCCGGGGCGGGTCGACGACCGCCACCAGCCCGATGATCCGCAGCCCTCGCTCCAGGTCGCCCAGTCCCCCCGCATCCCCCGGGACCCCGGCGCGGTGCTCGGCCTGCCCCCGTCCCGAGCCCATGTCATCACCGCCCTCACCACGGCCGACTTCCGCCGAGGCCACGGGCCCGGGGCGCGCCACGGCGTCACCCCAGCTCGCCCCCACCACTTCACCGCCCTCCCGGCCACCACCGTCCACCGAGCCCACGACCTCGCGGTGACCGCCCCCTTCCAAGGCCACGGCGGCGCAGTGACCATCGCCGTCCACGACCGCGGCAGTGGGGTGGTCGTCACCGTCCATGGTTGCGGCGGCGCGCTGGACATCGCCCTCTACGACCGCGGCGGCGGACTGGACATCGCCCTCCACGACCGCGGCGGCGGACTGGACATCGCCGTCCATGGTTACGGCGGCGCGGTGGTCAGCCGGTCGCGGGTCCGTCCATGCCTCGGCCACGGCCAGCACCCGGTATCCCGAGGCGGCGAGCTCGTGCGCCTTGTCCAGGGCCGCCGCGGCGGCGTCCCCGATCATGGCGACGAGGACGTCGGGTGCGCCCTTGCAGATGACGAGCCGGCCGCCCTGCGGGGGGCGATGCACCGTGATCATGCGCTTTCGCGTGCTGTCGAACGGCACCTCCCCCACCCGCGGATACGCACGCCTGCACTCTGCGCCGTCCACGCCGCCCTTCCCGGCGAGAGCCAGCAACGCGGCCTCCAACGGGTCACCCACCGCCCCCCACGCACCCTCTTCACCGGGTGCCACCAGATCGGCGTCGTTGCACAACACCGCACCCCGCAACAACGCCGGCAGACCGCCGGCCCACCCGGCTTCGGGGCCACCCCCCACCACACCACCGCCCGCCGGACCGCCCTCCACCGATCCACCGGCCCCCACGCGCCTTTCCACCGGTCCACCGGTCCCCACCCGCGCCTCCACCGACCCACCGGCCTCCGGGCCGCCGGTCACGCCGGTCACCGACCCGCCGGTCACCGGGCCGCCCGCCACCGGGCCGCCGGTCGTGGGGCGGATGTCGCCGATGGGGGCGTAGCCGTCGCCGGTGACCTCGTACTCGGTGCCGTCGGGGGTCCAGACGCGGGTGGCGACCATGCGGCCCTCTGTGAGGGTGCCGGTCTTGTCGACGGCGAGGACGGAGACGGTGCCGAGGGTTTCCACGGCGGGCAGGTTGCGGACCACGGCCGATCTCTGCGCCATGCGCCGCGCGCCGAGGGCGAGCGCGAGGGTCACCACGGCGGGCAGGGACTCCGGTACCACGGCCACGGCGACGCTCACCCCGACGAGCAGCATCGCCCAGACGGGCTCGCCCCGGAGCACACCGAGGGCGGCGACCATCGCGCTGGCCGCGAGCACGCTCAGCGCCAGCAGCCGGCCGAGCCGGGCCAGCCGGGCCTGCAGAGGCGTCGGGCGGGGCTTCTCACCGGCCAGCAGCGCCGCGATCCGCCCCAGCGCGCTGTCCGCGCCGATCGCCGTCACGACGGCGGCACCCCGGCCGTGGGTGATCACCGTGCCCGCACGCACCCGCCGGTCCTCCGGCGGCCCGGTGACCGATTTGTCCACCGGCACCGACTCCCCGGTCAGCGCCGACTCGTCCACCTGCACCTGAACGGCCTCGGCCAGCTCGCCGTCCGCGGCCACCACATCCCCGCCGGTGAGCACCATCACGTCCCCAGGGACCACCTCGGCCGCCGGCACCAGCAGGTCGGCGCCGTCCCGCCGGACCCTGGCCATCGGCGCGGCGAGATCCGCCAGCGCGTCGATGGCGCGGGCCGCGCGCAGTTCCTGCACCACTCCCACGGTCGTGTTGATCACGATCACGAGCGAGATGACCAGCGCGTCCACCGTGTCGCCCATGGACGACGCGACCACGGCGGCGGCCACCAGCAGCAGGATCATCGGGTCCCGCACCTGGGTGAGCAGCCGGTCCCGCAGATGCCGATCCCGCCGCACGCGCACGATGTTCGGCCCGAAGTCCGCGTGCCGCCGCGCCGCCTCGTCCGCGGCCAGCCCGGCCGCGACAGACATCGGCCCCGCTCCCGACGGCGATGTCGTGCTCATGCCCCGCCTCCCGATCGCCCGTATGGTCAATGGACCCGGATCCGGCGTCGCCGGGCGGGGGTGAGGGATCCGCGTGCGGGCGCGCCGCCCGAAGGCGACAGGCGCCCAGGCGTCCCCACCACCGCCACCGGGCAGGGCGGCCACCGCAGGCACGCCAGCAGGACCGCGCCAAGGCGCCCATCCCCCGGCCGCTGGGCCGCCGAACCCAGGACCAGCAGATCCGCGCCGGCCACCTCGGTCAGCGCCTGCTCCGGCCGTCGCCCGCTGAGCGCGGTCCTGACCGGCAGCCGGGGGAACCGGGCGCGGACCACGGCCACCGACCGCTCCAGCAGTTCCCTCCCGGCCTCGTGGTCCTCCTCGGGCCCCGGCACGGGCGCGTACGGGGCCGGCGGGTGGAGGTGACGGTTCCACGAGTGCACGACGAAGAGGACACCGCCCCGCCGGGAGGCCTCCTCCGCCGCCCACAGCAGCGCGGCGCCGGAGGCAGGCGAGCTGTCGAGTCCCACCGCGATCACATCCCGTTTCCTCATCGTCGTCTCCTCAGGTCCGGTGCGGCCCGCGGCGCCAGGAGCCGGCCGTGGCCCAGGCGGCGTCCCATCGGGCGTGGCGGCCGCGGTCGAGTGCGCGGCGGGCGATCCGGTGTCCGACAAGGGCGACGACGATCGCGCCGAGCTCCACCCAGAGGACCGCCAGCACGGCGGAAAGGACGACCTCGGCGTGGAGGCGGGGACGTGTGGTGATCGCCCCGTGGCCGTCGATCCACACGATCGCCGACGTGCCCGCCGCCGCGTCCGTGAGGGCGGCCACTCGGCCCGTCACCAGGACGCCCTGGTCCGTGCGCCACTCTCGCGCGCCCGCAGGCGTCTCCACCAACGTCACGACGACCCGCTCACGGATCCCCGGCCCCGACGCCTCCGCCCGCAGGCCGTCGCGGTAGACGGCGGCGCCCGCCAGTGCGGCCGGCCACAGCGCGAGAAGCACGAGGCCGGTGGCCAGCGCCACGACCAGCGCCTCCCACCGGTCGGAGCGGCGGCGCAGCGGGTTGCGGTCCGGACGGTAGAGGCGTACCCGCCTCGTGACCCGGTCCCGTACGGTTCTCATCACCCACCTCCTGGGGGCGTCCCCGCCCCGGCGACGTCCCTCGGAGGGTGCCGCCGGGGCGGGCCGTGTCATGCGATCGCCATCGCGGCGGCGAGCGACTCGCCCCACTCATGAGCGCGCCGTTCCTCCGACTCCTCCAGCGGTCCCTTGGTGCCGGTGACGTAGAAACTCATCGGGCGGCCGACGGCGCGCAGCCCGTGCCTGCGGAGCGCCTTGTGGGCGGCCTTGGCGGCCGATCCCGGCAGGTACGCGGCGCGGACCCTGGTGTCGAACGCCGCGGCGGCGACGGGTGTGGCCACCCGTAGGGCCGACAGCCACTCGCGGATACCGTTGCCGGGGGAGACCAGCGCGCCGTCCGCCTGCTGCGCGGCGGACTGGCGGGTGCTCGCGCGGGTCATGCCGAACACGTGCGTGGGACCGCCCACGACGAGCAGGGCGACGTCCCCGGGGAGATCAGGGGCGGCGGTGCCGACCTCCTGGATCTCGACGACCATGTGGGCCGCGAGGCCGCGTGCGACCTCCTCGGCGATCATCTTGGTGTTGCCGAACATCGATTCGTAGACGACGAGCGCGCGCATGGCGCTCATCTCCTCTCCACAGGAGGGACACGAGGACGCCGCGCCGCCCGTCCGGGGGGACGGGCGGCGCGGCCGGAGCGCTACTTCAGTACCGGGTACTTCTGGACGAGGCCGGTGCGCGACCACCAGGCGCCGATGCCGAGGGTGTCGCCGGCGGAGGCCAGCGCCAGGCCGATCAGCACCACGGCGTAGACGAGGTGGTCGTCCAGGAAGGGGTTGTTCGCCAGAGGAAGCTCGGCGGCCCACATGAGGACCAGAAGCAGGGTCCCCGCCCCGGCGGCGACGCGGATGCCCGCGCCGAGGATGAGGGCGCCGCCGATGCCGAGCAGGCCGAGCATGAACAGCCAGTCGACCCACGGCTGGCCCGCCAGGCCGGAGAAGAAGCCGCCGAGCGCGTTCTCACCGGTGCCCTTGAGGAAGCCGGTGGTGGGGCTGCCGCCGTTGATCCACGCCTTGGCGGACGGGGTCGCGAAGCCCCAGCCGAAGAGCTTGTCCAGGAAGGCCCAGAGGAAGACCCAGCCGAGGGCGATGCGGGCGACGGCCCAGACGTAGTCCACGGCACGCGCCGGGGCCGGCGCCTGCGAACCGATCGCGGGGGAGGTGTGGACGTTGTGACGTCCCTGGGTGGTGGCCATCGTTAGCCCCTTTCAGAGCGGTTGCTGCCGTGTTCTCACGCCTCAAATGACATCGCTTTGCCGGAGCTTTGCTCAGGGCAGGAGTGCTCGTGACCGGCACCCCGCAAGACCCGTTCTTCGTGGGACTTTCGGCCTTCGGACCGGCCTCGGCCGCAGGCCGGCCCCTCAGGGCCGAAGGTCCCGCCGGGTGGTGTCCATCGGCGGTGCCGGGAGCCGGTCCTGCCGGGAAGACTGAGCGGCGTGGAGAAGACGAAAGGACGATCCGATGACTGAGACGGCGAACCTCACCGATGCCGCGACCCATGAGCTCGACGGCACCGGCGCCGCGCTCCTCGAGATCGACGCGGAGGAATGCCTGCGCCTGATCTCCCCCGGAGGGGTCGGCCGGGTGGCGTTCAACGCCGCCGACGGGCCGGCGATCCTGCCGGTGAACTACCGCGTCGTGGACGGCGCGATCGTGTTCCGCATCCGCGCGGGCGGCGTCATGGACCGTGACCTGCGCACGGGCATGAAGAACGTGGACATCAAGATCGCCTTCGAGGTGGACGAGATCGACCCCGCCCGGCAGGAGGGCTGGAGCGTGCTGGTCCAGGGCCCCTTCCACCAGGTGACCGGCGACGAGGTGTCCTGGACCGCCGACGTGCCGGTACGGCCCTGGGCCGGTGGCACCCGTGACCTCTACGTTCGTGTCACGCCCGTGCGCGTCACCGGCCGTCGCGTCCGGCCCGTGTGAGGGCCGGCGCGGCCCGCCGGTGAGCTGATCGCCCATGGCGGGATGAGATATCCGGCGAGCCGATGCCACAATGTCGCTATGACCTCGGCTGAGTCGCATTCCCTCATTCCCAGCATGCGGCTGGACGAGTTGCTGGCGGAGTTGCAGACCCGGCTGTCCGCGGTGCTGGCCACAAGGGACCGGGTGCACACCCTGCTCGAAGCGGTCGTGTCGATCGGCAGCGACCTCCAGCTGGAGACCGTGCTGCGGCGCATCGTGGAGACCGCCACCCGGCTGGTCGACGCGAGCTACGGAGCACTCGGGGTGGTGGGCGAGGGCGGCACGCTCATCGAGTTCATCCCGGTGGGGCTCAGCGAGGACGAGATCGCCCGCATCGAGCACTGGCCGCACGGCCTCGGCCTGCTCGGCCTGCTGATCAAGACGCCGGAGCCGCTGCGGCTGGCACGCATCTCCGACCACCCCGAGTCGTACGGCTTCCCGCCCGGCCATCCCCCGATGGGGTCGTTCCTCGGGGTGCCGCTGCGGGTGCGCGCGGAGGTGTTCGGCAACCTCTACCTGACGGAGAAGCGGGGCGGGGCCGAGTTCGACGAGGAGGACCAGGCGGTCGTCACCGCGCTGGCCACCGCGGCCGGCGTCGCCATCGAGAACGCCCGACTGTACGAGGAGACCCGCCGCAGGGAGATCTGGCTGCGCGCCTCCTCCGAGATCACCACCAGTCTGCTGTCCGGCGCCGGCACCGAGCAGGTGCTCACCCAGGTGGCCCAGCGGGCGCGCGAGATGGCCGACGCCGACATGGTCACCATCCTGTTCCCCGCCGAGGACGGCGAGAGCCTGCGGGTGCGCATCGCCGAGGGCGGCGGCGAGCAGGCCGGCACGGAGGTCCCCGTTGAGGGGTCGCTGCCCGGGGCGGCCTTCACGGGCGGGGACCCGGTGATGGTCAGCGATCTGGACACGAGCCACCTGCGGCTGCCCGTGACGTCCGAGTGGGGCCCGGCGGCGGCGGTGCCGCTCGGCACGGCGGGCTCCGTGCGCGGGGTGCTGACCCTGGTCAAGCGGTCGGGCAGGTTCCCGTTCACCGAGTCGATGCTGCACATGTTGCAGGCGTTCGCCGGTCAGGCCGCGATCGCACTGGAGCTCGCCGAGGCCAGGCAGGACGCCGAGCGCCTCGGCCTGCTGGAGGAGCGCGACCGGATCGCCAAGGACCTGCACGACGTCGTCATCCAGCGTCTCTTCGCGGTCGCGATGACGCTGATGGGAGCGATGCGCCTGGTGGAGCGCCCCGAGGCGTCCACCCGGGTCCAGCACGCCGTCAACGAGCTGGACGAGACGATCCGGCAGATCCGTTCCACGATCTTCGCCCTGCAGGCCCCGCTCGACGGCGGCGACCCCGGGCTGCGCGCCAAGATCGTGCACCTGGTGGAGGGGGCACGCGGCCACCTGGGCTTCATGCCGGGGCTGCGCATGGAAGGGCGGCTCGACAACATCGTGCCCGCGCCGATCGCCGACCACCTGCTCGCCGTGCTGCGCGAGGCGCTGTCCAACGTGGTCAGGCACGCAAAGGCCGGCAAGGCCGACGTCTCCGCCGAGGTTGCCGACGGCCAGGTGACCCTGGTGGTGCGGGACAACGGCGTCGGGCTGCCCGGCGACGGCCGGCGTAGCGGGCTGCGCAACCTTCAGGAGCGGGCCGAGCAGCTCGGGGGCACCTTCACCGCCGAGTCAGGCGATGACGGCGGCACCGTGCTCACCTGGCGGGTGCCTCTGGATTGATGAGGCGCCCCGACACCTGCTCCGCCATGATCACGATGAAGTGGTCGTGGCTGCCCGGCGCCCACGGCACGAGGGGCAGCGTCTCGAGCCGCCGGATCTCCCCGGGATCGGTCACGGCCCTCGCGCGGCCGACGACCGTGACCGACCAGCCTGTGCGGGACTCCCAGTCGATGTCGTCGGCCTCGAAGGCGACCACGGCGCGGCGGGTGGCGATGGCCAGCTTGGTGCCCACGGCCGTGCGGATGACGATCTCCTCGCCGTCGAGGTGGAAGTTGACCGGCTGCACGGCCGGCAGCGCGCGGTCGGTGAAGACGATCCGCCCGATGGGCGTCGTCCGCAGCAGGCGCAGGCACTCCGCACGCGACAACACCCGCAACCCGGCCGAGTCCAGTTTCATGTATCCAGACTCCCCTGTTCAGCCGCGCCAGGGATGGGACGATGGTCCTGATCCTCCCGCCGATGTGCCTTGTTCGCGCCGCCCGCGATGGAGTGTTCGGCCGAGCCCCGGAATCTATCGGCAAGGAGATTGACGACTCGCGGCGCGAAAGCACACCGTTGTGACAACCGGCCAGGTGAGCGGCCTTCCCCCGGAAGATGGACGGCCGCTCCACCGGGCGAGGGTTCACCGGCCCATGGAGAGCCAGGTCATGACGGTGTACGTGCCGATCCTGAAGGGTCGCCGTCCGCAGTTCCAGGCGCTGAGCCACGTGGCCGATCAGGACGACATGCGGCCGGTCATCGAGGTCGAGGCGGGCGAGCGGGACACCGACGTCAAGCAGAGCGTGGCCCGGCTCGCCGGCGAGGTGGGGCGGCGCATACCGGACGGCGTGGGCCTGGCGTTCGACACGGCGCCGCTCGCCCGCGGCTTCGGCCGCTCGGCCCCCCGGGAGGCGCTTTCGCTGCTGGCCTCGCTCCTCGGCGACCTCGGCCACTCGTTCCGTCCCGTCATCCGCCCCGGCGACGACCCCGGCGCCCTGGGGGACGTGCGGCGGCTGGTCGCCGAGCACCAGATGGGGGTGTGCCTGCGGGTGGACGGGGCCTACGCGTACCGTCTCGGCGAGGTGCGGCCGCTTCTTGAGCAGCTCGACGCCGTCGGGGTGGCCGCCGAGCGGGCCGACGTCGTGGTGGACTGCGGGTACGTCGGCTCTGCGGCCGGCGCGGTCACCGGGGTCGCCTGGACCGTGGAACTGCTCCTCGGCGTGCCGTGGCAGTCGGTCGTGGTCGCCGGGGGCTCGTTCCCCGCGCCCGCGGACCTGCGTGCCCTCCCGCCGCGGAGGGTGCGTTCCATCCACAGGAAGGAGGCACCTCTGTGGCGGGAGGCCGCCCGGCGCTGGCCGGTCGGTTTCGGCGACTACGGCGTGGACCACCCGGGCCCGCCGCCCGAGGGACGCCCCTTCGGCCCGAGCCTGCGCTACACCGTCGGCGACGACTGGCGCCTGTACCAGTGGCCGACGGACGCCGCCGGCAAGCACAGCACCTTCTACGACCTGTGCCGCGCCCTGCGGGAGTCCCCCGACTGGCCGCGGGACGGGCCGGCGTTCTCCTGGGGGGACAGGTGCATCGAGCTGGCGGCGCTGGGGTGCGCCGGGCCGGGCGGCGGCGCGCAGTGGAAGGCCTATTCGTTGTCCCACCACCTGGCGGCGGTCGCGAGGGCCCTGGAGAACGGCGCGCCGGATCACGGAATGTCATGACCACGTGCGTGACGGATTACCCGGAGACGGCGTGATGTCTACGATGGTGGGACCGCAGGCGAGCCGTGGAGGTGGTGGCGTGCCGGCTGTCCTCGGCGGAGATCATCGCGCGGGCGTCTTCTGCTCCGACGACGCCTTCCTCTCCGCCAGCGTGCACTTCGCCCGCGAGGGCGTCGGCCAGGGGGCACTGGTCATGGTGTTCCCCGCCGTCCACCTGATCGAAGAGGCCCGTGACCGGCTCGGCGGCGACGGCACCCTGCGCGCGGCCGGCCGCGAGAGCCATGTGCAGGTCCTCGACAGCCGCGGGACCCAGCTCAGCTCCGGGCGTTTCGACCCCGCCCGCCTGCGCCGCACCTACGCCACCGCCGCGCGGGACGCCCGGGCCGCCGGGTTCAGCGCGTTGTGGGTCTCGGTCGACATGAGCTGGGCCAGGCCGGACGTGGTGGACACCGAGGCGCTCCTCGCGTTCGAGGCCGGGGCCAACAGCCTGTTCACCCCTGGCACGCTGACCGCCGTGTGCCAGTACGACAGGCGGGTCTTCTCCGAGCCGCAGATCGCCCGCGCCTGCCGCGCCCACACCGCCGGGCCGCACACCTCGGCCTGGCTGCGCCACCGCAGGACCTCCGACGGACGTGGGCTCGCCCTGTCCGGCGAGGCCGACCACTCCAACCGCCTGGCGTGGGAGGCCCTGATGGGTTCCCTCGGCCCCGGGGACGACGTCCTCGACGTCACGGCCATGACGTTCCTGGACGCGCGGTCCATGGCGACCCTTGTCTCCACCGCGCGCACCCATCCCCGGCGTCTCACGGTCGTGACGTGCCGGCGCCATCTGGGGCTGCTCCGGCTGCTGCGCGCCGGCGACCACGCCACGGTCGAGGTGGCCGGCGAGGCCCCGTAGCGTCAGGACCGTCTCCAGGTCAGCACGCCGCGGGCCACCAGCTCGACGGTCACCACCGTCGCCACGGCCTCGGCGGCCAGCAGCGCCACCAGCACCACGAGCTGCACGATGCCCGCCTCGGCGGGGCCGGCCCCGCCGAGGAGCATGCCGACGTACGCGCCGGGCAGGGTGACGAGGCCGACGGTCCTGGTCTGGTCGAGGGCGGGGACCAGCGCCTGGGCGGCGGCGGGACGGCAGATCTCCATCGCCGCGGCCCGGCCGGTGAAGCCCAGGGCCAGCGCCGCCTCCACCTCACCCCTGCGGTGCGTGAGCTCGTCCACGGCACGCCGGCCCGCGAGCGCGGTGGCCGTCATGCAGCCCCCGAGCAGGATGCCCGCGACCGGGATGATCACCAGTCCGGCGGTCGCGGTGACGCCGCTGAGGGTGAGGAGGGCGAGCACGGGCACGGTGCCCGCCGCGATCGGCGCCGCGGCCCACCAGACGGCCGGCCCTGCCGTGATCCTGCGCCCGGCGGTGTACGCCGCGACAGCCGCCATGAGCAGGATGAACCCGCCCACGGCGGGCGGCAGGCCCACCACCCAGGCGATGACCGCGGACACGGCGGCGAGTTGCGCGGCGGCCCGCAGGCAGGCCGTCACCATGGCGCGGGCGTGCCCGAGGCGGCCGAGCCCGCCCACGGCGGCGCCCAGCACGGCGAGCAGCACCAGCACCACCGGCAGCACCGGCGTGACGGAGATCAAGGAGGACGACCGCATGGCGCCAAGTCTGCCCCGGGTGGCGGCACGTCCACGGCCGGGGACCGAGCGATTCGGACGACAAATCCCTGGGTTTCCGCTCGGGAATATTCCGGACATTTGTCCGTAACTGATGATCTATACCGTCATGGGCATCCGAGGTCCCCAAGGAGCCACGTGGTGCCCAAGATCCGCTTCGCCCTTACCGCACTCCTCACCCTCTCCCTCACCGTCGCCCTCACCCCCACCGCCGCCGAGGCCCGGCCGCACCGGCCGCCCGTCCTCGACCTGGAGAAGCTCACCGGAGCGCAGGCCCTGACCATGATGGCCAAGGGGCAGCTCACCTCCGTGGAGCTCACCAAGGCCTACATCGACCGCATCGCGGCACTGAACAAGCGCGGCCCGGCGCTGAACGCGGTGACGCAGCTCAACGCGAACGCGCTGAAGGAGGCCGCGCTGGCCGACCGGCAGCGGGCGTCCGGGCGTGTGCTCGGACCCGCGCACGGGCTGCCGGTCCTGCTGAAGGACCTCATCGACGTCACCGGCATGTACACCTCGGCGGGCAACTACTCGCTGCGCGGGTCGTATCCGGCGACGGACGCGGGCATCACCAAGAAGCTGCGCGAGCGCGGCGTCGTGATCCTCGGCAAGGTGGGCCTCTCGGAGTACGCGAACAGCTTCGGCAACCAGCCGTCCGGTTTCGGAAACCTCACCGGGCAGGTGCTCAACGGCGTCGACGCCGACCAGAACCCCAGCGGTTCCTCGTCCGGAACCGGCACCGCCATGGCCGCGGCCATGTCCACGCTCGGCATCGGCACCGAGACGTCCGGCTCGATCATCAGCCCGTCCAACGCGCAGAGCCTCGTCGGCCTGCGTCCCACCGTCGGCCTCGTGCCGGGGTACGGCATCGCGCCGATCAGCGCGTCGCAGGACATCGCCGGGCCGATGGTGCGCAGCGTGTCGGACGCGGCGCTGACGATGGCGTCCATCGCGGGGCCGGACCCGCTGGCCGACGCGGGGTACAAGGCGATGTTCGGCGACGACTACATCGCCAACGGCGTCATCCCCGCTCCGCCTGCGACGGTGCCGGACTACATGAAGGCCCTGGACCTGAACTTCGTCCGCGGCAAGAAGATCGGTTACAACGGCACGCTCACCGACGGCACCCCGCTCAAGGCCGCCTATGACGCGCTGACGGCCGCGGGCGCCGTCATGGTGCCGCGCCCCACCGTGCAGATCCCCACGCTGCCGAGCCTGCCCGCCGGGTACGAGCAGCACAAGAGCATCGACGAGTACTACAAGCGCCTCGGCCCGAACGCGCCGATCAAGTCGCTCGCCGAAGAGGTGGCCGACAACCAGGCCAACGCCCAGCAGGCCCTGAAGTTCGGCAACAACAGCCACCTCAACGCGCTGAACGCCGACGTCACCCCCGGCGGCGCCAACGAGACCGCGTACCGGGCCACCCTGCCGGTGCGCAAGGCCGCCTGGCACAAGGCCATCAACGACATGCTCACCTACACCGACTCCGACCCGGCCAAGCCCGCCGACCCGGTCATCGCGATCCTCGGCGGCGTGCCGAACGGCCCGCAGGCCGGGTACCCCACGATCACCCTCCCCATGGGCTACTCCGCCACCCACCGGCGCGCGGTCAGCGTGCAGGTGCACGGCGGCGCCTACAGCGAGTACGACCTGATCGGCGTCGGCTACGTCATCGAGCAGGCCACCCGCCTGCGGCAGCCGGCCTCGGCGGTGAACCCGAGCATGTACCGCTGCGCGGACACGGTCCCCGCGCCGCCGTTCGCCAAGCGGGGGCACTGCAACCCCGGCTACGACGCCGTCATGGACCTGCTCGGCCGCGCGCCGAAGCCTCTGCCGTTCTCCCTGGAGACCGAGACGGCGCAGAGCCTCGCCACCCGGCTCGCCGCGGGCCGGCTGAGCTCGGAGGACCTGGTCAGGGCGTACCTGTACCGGATCGCGCTGACCAACGCCGACGGGCCCGCCACGCAGGCCGTGCGCTCGATCAACCCGGACGTCCTCAAGGAGGCCAGGGTGATCGACAAGGAGCGCGACAAGAGGGACACGTGGGGCCGCAAGCCGGCCCGCGGCCCGCTGTACGGCCTGCCGGTGCTGCTCAACGACGGCTTCGACGTGGACTCGCTGCCGACGACGGGCGGTTCCGTCGCGCTGCAGGACCTGCGGCCGAACCGCGACTCGACGGTGGTGGCGAAGCTGAGGGCCGCGGGGGCGATCATCCTCGGCAAGACCAACATCACCGAGCTGAACGGCGTCTTCGACGCGAACCTGCCGAAGGGGTACTCCTCGCTGGCCGGCCAGGTGCTGCTGCCGTCCGACACCGACAAGACCCCGGCCGGCTCGTCCGCCGGTTCGGCGGCGGCGACGGCCTCCGGGCTCGCGGCGCTGACCGTCGGCATGGAGACGTCGCCCGACTCCGCGCAGCTCCTCGCCCCCGCCGACGCCGCGGGCGTCGTCGGGCTGAAGCCGACGGTCGGCCTGGTCAGCCGCACCGGCGTGCTGCCCGTCGCCCGGTCGCAGGACGCGCCGGGTCCGATCACCCGCAGCGTGTTCGACGCGGCGGCCGCGCTGACCGCGATCGCCGGGCCCGACCCGGCCGACCCGGCCACCAAGGGCGCGCCCGTCAAGGACTACACCGCGGGCCTGTCCACGACCGGCCTCCAGGGCAAGAAGATCGCCGTCGTGGCGAGCACCGCCGAGCCGTACCCCACCGTGGTGACGGCCCTGCGGTCACTCGGCGCGGCCACCACCCAGGTGACGGTGGGCACGCCGAGCCCCGACCCGGCGAGCGTCGTGCCGAGCGAGTTCAAGCGGGACCTCGACGCCTACCTCGCCGGCGTCCGGCGCGGCCAGGGGGCCCGGTCGTTGCAGGCCGTCATCGACTACAACAGCGCCAACCCCGTGGAGGGACTCAAGTACCAGCAGGGCCAGCTCCTCGCCGCCCAGGCGATCGACCTGGCCGACCCCGCCACCGGCGCCGCGTACCAGGCCGACCTGGAGGCGGGCAAGGCGTCCAACCGCGCGGTGATCGACGGCATCCTCGCCAACGGGACGCCTGACGACAAGTCCGACGACTTCGACGCCGTCCTGGTGCCCACCGGCAACGCGCTCGTCGGGTACGCCGACCGCGGGGGCTACCCGGCGCTGACGGTCCCCGCCGGCTACGGCGCCACCGCGAGCTCCGCCGGCCACAACCCGATCGGCGTCACCTTCGTCGGCACGGCGTTCAGCGAGAGCACCCTCCTCGCCGGCGCCTACGCCTTGGAGCAGGCGGCGAACGTCCGCCTCGCGCCGAGCTTCACCAACCCGAGCATGTGGCGCTGCGTCCCCGGCAGCACGTTCTTCACCGGCGAGCTGTGCCACCCCGGCGACCGCCTGCTCGACCTCCGCTCCCACCACTGATCACGAGGGCGCGGGCCCCGCGCCCTCACCTGTCAGTGCCTGTCAGTGCCCGTGGCCTCCGGACTCCTCCGGGGCCGCGGGCACCGCCGGGACGCCGTCCGTCCGCGCCGTGAAGGCCGCGGTGCGGACGGCGCCCTTGTGCTTGAAGTCCAGGAACAGGCGGTAGGAGCCGCCGCTCGGCACCTCGGCGTCGAACACGACGGCGGGTCCCGGCCGCGTACGCCCGTCGCCCGGCGCGCCCGCCGGGTGGACGTGCAGGTACGCCAGATCGCCGCCACGCAGCACCACGAGGTGGCCGTACGCCTCGAGGTACGGCTCCAGGTCGGTGACCGGCTTGCCGTCCCTGCTCACCGTCAAGGTGAGCCTGCTCGTCCGGCCCGCCGTCAGGTCGCCGTCCAGGGTGACGGTGTAGCCGTCCACGGTCACGGTGCGGCCGGTCGCCGGCGGCGTCACGGGCCGGTAGTCGCCCGCCGCGTAGAGGTCGGCCCCGAGCGTGAGCCCCGCGCCGCCCTCGGGCACGAAGTCGGCGAACATCCGGTACGCCCCCGGCGCCGGCACCGTCAGCGGCACCGACCACACCCCGTCCGCCCCGAGCTCCGGGTGCAGGTGCTGAAATTCCCCGAGGTCACGTGGCACCACGATCAGGTGCAGCTTCTTGCCGTGCTCCACCCGGTACGCCGTCACGGGCCGCCCGTCCGGCCCTGTCACGGTGAACCGCAGGTCCCGCGCCTCACCGGCCGTCAGCCGGGTGTCCAGCGGCGACAACGTGTACCCGTCCTGCGACACCTGCAGCCCCGCAGGCACCGCCGCCTCTCCGGGCCGCTCCGCGGGCTCCGCCGCCCGGTCCTCCGGCTCGCCGTGGCCGCCTTCCGCCGCCGCGTGGCCTCCGCCGTCCCCGGTCGGCGCCGGCGGGCCCGCCAGCCGTCCGGCCCAGAACGTGCCGCCGAAGATCAGGGCGAGGCCGAGGACGCACGCGGCCAGTTTCGCCGGGGTGCTCATGAGCCGCCCTTTCCGTCGTGTCGCATCTCGCCGCCTTCCGCCGGGTTTCCCATGCCTCACACCCTACCCCCCTAGGGTATTGCCGCCTACCCGTTTGACGAAGGTCCCTTCACCACGAGACGTCCGCCTCTGCTCCGGGGGGCCGGGCGGCGGGAGGCTGGCCGCAGAGGGTCTGAAGGAGGCCGTGCCATGATCGCTCCTCTCGCCACCGATCTCGGCGTCCGGCGGCTGCTCGTCGCGGCCGGGGAGGCACCGTCGGTGCAGAACACCCAGCCATGGCGTTTCCGCGTCACGCGCCGGGACACCTTGGAGATGTACGGCGACCCGGAACGCCGCCTCGCCGTGAGCGACCCGCGCGGCCGTTCCCTGTGCGTGAGCTGCGGCGCGGCCCTGTTCAACCTGCGCCTGGCGATCAGGCGCGCCGGTTACCGTCCCCTGGTCACCCTGCGGCCCGCGGTGGAGCCCCGTCCCCTGGCCGTGGTGGAGATGACGCGCGCCGAGCCCGCCACGCCGCAGGAGTGCCGCCTGTACGACGCGATCCCGGCCCGCCGCACCAACCGGGAGCCGTTCGACGGCGCCCCGGTCCCGCCCGCGGTCGTGGCCGAGCTGAGGATCGCGGCGAGCCGCGAGGGCGCCTGCCTGGTGCCGCTGGACGGCCCGGCCGCCACCGACATGCTCGACTACGCCGCCCTGGCCGAGGAGGAACTGTCCCTCGACACTCCCTACCTCGCCGAACTCGCCCGCTGGGCGTTGCCGGCGTACGTCAGGGGCCCCGCCCCGGCGGGCGACCCGCCCGTGACGCGGCTCTTCGGCGAGCGCGCGAGGACCGCCCCCTTCGAGCCCCGCCCGTGGCTCGCCGTCCTCACCACCCCGGGCGACCGCCCCGCCGACTGGCTGCGCGCGGGTCAGGCGCTCCAGCGTGTGCTGCTCACCGCCACCGTCCACGGTCTGTCGGCCTCGTTCCTCAACCAGCCGCTCGACCTGCGCGACATGCGCAGGCGCACCGATCCGCGCCACCGCCGCGGCCACCCTCAGATGATCATCAGGCTGGGCTACGGCCCGCCCGTCCCCCGCGCTCCTCGCCGCCCCGCGACCGAACTGGAGACCCGTCATGTCTGAGGGTCCCGCCACGCCGCCCGGCACGAGCACCGCTGTTCCCAGCCACCCGCGCAGGCCAGGAGGAAACACCATGCGCACCACAGTGGACAAGGTCATGACCGGCGACGTCGCCTTCGTCGACAGTTTCGCCCCCCTCAAGGACATCGCCGAAATCCTCGTCTCGCGCGGCGTCAGCGGAGTCCCGGTCGTGGACTCCGACCGCCACGTCATCGGCGTGGTCTCAGAGATGGACCTGCTCCGCAAGGAGGAGTTCCGCGACCAGTTCTACCGCGAGGAGTACCGGCCCCCGCTGCGCACCCGCCTGCGCCACCGCGTGAACGGGCAGGGCGGCGTGGCCGTGAAGGCACGCGGCCACACCGCCGCCGACGTGATGACGGCCCCCGCGCTGACCGTACGCCCCACCTCGACGGTCGTGCGGGCCGCCCGGCTCATGGACGAGCACGACGTCAAACGGCTGCCCGTCGTCGACGAGGAGGGCCGCCTGGTCGGCATCGTGAGCCGCCACGACCTGCTCAAGGTCTTCACCCGCCCCGACGCCGACATCGCCGCCGAGATACGCGGCGACATCCTCGGCAAGTACGTCCTGATGAACACCGGCGACATCCAGGTCGACGTCGACCACGGCGTCGTCCGCCTGCGCGGCACCATCACCTACCGGGGCGAGGCCGACATCGTCGCCCGCGTCGTCGCCCGCCTCAACGGCGTGGTGGACGTCGTCAACGAGATCACCTGGGCGAACGAGGACCCCGAATGGCGCGGCGCCTGACCCTGACACGACCGGCCCGCCGGGGCAACCCGGCGGGCCGGCGATCGATCGTGTTCAGGCGCGCTCGGTCGGTGTGAGCGGCAGGGGCAGCACGGGCTGCAGCCGGAACAGCACGGGGTGGACGTCGCTCTCCACCGCGGTGGGGGTGACCCGCCCGGCGACCGCCCTGAGGACGTCGACCGACGTGACGAGGCCGGCGACGCGTCCGTGCTCGTCCACGACGGGCACCGCGTCGAGGCGGGCGTCCAGCATCGCGGCGGCCACGACGTCGAGGGGGTCCTGGCACAGGACGCGCGGCAACCGGCCGTACGGCAGCAGGTCGCGGACCTGGCGGCGCGCCATGTCCCCCGGTGAGCCCTGCCATTCCATCGCGAGGGTCTCCAGGGTGAGGATGCCGTACAGCCGCTGGTCCTCACCGATGACCGGGATGTGGTGGACCTCGGCGCGGCGCATCAGCTCCCACGCCATGAGGGGCGACTCCTCCGGGGTGACCGTGACGACGTCCCGGCTCATGACGTCGGCCGCGGTGAACGTGGTCATGGCTCCTCCTCCGGCTCGCACGGACGGCGAGCGATGCTGGACTTCTCCTCTTCCATCGCACCACGCGGGCACGCCCGCCCGCCCCCGCCGAAGGTCCCCCGGTCACGGGACCTTCGGACCGACGTTCGCCCCTGCCGCACCCACCACCTCCGGGCGCACGGTGGGGACACGGAGCTCGCCCGCCCGTCCCCAGCGGGCGATGAGGAGGATCCATGTGCTCGAACGTGCGTGACATGATGACCCGCGACGTGGTGTCCGTGCCCACCGCGATGACCTTCAAGCAGGTCGCCCGCACCCTGGTCGACCACGCGATCAGCGCGGTGCCCGTCGTGGACGCCGGCGGTGCCGTCGCCGGCGTCGTCTCCGAGGCGGACCTGCTGCGCAAGGAGGAGTTCCGGGAGCTGTACTACCGCGAGTTCTACGAGGCGCCCGGCCGGGCATGGGGCGGCTACGCGACCGGGACGGCGGCGCGCCGCAAGGCCGAGGCGCTGACGGCCGCCGACCTGATGACGGCGCCGGCCGTCACCGTCCGGCCGGACACCTCCGTGGTGCGGGCCGTGCGGATGATGGACGAGCGGGGCGTCAAGCGCCTGCTCGTGGTCGGGGACGACGGCCGTCTCGCCGGCATCGTCAGCAGGAGCGACCTGCTGCGCCTGTTCGTGCGGGACGACCGCGACCTGGAGACCGAGATCAGGGAGAAGGTCCTCGCGCCGGCCCGGTGGCTGGCCGCGGACACCGTGGCCGTCGCCGCAGACGATGGCGTCGTGACCCTCACCGGCCACACGCGTACCCGCAGCGGCGCGGAACTGGCCGCCCGCATGGCCGCGCGTGTCAACGGCGTGGTGGACGTCGTGAACCGGCTCGGCTGGGAGGAGGACGACCTGTCGTCGTGGCGGCCCCGCTGACCCGAAACCTTTCGACGCAGAAGTTTTCATGTTTCGCTGCCGTGTCGCAGTCGCTATGCCTATTCTTCCTGTGAGTTCAGGGATGACCTAAATCACAGTTGACTGGCAACTTCGGCACGGATCATGCGGAGTTGGTCATTTTGTCGAAATTTTTCGGTGACGTGTTGTGGTGACTGGGAACCACCGGGTCACGCTCCCCCGCCTGCTCCGGCGCCGAGCGGCGGAGGACCCCGGGCGGCCCGCCCTGGTGGTGGCCGACGTCGGGGAGATCTCGTTCGGGGAGTGGGATCGGCGGGCCGACGGGGTGGCGCGTGCGCTGATCGAGCGTGGGGTGGACACCGGAGGCCGGGTAGGGCTGGTGTTCGGGGAGCGGGACTGGATCGACCTCGCTGTGATGTGGTGCGGCGTCATGCGGGCGGGCTGTGTCGCCGTGCCGCTGTCCGACCGGCTGGCACCGGCGGAGATCCGGCACGCGCTCACGGACTGCGCGGTGACGGCCGTCCTGCACGGCGCCGGCGTCGAGCCGCCCGAGGTGGGCGAATGGCGCGCCACGCCGTCCGAGCTAGGCGAGGACGCGCAGGCGGTGGAGCGTGAGCCCGGGGCGAGCGGGCTGGCGCAGATCATCTACACCTCCGGCACGACGGGGCGCGCCAAGGGGGTGGGTGCCACACACGCCAACCTCGCGTACGGCGTCACCACCGATCCTCGGCGGCGCAAGCTCGCGCACTCCAAGCACTTCCTGCACGCGTTCCCCATCGGCAGCAACGCCGGGCAGACCATGCTGGTCAACGCGCTGGACGCCAGCCCGGCCGCGCTGACCCTGCCGCGTTTCACGCCGGGGCGCTTCGCCAAGCTGATCGAGGCGTACGGGGTGGGCACGGTGTTCGTGGTGCCCGCCATGGCCATCGAGCTGCTCAACGCCCGGGTGCACGAGCGGCACGACCTGTCGAGCGTGCGGCTGCTCGGCTCCACGGCGGCGAGCCTGCCGCCCGCCGTCGCCGCGGGCATGGCGAGGGCGTTCCCCAAGGCGACGATCGTCAACTACTACACCTCCACCGAGGCGGCCCCGGCGCAGACCACGATGATCGTGGACCTGACGCGGCCCGCGTCGGTGGGGCGGCCCTCGTCCGGCAGCGACCTCAAGATCGTCAAAGCGGACGGCGCCCCGGCGGCGACCGGCGAGCAGGGCGAGGTCTGGCTGCGCTCCCCCGCCGGGACCCGCGCCTACTACGGCGACCGGCGGCTGACCGGCGCGACCTTCCAGGACGGCTGGGTGCGCATGGGCGACATCGGCTACCTGGACGCCGACGGCTACCTCTACCTCGTGGACCGCGAGAGCGACGTCATCAAGTCCGGCGCGCACAAGGTGTCCACGCTCCAGGTGGAGGCCGCGCTGTACGAGCACCCGGCGGTCGCCGAGGCCGCCGTGGTGGGTGTGCCCCACCCGGTGCTCGGCAAGGTGACCGCCGCCGCCGTCGTCACCCGTTCCCCGGTCACCGCGGCCGACCTGCGGACGTTCCTGCTGGACCGCCTCGCGGGGCACGAGGTGCCGAGCCGCCTGCTGTTCCTTCCCGAGCTGCCGAAGAACCACGTGGGGAAAGTCGTGAAGCCCCGGCTCCTCGACCTGCTCGACCGCGCGTCACCGGCCGCACCGTAGAACCCCTGGCGGCTCCGGCGGCCAGCGAGCGGAACAGAGAGAACCGACATGACCCACCGCAAGCACAGCCTCCAGGCGTCCCCGGCCCAGCAGGGCATGTGGGTCGGCGAGCGCATGGGCGCGGGACCGGCGTACCGCATGCCGCTCGCCCTGTGGTTCGACGGCGACCTCGACGTGCCCGCCCTGCTCGCCGCGTGCGGCGACGTGATCGCCCGCCACCCGGTGTTGTCCACCACCGTCGAGGAGAGCGGCGACGGCTTACGCCTGGCCCCGGCGGCGGAGCCGTCCGTGACGCACCTGCCGGACCCCGGCGACCTCGACCGGCTGGCCGCGGACGAGACGGGCCGCGGTTTCGACCTGGAGAAGGGCCCGCCGGCCCGGTTCACGCTCGCGCCCGCGGGGCCGGGGCGGCACCTGCTGCTGTTCACGGCCCACCACCTGGTCTTCGACGGCATGTCCAAGGACATCCTGGTGCGCGACCTCGCCCGCTTCTACGCGGCGCGGGCCGGCGGCGGCCCCGGCGAGCCGGTGATGCCGCTGTCGTTCGCCGACGCGGCCGGCGCCGAGCACGAGCGTGTCGCGGCGGCCCTGCCCGCCGCCCGGGAGTTCTGGGCCGGGCGGCGGCTGGAGCCCGCCGAGATCGTGCTGCCCGGGCAGCGGCGCACCGCGCACCGTTACGGCGAGGGCGAGGAGATCGCCGCCGGCGTCGACCCCGGGCTCGGCGGGGACGTCGCGGCCGTGGCGCGGGCGGCGGGAGCGACGACGTTCGAGACGCTGGTCGCCGCCACGCACGCGCTGCTGTTCCGGTACGGCGCGCGGAACGCGGCGGTCGCGGTGGACCTGACCACGCGCCGGCCGGAGACCCGCGATCACATCGGGCCGTTCGTCAACGAGTTACCCGTGGTCGCGCGGCCGGAGCCGGGGCGGTCGTTCGCGCGGTTCGTCAGGGACGTCCGTGGTGAGCTGCGGGAGGTGTACCGGTTCCGGGAGGTGCCGATCTCCCTCAGCGTGCCGCGCGGCGCCGCCACACCCGTGTCCATCAGTTATCGCAGGAACGGGCCGGAGCCGGTGTTCCCCGGCCTGCGGATCACCGTCGACCGCATGATGTTCGGCGGCGGCACACGCAACGCGCTGCACCTGCAGGTCGTGGACGGCCCTGACGGGTTCGCGGTGAGCCTGCGGTTCGACCCGGCGGCGATCGACCGGGACGCCGCCGGACGTTTCCTCGGCGGCCTGCGGGCCCTGCTGCGGCACGCCGCCGACGAGCCGGAGACCCGTCTGGCCGACCTGGCGGTGCTGCCCCCGGCGGAGCTGCGGCGCGTGCTCACCGAGTGGAACGCCACCGGGGCGGCCTACCCCGCCGGCGCGACGCTGCCCGGCCTGTTCGCCGAGCGGGTGCGGGAACGGCCGGACGCGGTGGCCGTGACGTTCGAGGGCCGCTCGCTCACCTTCGCCGAGCTGGACGCCACCGCGGAGCGGATCGCCCACCGGCTGCGGCGGGCCGGGGTCGGGCGCGGGGACCTGGTGGCCGTGCACCTGCGGCGGTCCGGCCTGCTGCTCGCGTCCCTGCTCGCGGTGCACAAAGCGGGCGCCGCCTACCTGCCGCTCGACCCGGGCCACCCGGCGGACCGCCTCGCCATGATCGTCACCGATGCCCGCCCCCGGCTGCTGCTGTGCGAGACCGCCGCCCCCGCGCACCTGCCGGGCCCGGTGCTCGTCGTGGACGAGGAGCCGGACGGCCGTCCCGCCGCCGCGGAGGACCAGCCGGCCGGCGTGGAAGGCGTGGATCCGGCGCCGTCCGGGACGGCCCGGCCGCCGCTGCCCGGCGAGATCGCGTACGTGATCTACACCTCGGGCTCCACCGGGCGCCCGAAGGGTGTCGAGGTGGACCACGGGAACCTCGCCAACCTGCTGCTCGCCATGCGTGACCGGCTCGGCGCGGACCCCTCCCACACCTGGCTCGCCCTCACCTCGCCCGCGTTCGACATCTTCGCCCTGGAGGTCTACCTGCCGCTCGTCACGGGCGGCCGGGTGGTGGTCGCCCCGCACGGCGCGGTGCGGCGGCCGGAGGCGCTGGCGCGGCTGGTCGCCGAGCAGGGTGTCACCCATGTGCAGGCCACCCCCTCGGTGTGGCGCCTGCTGCTGCCGGGCGGCATCGGCGGGGTGACCGCGCTCGCGGGCGGCGAGGCGCTGCCGGCGAGGCTCGCGGACGAGCTGCGTGCCCGCTGCCCCCGCGTCGTCAACGTGTACGGCCCCACCGAGACGACCATCTGGAGCACCGCGGGGGAGCCGGGCGCGACGGTCACGATCGGCCGTCCCATCGCCAACACCCAGATCTACCTGCTCGACGCGGCCATGCGGCCGGTGCCGGTGGGCGTCGCGGGCGAGCTGTGCGTCGCCGGGGCCGGGGTCGCGCGCGGCTACCGTGCGCGGCCGGACCGCACGGCGGAGCGTTTCGTGCCCGACCCGTACGGCCCGCCCGGCTCGCGGCTGTACCGCACCGGCGACCTGGCGCGGTACCGGGGGGACGGCGAGATCGAGTTCATCGGGCGCCAGGACGGCCAGGTCAAGCTGCTCGGCCACCGCGTGGAGCTCGGCGAGATCGAGGCTCGCCTCCTGGACCACCCACGGGTGGGCGAGACGGCGGTGATCGCCCGCGACGGGGAGACGGGCGATCCCCGCCTGATCGCGTACGTCGTGCCCACGGCCGGCGCGGCCCCCGAGCCGGCCGAGTTGTCCGCCCACCTGGCGCGCACCCTGCCGCAGCCGCTGCTGCCGAGCGCGTACGTGACACTGGACGCCCTCCCGCTGACCCCCGTCGGCAAGCTCGACCGCGCGGCGCTCCCCGAGCCGGCGCGTGCCCCGGCCGTCCCCGCGGAGGACCCCGGCGAGGCGGCCGACCTGGTCGAGGAGGTGCGGCGCATCTGGCGGGAGGTGCTCGACCCCGGCGACGCGGACATCGCGCCGGACGACGACCTGTTCGACCTCGGCGGGCACTCGCTCACCATGACCCAGATCACGGCGCGCATCAGGGAGCGCCTCGGGGTGGACGTGTCGCTGGACACCTTCTTCGACGACCCGACCATCGGAGGCGTCGTCGGGGAGATCACGCGCCTGCGCGCCGGGGCCGCCCCGGTGGCCGACGCCTCGGACGAACCGGAGACGGCGGCGGTGCGGCCCCGGCCGCCGGGGTCCGCCCCGCCGTTGTCGTTCGCGCAGGAACGGCTGTGGTTCCTGCAGCGGTTCGACCCGGACGACGCTTCGTACAACATGTACCTCGTGCTGCGGCTGCGCGGCCCGCTGGACATCCGGTCGCTCGGGGACGCGCTCGACGGGGTGGTGGCGCGGCACGAGAGCCTGCGCACGTCGTTCCCCGACATCGACGGCACGCCGATCGCGGTCATCGACCCGCCCGGCCCGGTGCCGGTGGAACGCATCGACCTGAGCGGTTCGCCCGACGCCGAGCAGGAGGCCAGGCGGCTGGTCGCCGCGCGCGTCAACGCGCCGTTCGACCTCGCCGCCGCGCCCCCGCTGCGGGTGAGCCTGCTCACCCTCGGCCGCGACGACCACGTGCTGTGCTTCTCGCTGCACCACATCGTCGCCGACGGCTGGTCCAACAGCATCCTGTTCGACGACCTGTTCGCCCTCTACCAGGCCCGGGTCACCGGCACCGAGCCCGGCCTGCGGCCCATGACGGTGCAGTTCGGCGACATCGCGTCGTGGCAGCGGGAAAGAGACTCAGGCCCGGCCGCCGAGGAAGCCCTGGCGTACTGGCGCCGCCGCCTCGCCGAGCCCGCCCGGCTGGAGCTGCCCACGGACAAGCCCCGCGGGGGGCGGCCGGACGGCGCGTTCCACATGTTCCGGGTGCCCGAGGACGTCGTGGGGCGGCTGGAGCGGCTGGCGCAGGAGCACGGGGCGTCCCTGTTCATGGTGCTGGTGGCCGCTTACCAGGTGTTGCTGGCCCGGCACACCGGGCAGGACGACATCCTCGTCGGCACGCCGTGGGCGGCCCGCGACCGGGTGGAGCTGGAGCCCGTCATCGGGTACCTCACCGACACTCTGGTGCTGCGCGGCGACCTCGGCGGCGACCCGGCGTTCGGCGACCTGCTGGACGCCACCCGCCGCACGGTGCTGGAGGCGCACGCCCACCGCACCGTGCCGTTCGAACGGCTCGTCGGCGAGCTGGGTGTGCCACGCGACATCCACCACAACCCGCTGCTGTCCACGATGATCATCCTGCACAGCCAGGTGGGGGACGGCACGCCGCCCGAGCGGGTCGGCGACCTCGGGGTGGAGCTGTTCGACGGCGGGTACCGGCAGGCGAAGTTCGACCTCGCCCTGGAGACCTGGCGCGGCGAGAACGGCCTCCTCGCGGCCCTCGGCTACGACGCCACGCTGTTCCACACCGCCACGGTCGAGGGGCTGGCGGCCCGCTTCGAGACGCTGCTGCGGGGCATCGCGGACGCGCCACGCACCCCGATCTCGCGGCTGCCGATGCTCACCGCCGCCGACGAGGCCGCCACCGCGGCCCTGGCCGAATGCCACGCGGCCGACGGCGCCACCCTGGCCGAGGGCCACGCGGACGACAGCGCCGTCCTGGCCGGGAACCGCGCGGCCGACGGCGCCGCCCTGGCCGAGGGCCACGCGGACGACGGCGGCGCCACGGTGCCGGAGCTGTTCGCGCGGACGGCCGCCGCGTCACCGCGGGCCACGGCGCTGGTGTGCGGCGGCGAGCGGGCCGGGTACGCCGAGCTCGACACCCGGGTCACACGGCTCGCGTCGGCGTTGCGGCGGCGCGGCGTCACCCGCGGGGACGTGGTGGGTGTGTGCCTCGGCCGGTCGATCGACGCGGTCACGGCGCTGCTCGCCGTGTGGCGGGCCGGCGGCGCGTACCTGCCGCTCGACCCGGAGTACCCCGACGAACGGCTCGCCTTCCTCGTGCGGGACAGCGGCGCCCGCCTGGTGGTGACGGACCCCTCGCTCGCGTCCCGGCTGCCCGGCTCCGTCCCCCTGGTCACCCCCGCCGACGCCGGAGGCACCTGGCCCGCCCCCACCGCCGATCCGGGCGACGCCGGAGGCACCTGGCCCGTCCCCGCGCCCGGCGACCCGGCGTACGTCATCTACACCTCCGGCTCCACGGGCCTGCCGAAGGGCGTGCTGGTGGAGCACGGCGCGCTGGCCGGGCGGGTGCGCTGGATGCGGGAGGCGTACGGCCTCGGCCGGACGGACCGTGTGGCGCAGTTCGCGTCGCTCAGCTTCGACACCCACGCCGAGGAGCTGTGGCCCGCCCTCACGGCGGGCGCCTCCGTGCTGCTGCTGCCCGACGGCCCGGCCACCCTGCCCGACGTCCTGCGCACCCCGGAGGGCGGGCGGGTCACCGTGCTCGACCTGCCCACCGCTTACTGGCACCGCCTCACCGAAGCCCTCGGCGACGTGACCTGGCCCGAGCCGCTGCGGCTGGTCGTGCTCGGCGGCGAACAGGCGCACGCCGCCGCCGTGGGCCGCTGGCGCGCCCGGTTCGGCGACCGGGTGCGGCTGGTCAACACCTACGGCCCGACGGAGGCCACCGTCATCGCCACGGCGGCGGACCTCGGCGCGGCGGACGCGCGGACCACCCCGCCGATCGGCCGGCCCATCGGCGGCACGATCGCCCGCGTCCTCGGCCGGTACGGCGAGCCGGTGCCGCCCGGCGTGCCCGGCGAGTTGTGCCTCGGCGGCGCGGGTCTCGCCCGGGGCTACCTCGGCCGGCCCGCGCTGACCGCCGAACGGTTCGTGAGCGACCCGTCCGGCGCCCGGCTGTACCGCACGGGCGACCGGGTGCGGCTGCGGCCGGACGGGAACCTGGAGTTCCTCGGCCGGTTCGACGGCCAGGTGAAGGTGCGCGGCTTCCGGGTGGAGCCGGGCGAGGTGACGGCGGCGCTGCTCACCTGCCCCGGGGTCCACCAGGCCGTGGTCACCGCGGACGGCGAACGGCTGGTGGCGTACACGGTGGGCCCGGCCGACCCCGGGGAGCTGCGCCGCCGTCTCACCGCGACGCTGCCCGCGCACCTGGTGCCCACGGGGTGGGTACGGCTGGACGCGCTGCCGCTCACCGTCACCGGCAAGGTGGACCACGCGGCCCTGCCGGCGCCGGCGCCGGAACCCGCCGCGCGGTTCGTGCCGCCCCGCACGGACGCCGAGGCGCTGGTGGCCGGGGTGTGGGCGGAGGTGCTCGGCCTGGACACCGAACGGGTCGGCGCGCTCGACGACTTCTTCGCCCTCGGCGGCCACTCGCTGCTGGCGACCCGGGTCGCGGCCCTGCTGCGCAACGCGCTGGACACGGACGTACCGATCCGCATGGTGTTCGACCAGCCGACCGTCGCCGGGCTCGCCACCGCGGTCGAGACGCTGCTGATCGAGCAGCTCTCCGGCCTGACCGAGGACGAGGCGGCCCATCTGCTGGAGGAGGAGGTGCCGAAGTGACCGGCTCGGGGGCGGAGGGCCTGTCGGCCACCAAACAGGCGCTGCTGGCGCAACGCCTGCGCAGGGGCGCGGCGGCCGTGCCGAAGCGGACCGTCCCGGCGCGGCCCGAGGGGGAGCCGCCGCCGTTGTCGCACGCGCAGGAACGGCTGTGGTTCCTGGAACAGTTCGCGCCGGGCACCACGCAGCTCACCATCCCGCTCACCATGCGCCTGCGCGGCCCGCTCGACGCCGAAGCCCTCGGTGCCGCGCTCGACGCCGTGGTGGCCGGGCACGACGCGCTGCGCATGCGGTACCCCGCGACCTGGGACGGGCGGCCCGAGGTCGTGATCGCGGACGAGGCGACGCTGCCGCTGACCGTGCTTGACGCGCCGGACGAGGCCACCGCCCGTGCCCTGGTGGAAGGCTTCCTCTCGGCGCCGTTCGACCTCGCGGAAGGGCCGGTGGCGCGGGCGCTGCTGGTGCGGCTGGCCGACGAGGACCACGTGCTGGTGGTGGCGGTGCACCACATCGCCGCCGACGGCTGGTCCGCCGGCCTGCTGCTGCGCGAGGTCTTCACCCGCTACGCGGGCGGCACGCCGCCTGCCCCCGAGGTGGGGTACGGCGACTACGCGGCCTGGCAGCGCGGGCTGCCGGCGCCGGAGCGGGACCTGGACTTCTGGCGGGAACGGCTGGCCGGCCTCGAGCCGCTGGACCTGCCGTCCGACCGGCCCCGGCCGCCGGAGCGCACCTACTCCGGCGCGGCGTGCGGGTTCCCGCTGAGCGCGGAACTCACCACCGCGCTGGCCGGGCTCGGCCGCGCGCACGGGGCCACGCCGTTCATGACCATGCTCGCCGGGTTCGCCGCGCTGCTCGGCCGGTACGCGGGCACCGGCGACGTCGCGGTGGGCTCCCCGGTGGCGGGACGGCAGGCACCCGAGCTGGACGGGGTGATCGGCTGCTTCGTCAACATGCTGACCATGCGGGTGGACCTGTCGGACGACCCGTCGTTCGGCGACCTGCTCGACCGGGTGCGTGCCGTCGCCGTGGACGCCCTCGCCCACCAGGACGTGCCGTTCGAGCAGCTCGTCTCCGAGCTGGACCTGCCGCGCGACGTGTCGAGGTCGCCGCTGTTCGGCGTCATCCTGGCGATGCAGAACTTCCGCGGCGGCGCCTTCGAGCCGCCCGCCGGGCTGAGCGTGGCGGACTTCCCGCTCGATGCCTGGGCCACCCGGTACGACCTGGAGCTGTACGTCGCCGACGACCCCGGCGGCGGCATGTCGGGGCTGTTCGTCTACAACACCGACCTGTTCGAGGCGGCCACGGTGGAACGGCTCGCCGGCCACCTGCGCACCCTGCTGGAGCGGGTCGCCGCGCGGCCGGACCTGCGGCTGTCCGAGATCGACCTGCTCACCGACGAGGAACGGCACCTCGTGGTCGAGGGGTGGAACGCCACCGCCACCGAGTACCCCGGCGCGGCCACCCTGCACGGCCCGATCGAGGAGCAGGCGGCACGCACCCCTGGTGCGGTCGCGGTGCGTTTCGAGGGGCGGTCGCTGACGTACGCCGAGCTGGACGCGGCGGCCACCCGGGTGGCGCACACCCTGCGCCGCCACGGGGTGACCCCGGGGTCGGTGGTCGCCGTCTGCGCGGAACGTTCGCTGGAGCTGCTGCCCGGCCTGCTCGGCGTGCTCAAGGCGGGCGCCGCGTACCTGCCGGTGGACCCGGACTACCCGGCGGACCGGATCGCGTTCATGGTGTCGGACGCCGCCCCCGCCGTGCTGCTCACCCAGCGGAGGATCCGGCCGTCCCTGCCGGACACCGCCGCGGTCGTCCTCGACCTGGACGACCCGGACGTGTGGTCCGGCTCCGGCCCGCTGCCCCCGCTGTCCCCGGTGGACCCTGGGGACGTCGCCTACGTCATCTACACCTCCGGCTCCACCGGCCGCCCGAAGGGGGTGCCGAACAGCCACGGCGGCATCGCCAACCGGCTCGACTGGATGCAGGAGCGGTACGGCCTCGGCGCGGGCGACGTGGTGGCGCAGAAGACGCCGGTGAGCTTCGACGTGTCGGTGTGGGAGCTGTTCTGGCCGCTGCGCCAGGGCGCGACCCTGGTGCTCGCCACTCCCGGCGGGCACAAGGACGCGGCGTACCTGCGCCGGTTCCTCGTCACCGAGAAGGTCACCACCGTCCACTTCGTGCCGTCCATGCTCGCCGCGTTCCTCGCCGAGGACGGCGCGGCGGACTGCCGTGCGCTGCGCCGCGTGATCTGCTCGGGCGAGGAGCTGCCCGCCGACCTCGCGCGGCGCTGCGTGGAGACGCTGCCCAGGGCCGGGCTGCACAACCTGTACGGCCCGACCGAGGCGGCCGTGGACGTGTCGTCCTGGCACTGCCGGCCCGCGACGCTCGCCAAGGCGGCCCGGGTGCCGATCGGCACGCCGGTCGCCAACACCGCCCTGTACGTGCTCGACGCCGCCATGGCGCCGGTGCCGGTCGGCGTGCCCGGCGAGCTGTTCATCGGCGGCACCCAGGTCGCCCTCGGATACCTCAACCGGCCGGAGCTCACCTGCGAACGGTTCGTGGCGAACCCGTTCGGCCGGCCGGGGTCGCGGCTGTACCGCACCGGTGATCTCGCCCGGCGCCGTCCCGACGGGGCCCTGGAGTTCCTCGGCCGCATGGACGGCCAGGTCAAGCTGCGCGGCCTGCGGATCGAGCTCGGCGAGATCGAAGCGGCGCTACGTGCCCTGCCCGCCGTCAGGGACGCCGCGGTGATCGTGCGCGAGGACCGCCCCGGCGACCCGCGCCTCGTCGCGTACATCACGCCGGTGGACTCAGGGGCGCTCGACCAGGTGCTCGACCACGCCGCCGTGCGGGCCGAGCTGAAGAAGACGCTGCCCGACTACATGGTGCCGGCCGGCTGGGTCACGCTCGCCACCCTGCCGCTCGGCCCGAGCGGCAAGCTGGACCGCCGCGCGCTGCCCGCGCCGGTCGCCGGGCGGGACGCCGCGGTCGAGTTCATCGCGCCGGACACCCCCACCGAGCGGGCCCTCGCCGCCATCTGGAGCGAGCTGCTCGGCGTCGAGGCGGTCGGCGTGGACGACGACTTCTTCGACCTCGGCGGGCACTCCCTGCTCGCCACCCAGGTGGTGGCGCGGCTGCGCAGGCAGACCGGCGCCGAGGTGAGCGTCATGGACGTGTTCAAGCAGCCCACCGTCCGCGAGCTGGCCGCCCTCGCCGACACCCCCGCCGACCGGCGCGGCCCCCGCGCGCTGCTGCACCGCCTCACCCCGGCCCGCGCCACACCGCCGGTGCTCAGCTACGTGTGCGTGCCGTTCGGCGGCGGCAGCGCCGTCGTGTACCAGCCGCTCGCCGACGCGCTGCCCGACGGGCACGCGCTGTGGGCGCTGGCCACCCCCGGGCACGACCTCGGCCTCAGCGAGGAGCGGCTGGAGTTCGAGGAGCTCGCGGCGGCCTGCGTGCGGGAGATCCTGGAGAACGTCGAGGGCCCGGTCGTGGTGTACGGCCACTGCGGCGTCGGCTCGGCGCTGAGCGTGGAGATCGCGCGGCGGCTGGAGGCCGCGGGCCGGGAGCTCACCGCCCTGTACATCGGGGGCATCTTCCCGTTCGCCCGGCCGCGCGGCGCCCTGATGTCGCGGATCGCGAAGTTCGCCGAGGCGGAGCGGCTGCGCGGCGACCAGCGGTACGTCAACTCGCTCATCTCGCTCGGCCTGGAGATCGGCGACATCGACCACACCGAGGCCCGCCGCATCGTGCGGAACATGCGGCGCGACTCGCGGGACGCCGAGGACTACTACACCCGCCTGCTCGCGTCCGGCACCGAGCGACTGCGGGCCCCCGTGATCAGCGTGGTCGGCACCGAGGACCCCGCGACGGACTACTACCAGGAACGCTTCCGCGAGTGGCACTTCCTGACGTCCACATCGGCGGTGGTCGTGCTCGCCGAGGCCGGGCACTTCTTCCTGAAGTACCGGGCCGCCGAGGTGGCCGAGATCGTCACGACCGCGCACCGGGCGCTGGACGGCTCCTCGGAGGACGAGCTCAGGAGACCGGCGCGCGGGCCGGACGCCACCTGGTGGCTGCACGAGGTGTCCCGTTCGGACACCCCGGTGCGGCCGGCCGGGGCGCAGCCGAGCCTCGCCCGGTTCCTCGCCGTCGCGTCCAGCCAGCTCGTGTCGATGACCGGGTCGGCGCTCACCGAGTTCGCCGTCCCCCTGTGGATCTACACCACGACCGGGTCGGTGGTGCAGTTCGCCCTGCTGGCGGTCGTCGGCCTCGTGCCCGGCCTGCTCACCGCCCCGGTCGCCGGGGCGATCATCGACCGGTCGAGCCGGCGCCGGGTGATGCTCGCGGGGGACGCCGCCGCGTTCGCCACCCAGCTCCTGTTCGGGCTGCTGCTGTGGACGGGCAACCTCACCACCGGGACCACATGGGCGATATATCCGCTGCTGGCCTGCCTGTCGGTCGCGCTCACCTTCCAGCGCATCGCGTACGCCACCGCCCTCCCGCAGCTCGTCCCCAAGCACTACCTCGGGCACGCCAACGGCATCATGCAGCTCGGCTTCGGCACGGCCCAGCTCCTCGTGCCGATCTTCGCGGTGGGGCTGCTCGCCGGCATCGGGCTCGGCGGCATCCTGCTGCTGGACGTCCTCAGCTACACGGCCGCCATCCTCGTGCTGCTGGTGGTGCGGTTCCCCGCCACCATGGCCTGGCGACGGCGCGAGCCCATCACGTCCGAGATCCTCGGCGGGCTGCGGTACTCGCTCGGGCACCGCGGCTTCCGCGGCATGCTGCTGTTCTTCGTCGTGCTGAACGTGTTCCTGTCGCCGCTGCTGCTGATGTTCGGGCCGCTCGTGTTGTCGTTCGCCGGGCTCGCCGACGTCGGCCGGGTGTCCTTCCTCGCCGGCGTCGGCACGTTCGCCGGGGCGCTCATCATGATCGCCTGGGGTGGCCCGCGTAAGCTGCGGCTGCGCGGCGTGCTGCTGTGCACCCTGGCGCTCGGCGTGTTCAGCGTCGTCACCGGCCTGCGGGCCGACCTGGTGGTCATCGCCGTCGGGGTGTGCGGCATGACGGCCTGGGTGACCCTGCTCAACGGCATCTACACGACCATCGTGCAGGTCAAGGTGCCGCAGCGCTTCCACGGCCGGGTGTTCGCCATGAACACGCTGATCGCCTGGTCCACCCTGCCCATCGGCTTCGGCCTGGTCGCCCCGTACGCCGCCTCGGTGCTCGACCCGCTGCTCATGGACGGCGGGGCACTCGCGTCCAGCGTCGGCACGCTCATCGGCACCGGCCCCGGCCGCGGCGTCGGCTTCATGTACCTGCTGTTCGGCGCCGCCATCCTGGTGGTCGCCCTCATCGCCCTGCGCGTGCCCGCCCTCGCACGCTTCGACCAGGAAGTACCGGACGCCGTCGCCGACGACCTGGTCGGCCTCCAGGCCCTGCGCGCACGCAACGAGACAACGGAGACCCACAGATGAGCGAGACCACCACCGAACTCCGCCGCGAGCTGGCCGGCATGATCGCGAGCGCCTCGGACGGCGAGGTCCGCGCCGAGGACGCCCTCACCGCCCGTCACTCGCTCTCGGCGCTCGGCCTCAGCTCACTGGCCCGCATCCGCCTCATCGACGCCATCGAGGACACCTACGGCGTGGACGTCGACCTCAGCGGCGACCTGTCGTCCTTCGAGAGCGTGGACGCCCTCGCCGCCCACGTCGCCGAACTGCTGGCCGCCCGATGACGACCCGCACGGTGGCGTTCCACGGCGCGCGAGAGGGCACCGCCACCCTGACCTGGGGCCAGCGCCTGATGTGGCGTGCCGTCCACCTCATGGGCGACAGCCAGTCCTTCCTCAACTGCCCCTGGGTCCTCCCCGTGTACGGCAAACGCGACCTCCCCACCGTGCTCGACGCCCTGCGCGTCCTGCTGGAACGCCACGAGACCCTGCGCACCACGTTCGCCGCCACCGCCGACGGCCCCGTCCAGCGCGTCGCCCGCACCGGCCACCTGACCGTGGACCTGGTCGACGCCGGCCCCGACCGCGCCCTCCAGGTCGCCGAACGCCTCGCCACCGACCTCAGCACCACGATCTTCACCCACGACCAGGACCTCCCCCTGCGCTGCGCCGTCGTCCTCAAGAACGACCGCCCCATGGCCCTGGCCTTCACCTTCTCCCACCTGGCCGTGGACTTCCAGGCCCTGGCCCTGCTGTCCACCGAATGGCGCGCCCTGCTGCGCGGCGAGGACCTGCCCCCCGCCGACTGGCACCCGAGGGACCAGGCGGCCCTGGAACGCGAGGAGTCCTACCAGACCCGTTCAGAACGCTCGATCCGCTACTGGCGCTCCATCCTGGAAGACGTCCCCCTGGACGTCTTCGACCACCCCCCAGGCGACCCCGAGACCCCCCGCTTCATCGAAGTCGGCATGGAGTCCGTAGCCCTGGCCATCGCCGCCGAACGCCTCGCCACCCGCTGGACCATCAGCACCACCAGCGTCCTGCTCGCGGCCTGCGCCACCGCCCTCGCCACCGTCAGCGCCCGCCCCAGAGCCGTGATGCAGTTGGTCCACAGCAACCGCCGCGACCCGAGAACCCGCACCATGGTCGGCACCGTAGGCCAAGACGGCCTCTTCGTCCTGGACCTCCCCACCACCACCTTCTCCACCACCTGCCAGGAAGCCCACCGCAGCGCCCTCATGGCCTACCGCAACGCCCACTACGACCCCTTCGCCATGACCGCCATGCGCGAACAGATAGGCCACAAACGCGGCAGAGAACCCGACCTGGACGCCTTCCTCAACGACCGCAGAGGCGGCACCACCTGGCCCAGCCTCCCTGCAGCCGAAGAGCTAACCTCCCTCCTGCAGAAAACCCGAACCTACGTCACCAACGCCTGGCCCGGCGTCCGCTTCAAAATCTTCTTCACCATAGGCACCGCCCCCGACACCGCCCAACTTAGCGTCATCATCGACACCGCCTACCTCTCCCGAGAAACCGCCAAGACAATGCTCCTCGGCATCGAGTCCCTCCTCACCCACAGCCTCACCGAGGACATCCCCATGACCACCGCCGCGAAGCTGATCGGAGTCACACCACCGAGCTAGCCCTCACCGCACTTTTCCGGCGCACAAACGCCGCGGCTCCGGACCCCATGGCCGGACCCATGGCCGGACGCCTCGCGCGGACGCGTCCGGTGCGCGGACACCGCAGCTTCGGGACATCATGCGCGGGCGCCATGGCCAGCCGCCATGCGCAGATGCCTCGCGCAGACGCCTCGTGCGGACGCCTCGCGCGGACGCCTCGCGCAGAAGCCTCGCGCGGACGCCTCGCGCGGACGCTTCGCCCGGACGCGTCCTGCTCCAGGCTGTGCCTCCGATCGGCGCCGACGCGGCGGGACGTGGTACGGCGAATCCGGCGCCGCCGTACGGCGGTCCACACGCATGCTCACCAGCTGGCGGTTCCGGTCCGATCAGCTCACTTTCCGTTGTAGTGGCTCACGCCATCAAGGTGTGCAGTTCATGGGCGACGGGAAGGGTGCGGGCCTTCTGGGGCAGGGTGTTGAGGAGATGGGCGGCGATGTGGCGGCCTGCGACGCTGCCGGAGGCGGCGAGGGTTGTCACCGCGTGTTGGAGGCCCTCGGTGACGTCTCGGTCGCGGACCAGGCTTACGGCTCGCATGAGTTCGAGGTTGGCGAGGCCGTGGGTGTTCTCCGGGTGGGTGGTGAGGGCTTGGTCCAGTACCGCGCCTGCCCGGTCGTCGCCGAGAAGGGTGTAGACGTAGGTCTCGTTCCACAGGACCGCTTCCAGGGGGAAGCCGTGGCCCGAGTGGTCGGCGGTGACGTGGTCCGGCAGGCGGTCGAAGGTTCGTCTGAGGTCGCCGAGCGCGGCGTGCGCGCCAGGGGCGTCGCCTCTCCCTACCGCTAGATAGGTACGCACGGCGTGTCCGTAGACGAGTCCGGCCGACGGCGCTCCCTTGGCGATCGCTTCGGCCTCGTCGATCAGTTCTGCCGCCGCGCCAGCGGGTCGCTTTTTCCAGAACGCGTTTCCCGCCTCTTGCGTGCGGATCCACACCGACAGATCGCGGTCGCCGGAATCGTCGGCCGCGTGGCGTGCTGTCCGCCATGCGACCCGTGCGGCCCGCACATCGTTCACGGCGCCGAACTCCTTGGCCAGCATGCCGGACAGCCGGGCGCTGACCCGCAGGAGGCCGGCCTGAATGAGCGGAGGGTTCCTCTGGCCGAGCAGGCGGCCGACGGCGACGACTTCGGCGGTCAGATCCTTGATCAGCGAACCACCCCGCCAGGTGGCGATCAGGTGGTCGTACTCGTGGACCGTCCGGTCCCAGTCATCGATGTGGACGCGTTCGCCGAGGGCGCGCTCCGTCCCGGCGAGGACGTCCTCCAGGACTCCCGGTGGGATCACGGCTCCGGCGCTCAACGCCGTGAGGAGCCGTATGGCGGCACGACGTTCCATCTCGTCGTCCTTATCGGCTGATTCGGAATTTGTCTCGATGGTACCCCGGCGCATATCTGCCATAGCAGCATGTAGCGCCCGTGCCACGAGTTCCCCGCCACTTCCGAGTTCCTTGTCGAGAGCCATGACCGCATCGGCGGGCGGCCGGTTCTTCCCCTGTTCCCACTTGCCGATCAGCGAGTAATGCCACCGGATGCGGTCGGCGATTTCACGAAGGCTCATACCGCTGCGCTTCCGAAACTCCCGCAACGCGGAACCGAATTCCACCCACTCGCCCGAATTGCCAGGCTCTGCCGGTCCGGCCATCGCTCTCTCGCATCCGTCTCAGATGTCGCATCGACCCCGACGCGACGTCCCGCGTCTTGTTCCTCAGAGCTCCCACCTCCAACTATGGCACTGGTCAACGCGCCGTAAAGCGAAATCCCCTCAAGCACGATCACGCGGACGAAGTCCTTTGCCGAACATCTGGAGACCCGGACAAATGCGAGATCCCGCTCCCCACCACATGACCACCGGCACCCTGCTGGGCGTGCGCGAACTGACCGCTTCGCCGGAATCGGCGTCATTGGCACGGAAGTATGTGAAAACCAAACTCGGTGAGGATCATCCGGCTCTGGACGATGTCACACTTCTGGTCTCGGAGCTGGTGACCAATTCCACCCTCCACTCGGACTCCCGTCACAGCGGAAAGGTGACCCTGGCGATCGCCGACTGCCACGACCGAATTCATGTGGACGTCGTGGACGCCGGAGGCCCGAGCACCCCCCACGTCCGTCACGACGGCCTGTCCGAGGGCGGACGGGGCCTGCTGCTGGTGGAGACGATCTCGCTCGCCTGGGGCGTCCACACCGGCGAGACCGGCCGCACGGTGTGGTTCCAGGTCGGGTACCGGCCCGCCGGGGCATGCGGTCGCGCGGCGGGCCGAACGACGCCGGCGTGGTCAGGCGACGTGGGATCGGCGGACCGTGAGGTCCCGGACGAACACCGCGACGAGCAGGAACGCCGCGGGGAGGAAGGCCATGCCCAGCCCGAGGGCGAGCATGACGCCCCACACCGTCATGACGATCGCCCCGGTCGCGTCGGCCACGGTAGTGCCACGGCCCGCCAGGTCGGCGGCGACGGGGATCACCGCGGCCACCACGGGCACCCCCAGCAGGTAGGCCGCGGCGGAGCCGGAGTCGCCGATCGTGAAGGGTGTCAGCACGGCGGCCGTGACGACGGTCAGCGCCAGCGCGGCCCAGCGAAGGACGCGCGAGGCGTTGGCCGGGGCCCGGCCGACGACCACGCCTCCCACCACGACGGCGACGACGAGGACGAGCAGTGTCAGAAGGCCGATCATTACTGATCCCGGAGGGAGGCGAGACGATGGCGGGTGAGCCGCTTGTCCCAGAATCGTGCATGGAATCGCACCTCGTCCACCCCTCGCCGGTCACCAGCCGTCCCTGTCTGCGCGAACCGGGCCGACCGGTGCGGCGGGTTCTCAGCCGAGAGCCTGGTCGAGGTTGAAGGCGGCGCTGATGAGAGCCAGGTGGGTGAAAGCCTGGGGGAAGTTGCCGAGTTGTTCGCCGGTGTGGCCGATCTCTTCGGCGTAGAGGCCCACGTGGTTGGCGTAGGTGAGCATCTTCTCGAAGGCCAGGCGGGCTTCGTCCACGTGGCCGGCGCGGGTCAGGGCTTCCACGTACCAGAAGGAGCAGATGGAGAAGGTGCCTTCGTGGCCGGTCAGGCCGTCGGGGCTGGCTTGGGCGTCGTAGCGGTACACCAGGGAGTCGGAGACCAGGCCGCGGCCCAGCGCGTCCAGGGTGGAGAGCCACTTGGGATCGGTGGGGGAGACGAACTTCGCCAGGGGCATCATGAGGACGGAGGCGTCCAGCAGGTCACCGTCCAGGTGCTGGACGAAGGCGCCGAGTTCGGGGGACCAGCCGCGGCGCATGATCTGGCGGTAGATGGTGTCGCGGGTGTCGCGCCAGCGGGGGATGTCCGCGGGGAGGCCGCGGCGGGCGGCCATGCGCATGGCGCGTTCGATGGCGACCCAGCACATCAGGCGGGAGTACACGAAGTCGTGGCGGCCGCCGCGGGTCTCCCAGATGCCCTCGTCGGGTTGGTCCCAGTTGGCGCAGACCCAGTCGACCAGGACGCACAGTTCGTCCCAGCGGTCGCTGGAGATCGGCTGGGCCCACTTGTCGTACAGGTAGATCGAGTCGATGAGGGCGCCGTAGATGTCGAGCTGGAGCTGGCCGGCGGCGGCGTTGCCGACGCGGACGGGGACCGAGCCCTGGTAGCCCGACAGGTGGGGCAGTTCGCGTTCGGGGATCTCCCGGCCGCCGTCGATGCGGTACATGATCTGCAGCGGGCCGGCGGGGCAGCCGTGGCACAGGGTGACGTGTTCGGACAGGAAGCCCATGAAGGCTTCCGCCTCGTCGGCGAAGCCCAGCCTGAGCAGCGCGTACACACAGAAAGCGGCGTCGCGGACCCACACGTAGCGGTAGTCCCAGTTGCGCTCGCCGCCCATCAGCTCGGGCAGGCTGGTGGTCGGCGCGGCGACGATGCCGCCGGTCGGGGCGTAGGTGAGGAGCTTCAGCGTCAGCGCGGAGCGGTGCACCATCTCGCGCCACCGGCCCCGGTACCGTGAGCCGGCCAGCCAGCGGCGCCAGTACGCGACCGTGGCGGTGAACTCGTCCTCCGCCTCGGCGATCGCGCATCCCCGCTGCGGCAGCGCGGTGTCGCCGCGGTCCAGGGCGAAGACGGCTGCCTCGCCCTCGTGCAGCTTGAACCGGGCCCGCACGTCCACGCCGTCCTGCTCGACGGGCACCGTGGACTCCAGGGTCAGGCTCATCGACGGGGACGTGAAGACGGCCCGGTCCTCGTACGTCCGCACGGTGTGGGACTCGGTGGCGTACCCGAACCGGGGGGCCACCAGGGCGCGGAACGGCAGCGCGCCCCGCACGCAGACGACGCGGCGGATCAGGCGGTGCCGGTCGGCCTCCCTGGGGTCCTCGGGGATCGGCATGAAGTCCTGGATCTCGCCGACGCCGTCGGCGGCGAAGAACCGGGTGATCAGCACGTTGGTGTCGGGGAAGTAGAACTGCTTGGTGGTGCACCCCGGCAGGTCGACGGCGAGCTCGAACGACCCGCCGCGCTCCGCGTCCAGGAGGGTGGCGAACACGCTCGGGGCGTCGAACCGGGGCGAGCAGTACCAGTCGATCGTGCCCCGCGTGTCCACCAGGGCGACCGTGCGCAGGTCACCGATCAGCCCGTGCTCGGCGATGGGCGGGTACGCGCCGCCAGGACCGCCGTGTCCGTCCTCAGGCATGACTTCACGCTATGTTCGCGGTTCTTCCCACCGGCCCTGTGCTTTGCCAACAGGGCGCCATGGTTCCGTAAGCCCAGGTCGTGCCGTCCGGCGCCGAAGTTATCCACAGTTTCCACAGAGTCGTACACAGGTTCGAATCCTGGCTCTACCGTTGGTCCATCAGACGGCTCTCCCAGGCCCAGGCGGCGACTTCCACACGGTTGCGCAGCCCGAGCTTGGCCTGGATACCGGAAAGGTGGCTCTTGACCGTGCTCAGCGAGATGAACAGCTCGGCCGCGATCTCCTGGTTGGTGCGGCCCCGCGCGATGGCCCGCACCACCTCGACCTCTCGCTCGCTCAACGGCCGCACGGGTTCCCGCGCGTCCGCCGTCACCGGCTCCGTCAGGTGGCGCAGCAGCCGCAGCGTGACCGACGGCGAGACCAGAGCGTCGCCCGCGTCGGCCGCACGCACCGCCTCCACCAGCAGGGCGGGGCCCGCGTCCTTCAGCACGAACCCCACGGCCCCGCCCCGCAGCGCGCCGTACACGTACTCGTCGAGGTCGAACGTCGTGACCACCACCACCCGCAGTGGATCGGCCACCCCCGGCCCCGCCAGCGCCCGGGTCACCTCGATCCCGTCCAGGCGCGGCATCCTGATGTCCACCAGGCACACGTCCGGCCGCAACCGCCGCGCCAGCGCCACCGCCTCGGCACCGTCGGCCGCCTCACCGACCACGGTGATGTCCGGCTGGTCCTCCAGGATGAGCCGGAGTCCTCCGCGCACCATGGCCTGGTCGTCGGCCAGCAACACTCTGATGGTCACCGGCGTCTCCGGGCGGGGAGCGGCAGGGTGGCACGCACGGACCAGCCGGTGTCGCCGGCGGGGCCGGCGTGCAGGGCGCCGTCCAGGGCTTCCAGGCGTTCCCGCATGCCGGTCAGGCCGTAGCCGGTGCGGTGGGGGTGGGCCGGGGTGGCGGGTGCGTCGTCGGTGACGTCCACGGTGACGGTGTCGCCGTTCTCGGTGACGGTGACCGTGACCGAGGTCGCGTGCGGGGCGTGCCGCGAGACGTTGGTGAGGGACTCCTGCACGACGCGGTAGACGGTGCTGGTGATCTCGGGGGGCCATGAGGGGGCGGTGTCCGGAAGGCGCAGGCGTACGGCGGGGCCGTGGCCAGCGAAGCGTTCGACCAGGTCACCGAGCCCTTCGGGGGTGGACGTCGGGGGCGGGCCGTCGCCGGTGTCGCGCAGCACGCCGACGACGCGGCGGGTGGCGGCCAGGGCGTCGGAACCGGCTGTTTCGATGCCCGCCAGCGACTCGCCCACCTTCTCCGGGTGCTTGCCGGCGACCAGCCGCGCGGCCTGCGCCTGCACCACGATGCCGGTGATGTGGTGGGCGACGACGTCGTGCAGCTCCCTGGCCAGCGCGAGTCGCTCGTCGCGGCGCACCGTGTCGGCGACCGCACGGCGATGAGCGTCGAACAGGCGCAGGTTCAGCCCGACGGCGAGCGCCCCGAACCACCCCGCGCCGCTCAGCACCAGCACAGCCGGCACACCGGGCGTCTGGGCGGCGAGCCCACTGACCACCACCACCCCGAACCCCGCCGCGGCGATCGCCCCCGCCCGGACCACCGGCAGCACCCGCACCGCCGACCCGACAAGCACAGACAACGCAAGCGTCATCGCCGGCCCCGGCTCCCCCGGCAACCCAGCAACCCGAGCAACCACCACAGCAACCCCCGCCACCCCCACCCCCACCAAAGC
>NZ_JBDPMD010000023.1:0-119845 GCF_039871875.1 Sphaerisporangium sp. B11E5 | reverse complement strand
CGGCGGCCACACCGCGCAGCGGGTTCGCCGGGGCGATGACGGGGTAACCGTCGCGGATGAGCCGGGCCGCGACGCCGCTCCAACCGGAGGCGTCGGCGAACGCGCCGTGCACCAGTACCACCGTGGGTCTGGGCTTGGCTCCCGCCCGGGAGTGTCCCTGCGCCGCGGGCGCCCCGAGCAGAACGCCGGTGGCGATCCCGGCTGATCCGGCCAGCACCGCTCGGCGAGTCGTTGTCATCGATGTCAACCCTTCATGGTGATCGCACCTTTCTTACGGGTCAATGTAGGGTCGGCCCACTTGACGATCACTGAACGAACGGTTCACTCCTCATCAAGTGCATCGATCTAGCCTGCGGACATGAGATCGACGAAGAGCGAGAGCACCAGGAAGTGGAGCCTGCGGCTCCACGTGCTTTTCTATCTCGCGGCCAATCTGGCCCAGGTCGTCGTGTGGTGGGTCTACGACTCAGAGCACTTCTTCTGGCCCCTGTGGTCGATAGTCTTCTGGGGCATCGGGCTGGCCTTCCACATCTGGGAGACCGCCTCGCCGTCCAGATCGGACGCCAAGGCCTGAGCTCACTTCACGGCGGTCCGTCTGAGCCGGCCCGGCCGGTGCCCGTCCGAGTGCGGCGTGGTAGGCCGCGAGTGTCTCCGCGGCCGCCCTGCTCCAGCTCAGGTTCTCCCTGACGAACCTCTCTCCCCGGGTGCCGAGTGTGCGGCGCAGTCCGGGATCCGTCATGACCTCGACCACGACGCGGGTGATGTCGGCGGGGTCGGCGCTTCGTACGAAACGGACGGCGGGGCGGTCGGGGTCGCCGAGGAAGACGCGGGAGAAACCGTCGCCGAGGATCGTGGGTCGGGCCAGGGCCATCGCCTCGGTGGCCACCAGGCCGAACGGCTCGAACAGCGAGGGGAAGACGCAGGCGTCGGCCATCTCGTAGAACTCCAGGAGCGCTGTGCCGCCGACGAAACCGCCGGACGTCAGGACACGGCCGTCCAGGCCCGTCTCGGCGACGATCCGTGCCACACCCGCGTCGTCGCCCTCCCCCACGATCACCAGGCGCAGGCCGGGGACGGCGGGGGCGATCTTCCGCATGGCCTCCAGCAGCGGGTAGACGCCCTTCTGCCGTTCGATGCGGCCGACGAACAGCAGCACCGGGTCCCCGGCGGCGATGCCGAGCCGGGTCCGCAGGGCGGCGGCTCCCGCGCGAAGCGCGTCGCGGTCGAACGCGGGGTCGGCGAGCAACCGTTCGTACGTGCCGCCCAGGCGCACGACGTCGATCGGCGTCCGGTTCCAGCCCGCGGCGGCCAGTTCCGCGCGCACCTCCGGGGTGGCGACGACGACCCGCCGGGAGATCCGCGCCAGCCACCGCTCGACGGCGGCGAACACGTTCAGCGGGTCGGTGATGGTGCGCTGCGCCGCGACGCCGTACTCGGTGGTGTGCACGTGGAAGACGACCGGCAGCCGCAGCACGTAGTGGCAGAGCAGTCCGCACAGGAAGTTCGTCGAGTCGTGCACGGCGACCAGGTCGGGCCGCTCGCCCCGGGCCGCGCGGCGCAGCCGCAGGAAGTACCGCCAGTTGCTGACCACGACGTTCAGCGCGAGCAGGGCGAACTCGGCGCCGCGGGTGCGGTTGAGCCGCCGGCGGCGGCCGATCGCACCGAGGACGCGGCCGAGCGGGCGGTAGACGGTGACGCCGTCGCCCCGCTCGTGCACGGGCTGGTGGCCGTCGTTGAGCGTGAAGACGGCCAGCCGGTGGTCGCGGGCCAGGTACGGCGTCATCAGCTCGACGTAGCGGCCGAGCCCGGCGGTGATGTTCGGCGGATACTGGTTGACGACGCAGGCGATCCTCATCGATCGGTCTCCTCTGCAGGTGGGGTGACCGCCACCGGGCCGTCCGCCCGGTACACCCGGCCGGCGGCGGCCGCCACGACGGCCACCAGGACGAGATTGCTGAAAGCGAACGCCACCAGTCCTCCGACCAGCCCCCACCAGGCGATGCACACCGCCTGGCAGGCGAGCGCGGCGGGCGTCCCGGCGGCGAGGCAGGCGATGAGCACCTTGGCGCCCCGCACCCCGTCCATCGACAGGGCGACGAAGTAGAGGTTGAAGACGGCGTGCGCGCCGATGCCCGCGGCCGCCAGCGCCATCAGACCGGCCGAGTACGGGTACTCCTCGCCCATCACCAGAAAGAACACCAGGCCGGCCGCGAAGGAGAAGACCGCCGTGGCCCCCGCGACGGACGGCGCGAGCCGCGCGATCCTCCGCATCAGGGCGGGTTTCGCCGTCGTGGCCAGCATGGGCAGCAGCACCAGGCCGATCCCGTCGGTGAACACCACGCCGAGCAGCCGCTTGGGGAAGCCGTTGTACAGGGAGTACACCCCGACGTCGGCCCGCCCGGCCCAGTGGTTGAGGAAGATCACGTCGACGCCGAAGAGCACGGCGGTGAACGTCGCGATGACGGTCACGTACGCGCCGTGCCGGTAGAGCGACCTCGCGAGGGCCGGCGACCAGGTGCCCGGCGCCACCTCGAACCCGGCCACGGCCACGACGGCGAAGACGAGGTTCGTCACGATGAGCGCGCCCAGGTACACCTCGGCGTCCCCGATCCCGAGCACGAGCAGGCAGTACGCCGAACCGGCCAGGTAGGCGACGGCGACGGCCAGCTTGAGCGCGGCCACGAGCCTGAATCTCTTCAGCCCGCGCAGGAAGCTCTCCGTGAGCTGGTTCAGGGTCATCGACAGCGCCAGCGCCAGGCCGAAGGCGAGCGTACGGGTGTCGACGCCGAGCGCCGCGGTCAGCAGCGGCGCGGCCAGCATCCCGGCGGCGAGCAGGACCGTCCCGAGCACCAGCGTCGAGAACAGCGCCGTCGTCACCAGGGCCGGCCGGTCCGCCGGTTCGGCGCGCGGCAGCTCCTGGAACATGACGTAGTTGAGGCTGGTGAGCATGGCGACGGTCGCGATCAGCGCGATCGTCAGGACCACGGTGAAGTGGCCGAACGCGGCGGCGCCGATCCCCCTGGCGATGACCAGCGTGGTGGCCGCCGCGGTGCCGCTGGCCAGGATGCTCACGAGCGCGGGCCCGGCCGCCCAGCGGTGGCCGTCGACGATCCGCGCGACGCGGGCGCGCACGTCCCCGGCCGGTCGCCGGCGCGTCACCGGGCCAGCTCGGCGTACGCCGCCAGGGTGAGCTCGGCCGTCCGTGCCCACGTGTACCGCTCGCGGACATGGGCGGCGCCGCGTCCGCCGAGCCGGGACGCGGCCGGCCGGTCGTCCAGGCACCGCAGCACGGCGTCGGCCAGCTCCTCCGGCGAGTCGTGCTCGCACCGGACCGCGCCGTCCCCCACCACCTCCGGGGAGTAGCCGGGGCCGACGACCACGGGCCGGGCCAGCGCCATCGCCTCGATCGCGACCAGGCCGAACGGCTCGTACGTGGAGGGGAACACGCACACGTCGGCGGCCAGGAAATGGGCGAACACCTCGGCGGAGCCCAGGAAACGGTACCCGGCGATCACGTGGCGGCCGGCGCCCGTCTGCTCGATCAGCCGTGCCACCTCCGCGTTCTCGTCGGTGCGTGGCGCCTGCGCGCCGATGAGCACGATCCGCACGTCGTCACGCTCCCCGGCGATCAGCGGAGCCGCCCGGATCAGTGTGCGTACGCCCTTGTGCGGCGACAGCCGGCCGGCGAACACCACGAGCCGTCCGTCGCCGCCGGGCAGGTAGCGGCGCCGGACCGCCACGCGGAGCCGGTCGTGCTCGTCGCCGGTGAGGCCGGCCAGCCGCAGCAGCTCGGGGTCCTCGAAGCCGTGCGGGATGACCCGCAGCCGGTCGGCCGGCCATCCGCACGCCGCGAGATCGTCGCGCATCCCGACGCTCGGCACCACGATCAGGCGTGCCATCCGCGCCTGTGCGGTCTCCAGCGCGGCGATGCCGGCCGCCACCGCGGATCGGCGCCGGGCCGGGCCGGCGTTGAGCTCACGGGTGTGGACGTGGAACACCACCGGGGTGCGGGCGAGCACCCGGCAGAGGATCCCGGCGACGCAGCCCATCCAGTCGTGCACGGCGACGACCGATCCCGACGGCCCGGCGCCGGCCCTGAGGATGCGGGCCGCGACACGCACGTTGAACAGGAGCATCCCGATCATCCGGGCGACGTGCCGGACGGCCGCCGGCGCTCCGGTGACGCCCCCGGCCCGGTCACCGCAGGGCGCGCGGCCCTCGGCCCGGCCACCGCCGGGTGTGCGCACCCGGTGCAGGGTGACGTCGCCGACCCGCTCCGTCCGTGGCGCCCTGTGCCGCGCGGTGGCCCCGAACACCTCGACGGGCGTGCCGAGGTGCCGCAGGGCGGCCATCATCCGCTCGGCGTACCGCCCGAGCCCGCCGACGACATCCGGCGGCGTCTCGGCGCAGACGACGTAGACGGGGCGCGGCCGGGCCGTCAGCTCGCGCATCGGCCGCCGGCCTCGGTGTCCCGCAGGTACGCCTGCCGGGCGAAGTCGAGATCGGCCTGGGTGTTGATGCCGCGCGCCTCGACGGGGTCGTCCACCGGCACCACGGTCAGCGGCCGGCCGGCGGCCTGCGACAGGTAGGGAAGGAACGGCAGGAAGTTGACCTCGCCGGTGACGGCACCCGGGGCGGCGTCACGCAGATAGCGCGTCCACTGCTCCCGCAGCCCGTCCGTGCCGAGGCAGAACACGCCGACGTCGCTCAGCCCGCCGGGGCGGCACGCGTCGCCCTCGCGCGATTGCCGCACCCGCACGAGCGAGGAGCCGGCGATCTCGTACTCGACGTACGGATCCGCCATCGGCACCAGCGGAATCGTGAGCCCGGCCCCCCGGTGGGCGGCCACGACGCGGCCGACGGTCACCGGGGACAGGTTCGCCTGGTCACCCCACACCACGAGGATCGCGTCGTACGGCTCCCAGTACGGGGCGGCACCGAAGATGGCGCCTCCCATGCCGGTCGGCTCGTCCTGGACGCTCACCGAGACGGCGCCGCTCCCGATCTCCTCGGCCGCGAGGTGCCGGAACGGGGCCTCGCCCTCGGGGGAGACGACGACGTGGACGTGCTCGGCCCGGGGCCGCAGCCGCCGGTGGAGCAGGTGCCAGACGGTGACGCCGCCGGCGATCTCGACCATGATCTTCGGGATGCCGAAACCGAGCCGGGTGCCACGCCCGGCCGCCGGGATCACCGCGCAGACGCGCTCACTCACCGCTGCTCCTGGTGGAAGAGGGACACGATCTCGTCGAGGTCCGGTACGGCGATCGCCCCCGCCGCGGGCTCGGCGGCGTGGACCTGGAGCGTCACCAGCCCGGCGCCGACCGCGGACGCCACCCCGTGCGCGGAGTCCTCCACGGCCACGGCGTCGGCCGGCTCGACGGCCCAGCGACGGCAGGCGTACGCGTAGAACCCCGGATCGGGCTTGCTCACCGGGACGTCGTCGCTGGTGAGCACGGCCCGGAAGTAGCCGCCCAGGGAGCACGCCGCCAGGACCCGCTCGACCGACCCGCGGCTGCCGCTGGTGACCAGGTACACCGTGCGACCGTCGTCCGTGAGGCGTTCGAGGAGGCGGCGGGCGCCGGGCAGCACGGCGACCATTCCCGCCTCGGCGTACTCGCGGTAGAGCCGCTGCTTGCGCCGGGCCAGCCGCTCGGCCGCGACGGCGTCGCCGGGGACCAGGCGTGACGCCACCTCGGCGGTGCTCGCGCCGGCGTGGGCGGCGTACCGGAACGAGCCGAGCACGCCGGGCGCGATCTCCGCGATCGCCTGGCGGAACGCGGCCTCGTGCGCCGGGCACGAGTCCACGAGCGTGCCGTCGAGGTCGCACAGCCAGGTCCGGCGGCCGGCGAGCACGCCGGCCTGCGACGGGGTCACTCGGCTCCCGCCAGTGCCGCCTCGCCGCAGATGGCCGTCAGGGCGTCGACCGTGCTGCGGCCCCCGTGCACGCCGGGACGGCCGGGGTCCTCCAGGTCGGCCGTGACCCACCGCGCCCCCGCCCACTCGCCGCAGTCGATCACGGCTCGCGGCACCGGGGGCACGGGCGGCAGGCCGTCCGACGGCGTCGCGGGGCGGGGGCACAGGACATGCGTGACGGTGCGCCGCTCGTTGCGGGGGTCGCCGAGATAGGACAGGGTGAGGTCGACCAGATCAGGCGCGGTCAGCCCCTGGATGTCGTGGTCGTCCCGGGTGTTGACGACGAACACCTTGGCCACGGCCCGGCTCGCCGCGATCGCGTCCGTGACGCCCGGCGTCAGGTAGCTCGGCAGGAGCGACGAGTGCGGGGTGCCCGGCCCGTACACGAGGAGGTCGGTGTCCCTGATCGCGTCCAGCGCCTCCGGGCTCGGCGTGACGTCGGCGCGGTGGCGGGCCAGGACCTCCCGCACCCGCGCGGCGGGCAGCGCCTCCAGCTCGGCCCGGCACCGGTGGCCGATCGGCTGACGGAGCAGGAACAGGTCGGTGATCGCCTCGTCGTCCTGCGGCGCGACGATGTCGGCCTCGTCGGCCAGGAGGCGGCCGTCCCGCTTGAGCGCGGCGAGGAAGGCGTTCTCGCCGCCGGTCACGTTGAGCAGCCGGACCGGGGAGCCGAACGTGCGGGCGCAGGAGCGGACGGCGGCGTTGAAGTCCTCCCCCGTGCGGAGATACGCACCGGCGAACACGAGGTTGCCGAGCGCGCAGTCGCCGAGGTCCATCCCGTACGGCTCCGCGCCGAGCCGGCGCGCGAACAGGCGCAGATCCCGCGTGATCTCCTCTCGCGCCTCCGGCCGCAGCGCGTCGAACGGCGTGCCGGTGTCCGAGCCGGACGGCGGACGGCCCGCGCACCGCCCGGACGAGGCGATCTCGTCGATGAGGTCCCCGAGGCGCTCCGGCGTGATCCCGGCCGGCAGGCGATGTTCGAGGACGGACATCAGCGCGGCCTGCTGCGGATCGCCGCGGTCCAGGTGGAGCAGGCAGTTCTTGCGGAAGTCGGACGGCCCGAGCATCCCCGGGAGGTACCGTCGCAGCGCGCCGGTGGACAGCCCGTTGTCGTACCCGTTGATCACCAGGGACAGGCCGAGCCCCGGGATGCTCAGCAGCCGGCGCGCGATGCTGGCCCCGCCGCGCCCGCCGCTGAACATGGTGACCGAGCTCAGGGGGCGCGCACTCATCGGGTTTCCTCCGTCACACGGGCCGTCACCGGCCGTGGCGGCGGCGCCCCTGGCGGGCCCGGCGCGCGCAGTACGCCCCGGCGCAGCAGCCAGTTGCGGTACCCCACGTAGCCCACGAACAGCGCCCGGTCCCGCGCTCCCTTCCAGAACCGCCACCCGCGACGGCCGCCGCCGCGCTGCCGGTGCTCGATGGGAAGCTCCATCCAGGTGTGGCCCAGCTCGGCGACCCTCGCCGTGATCTCCGTCGAGCAGTTCATCCCACCGGACTCCAGCGGCAGGGCGCGGAACAGGGGGCCGCTGACCACCTTGAAGATCGAGTTGAAGTCGCGGTAGCGGGTGCGGAGCAGGGCGTTGCTGACCGCGCCGCTGGCCGCCGATCCCCACCGATACGGCAGGCCGTCGGCCTTCCTGATGCGGGCGCCGGAGAAGGCGAGCGCCTCACCGGCCTGGATGCGCGGGATGAACGCGTCGAGATTGGCTATCGGGAACTGGCCGTCCGAGTCGAGCAGCACGACCCAGTCCAGCCGGGTGCGGGCGATCGCGGCGGCGATCGCGGCGCCCGCGCCCCGATTGCGGTCGAACGAGACGACGACGAGCTCGGGGCAGTCGGCCCGCAGGGCCGCGAGGATGGCTCCGGTCGCGTCCTTGCTCCCGTCGTCGCACACGACGATCTCCCACGCGCCGACCGCCGGGTGCCGTTCGAGGTAGTCGCGCCACTCCGTCACCACCGCCGCGATGGTCTCCGCCTCGTTGTACGCGGGCGCCGCCACCGAGATGTCGACGGTGCGGGCCCCGACATGCGTGTTCGGCAAATCTCACCTCCCGGAAGGGCTTCAGATGCGGGCGTGACGGCCATGACGAGACGGGCCGCCGGAGCCGGTCACCGGACCGGCGTGAGCTCCCCGGCCCCCAGCAGGCGGGTGATCCAGCGATCGAGGGGAAGCAGGTTGATCCCGACGACGATCGGAACGTGCGCGAGGGCGAACAGGATGGTCGCGCCGAACGAGATCGGACCGCCGGTGAACAGGTTGATGTGGGGCGCGTCGATGACCTCGGGGATCGCCACCGGGTTGACGACGAACCACATGATGTCGAGAAACCCCGAGAACAGGATGACGACGCCGGTCGCCATGATTTTCAGGCAGCGGCCCCGGCTGCCGCCTCCGATCCGGTAGGCGGCGGCGACCGTGAGGACGATCGCCGGATAGAGCAGCAGATAGAGGTGCGTGTAGAAACCGTCGCCCTGCGCGCGTGCGCCGTCGCCGAAGTAGAACCAGCTGATCCGCGGGATCACGTACCCGGTGAAGAAGACGAACGGGATGAAGACCAGCCACTGCAGGCGCGGCGACACCCACGGGAAGAACGCGATGGCCACGCACAGGCAGGCGAACACGGTCAGCTTGGCCACGAGCTCCCACGCCGTCTGCGTCTCCCGCCCGTGGGGGGTGGCCAGCCAGACGACGACGGCACCGGCCGCCCCGGCGACCAGGGACAACCACCACAGGTGCCGGGCCCATCGGCGCCGCCCGCGCAGGAGGCCGTCAACGCCCCCGGACCGGCCCGTGGTGACTTCCCCGTCCATGATCGACCGGGATGGCGGGCTTTCGTCACGTGCCGTCATGGAGAATCGGCACCTTTCTTCCAGACGACGGGCGATCCGGGGATAGGTAGAGTGCTCCGGCCCCAAGCCGCGGGAGCGCTCCCACACAGTATGGCAGCGGCCTCTCCAATAGCGCCTAAGTATATGAAAATGGGACCTTCCAACCTCATCCCTTCGAGGCGGATTGAGAGATGCCCGCGAATACCCAGATGAACCTTTATACAAAATTCAACTTTCCAGCGTGCACCTAGAGAGAGGCCAATATGTGAGCCTCTCTCAAATATTGATTCCACAACTCGGCTTTTGAACGCTTCGTCATGCGTTCCATAAGGACAGTGCGCTTCTCCGCCCCGGGGCGCCGCCCCGCCCCTTACACTGCGTGACCGGCGGAGCCGGCCCCGCGTGCCGCCGCAGCGCTCCCGCGACGTATCCCTCTGTCTCAGTGCACACATTGTGCGTCGGGACAAGCAGGTGGTTTCGCTCACGAATGGATATCGAGCCGTCGCGATACGCCATACCGGGATTCCATCATGGACGTCTTGGAATGCCCGGTGACGGAGACGAGTCCCGCCGAGGTGACCGCCGCGCCGCGCGCGAACGGCCGCAGGCTGGACCAGGGAACGGTCGAGAAACGGCTTGGGAAGCTCCAGACCGGCAGGAGGCCTTCGAAGGTGACGGTCACCGGCGCGATCGCCGGCCTCCTCGCCGCGGCGGCGTCTCCCGCCGCGGCCGGCATCGGCTGGTCGCACCGGTCGGGAGGAGCGGCCGTGACGAGGCTACGCGGCCCCGCCGTAATGTGGGTATTACCGCAGGTAGGCACACAGGGCGGGAGGGGGCGTCGCATGGATCCCGTCATCGTGTATACGCTGGGCCCCTTGATCGACGATCTGCGGAGCCGTGGCTACACCGTAGTGGGGCCCACGATCAAGAACCGGGTCGTCCGCATGAGTGAGATCAGCTCTGAGACGGACCTGCCGAAGGGATCAGGGGACGAGCAGGAGCCCGGCCGTTACCGCATGACGGAGCGGGGCGGCGAGATGATGTTCGACTTCGCCGCCGGCCCTGATTCGGCCAAGCGCTACACCCAGCCGCCACGGCAGGCCCTGTTCCGGGTGCGGGACGAGACGGTCGAGGAGGCCGAGCCGGAGGCGCCGTCCGTCGCCCTGCTGGGGGTACGCGCGTGTGACCTGGCCGCGATCGCCGTGCAGGACCGGGTGTTCCTGGGCGGCCGGCATCCGGATCCCGTCTACCGGAGACGCCGGGACGCCCTGTTCCTCGTCGCGGTGAACTGCGCGGTGCCCGGGGGCACGTGCTTCTGTGTCTCCATGGGGACCGGTCCCCGGGCGACCACCGGGTTCGATCTCGCGCTCACCGAGTTGGCCGATCCACATCGCTTCCTGGTCGAGGTGGGCAGCGAGCGCGGCGAAGCGGTGGCCAGGGGCCTGGATCGTGCCCCCGCCGACGAGGCCGACATCACCGCGGCCCGTGAGGTCTCGCGTACGGCGGCCGGGCACATGGGCCGTCAGGTGGACCTGGACGGCGTGCGGGACTGGCTGCCGGCGGCCCACGACTCACCGCGTTGGCAGGACGTGGGGTCGCGCTGCCTGAGCTGCACCAACTGCACCATGGTGTGCCCGACATGCTTCTGCACCACCGTCGAGGACACCACGGGCTTCACCGACGGGGCGGCCGAGCGCGCCGAGGTGTGGGACTCCTGCTTCACCCTGGAGTTCTCCGAGACGGGCGGCGCGCCGGTCCGCGGCTCGGGGTCGGCCCGGTACCGCCAGTGGCTGACCCACAAGTTCGCCACGTGGTACGACCAGTTCGGCATGTCCGGCTGTGTGGGGTGCGGCCGGTGCGTCACCTGGTGCCCGGTGGGCATCGACGTCACCGAGGAGCTGGCGTGCATCCGATGACACCGGAGCTCTACCGGGTGCGCTCGCGCCGGCCCGACCGGGCGGACACGGTCACGCTCACGCTCGCCCCGGTCCACGGCACCTGCCCGCCGTTCGTCCCCGGGCAGTTCACCATGCTCTACGCGCCGGGGGTCGGCGAGATCCCGATGTCGATCAGCGGCCGTGCGCGGTCGGGCGGCTACGTGCAGACGATACGGGCGGTGGGGGCGGTCAGCGGCGCCCTGTGCCGGAAACGGCGGGGGGACGTCGTGGGGGTGCGGGGGCCGTACGGCACCGGCTGGGACGTGGCCGCCGCCACCGGGCTGGACGTGGTGGTGGCGGCCGGGGGCCTCGGTCTGGCGCCGTTGCGCGGCGTCGTCCAGGAGCTGCTCCGGCGTCCGTCGCGGTACGGCCGCGTGAGCGTCATCGCCGGCACCCGGACGCCCGCGACGCTGATGTATCCGCGGGAGCTGGCGCGCTGGCGGGAACACGGGCTGGACGTGCGGGTGACCGTCGACCATCCCGACCCCGCGTGGCGGGGCCCCGTGGGACTGGTCACCCGCCTGATCGACAAGATCGTCTTCGAGCCTCGCCGCACCTTCGCCTTCGTCTGCGGTCCCGAGATCATGATGCGGGCGGTGGCGGCCGAGCTGGTGCGCCGGGGGGTGCGGCGCGACCGGGTGGAGGTGTCGCTGGAGCGGAACATGAAATGCGGGGTGGGGCGCTGCGGGCATTGCCAGCTCGGCCCGCTGCTGCTGTGCCTGGACGGCCCGGTGGTCAACTACGAGCGGGTCGCGTGGATGCTGGAGGTGAGGGAGCTGTGACGGGCCGGGTGCCCACCGGCCGGAGCGGCCATGCAGGGAAGCGGGCCGGGCGGCCGCGGCTGGCCGTGTGGAAGTTCGCCTCCTGCGACGGCTGCCAGCTCACGCTGCTGGACTGCGAGGACGAGTTGCTCGCACTGGCCGCCGACGTGGAGATCGCCTACTTCCTTGAGGCATCCAGCGCCCCAGGGCGGGGACCATACGATCTGTCGCTGGTCGAGGGGTCCGTCACCACGCCGGACGACCTCCAGCGGATCAAGCACGTGCGGCGGGTGTCCAAGCGCCTGGTGACCATCGGGGCGTGCGCCACCGCGGGGGGCATCCAGGCGCTGCGCGACTTCGCCGACGTCCAGGAGTTCCTCTCGATCGTCTACGCCCGTCCCGATTACATCGCCACGCTGGATCGCTCCACACCGATCTCCGCGCACGTACCGGTCGATTTCGAGCTGCGCGGCTGCCCGATCGACAAGAGGCAGCTCCTGGAGGTCATCTCCGCCTTCCTCGCCGGCCGCCGCCCCGGCGTCCCGTCCCACAGCGTCTGCGTCGAGTGCAAGGCCGCGGGGAACGTCTGCGTCATGGTCGCGCACGGCACGCCGTGCCTGGGACCGGTGACCCAGGCGGGTTGCGGCGCGCTGTGCCCGGCCTTCGACCGGGGCTGCTACGGCTGCTTCGGTCCCATGCAGAGCCCGAACGCGCGGTCGCTCAACCGGCGGCTGCAGGAGCTGGGCATGAGCACACCCGAGCTGGTCCGTGTCTACCGGACCTTCAACGCGACCGAGGAACCTTTCCGCCAGGCGGCCGAACGCGCGCACGAGGCAGGAGACGAACGTGACGCACAAGACGATCCGGCTCAGCGGCCTGTCACGCGTGGAGGGCGAGGGCGCGCTGCTGGTCCGCGCCCGCGACGGCCGCGTCACTGACCTGCGGCTGCGCATCTATGAGCCGCCTCGCTTCTTCGAGGCCCTTCTGCGGGGCCGTCACCATACCGAACCACCCGACATCACGGCCCGGATCTGCGGGATCTGCCCGGTCGCGTACCAGATGAGCGCCTGCCAGGCCGTCGAGGCCGCCTGTGGGGCGGAGGTGACCGGCCCGCTGCGGGATCTCCGCCTCCTGATGTACTACGGGGAATGGATCGAGTCGCACGCGCTGCACGTCTACCTGCTGCACGCGCCCGACTTCCTCGGCTACGAGAGCGGCATCGCCATGGCCGCCGACCACCGGGGCCTGGTGGAGCGGGGACTGGCGTTGAAGAAGGCCGGCAACGTACTGGTGGCGGCCGTCGGCGGCCGGCCGATCCACCCGGTCAACGTGCGGGTCGGTGGCTTCTACCGCGCTCCCACCCGGCGGGACCTGGCGCCCGCCGCCGAGCGGCTGCTCAGGGCCCGTGAGGACGCGCTGGCCACCGTCTCCTGGGTCGCCGGCTTCGACTTCCCCGATGTGGAGCACGCCTACCGTTTCCTCGCGCTGCGCCACCCCACCGAGTACGCCATCTTGTCCGGGTCGGTCGCCACCGCCGGCGGCGAGTTCGGCGTGGAGGAGTGGCCGGCGCACATCGTCGAGGAACAAGTGCCGCACTCGACCGCACTGCACGCCCGGCTGGACGGTGTCACCGGCTACCTCGTGGGGCCGCTGGCCCGCTACAACCTCAACCACCGGCAACTGTCCCCGACGGCCCGGGAGGCCGCCGCGGGGGCGGGTCTCGACGGCCATTGCCGCAACCCCTTCCGCAGCATCGTGGTGAGGGCCGTGGAGATCGTGCACGCGTGCGACGAGGCACTGCGGATCATCGACAGGCTCGACGAGCCCGACCGTCCGGCCGTCCCGGTCGACGTCCGCGAGGCGACCGGGCACGGCGCCTCCGAGGCACCCCGAGGCACCCTCTACCACCGTTACAGCGTCGGCCCCGACGGCCTGATCCTCGACGCCGACATCGTCCCCCCGACGTCCCAGAACCAGGCGCGCATCGAGATGGACCTGCGCGATCTCATCGAACCCCGTCTCCACCTGCCCGCGGAGCGGCTGGCCGAGTGGTGCGAGCGGGCGATCCGCAACCACGATCCGTGCATCTCCTGTTCCGCCCACTTCCTGGACGTCCATGTCGACGCCCGGTAGCACCGTCGTGATCGGCCTCGGCTGCGAGTGCCGGGGCGACGACGCCGCGGGCCTGGAGGTGGTACGGCTGCTGGCCCGCGACTCCCTCCCTCCCTCGGTCGTGGTCCTGGAGAACTACGGCGACGCCGCCGAGTTGATCGAGAGCTGGACCGGCGCCTGCCTGGCGATCGTCGTCGACGCCGCCATGTCCGGGGCGCCGCCGGGCACCCTGCATCGGCACAGCGCCCTGGGGCTGGCTCCCACGTGGCAGGGCAGTTCCCATGTCCTGAGCCTGGCCGACGCCATCGACTTGGCCCGCGCGCTCGGACGACTCCCCCGACGGCTCCTGCTGCTGGGGATCGAGGGCGAGGACTTCGCGGTGGGCGGCCCCATGAGCCCGTCCGTGCGGGCGGCGGTGGCGCGCACGGCTGAGATGCTGCGTGGACGGTTCGGCGGCGGGGCCGATCAACCGCCGATGCGGTAGGGACGCATCATCTCGTTGTCCTCGTGCTCCAGCAGATGGCAGTGCCAGACGAAGAGCCCGGGCCGGTCGAAGAGGGCGGCGATGCGGGTGACCTGCTTCGGGTAGGCGATGACCGTGTCCTTGCACCCCTGTTCCCACGGCTCCGGCGGCCGGGGGGAGCCGCCGAAGGGCCGGCGGTCCAGAACGTGGAACAGGACCTCGTGCACGTGGATGGGGTGGGCGTCCGGCGTGAGGTTGTGGATCTCCCACACCTCGATGGCCCCGGCGGCGGGATTCTCGGTGATCGGATCGGACCACATCCTGGGCTCCGGCCGCCCCTCACCGTCCAGAGTGCCGAGCAGCGCCGCCGTCGGGCCCGCGCCTCTCATGACCGCCGAGTCGTGCTCCAGCAGGGCCACCTTCCGGGTTGCCTTCGCGGGTCCGGGGGAGGCGAACGACGGCAGGGTGAGCCGGTCGGGGGGCACGCTGCGGTCCGGCCCGCGCGAGTCGATCACGGTGAACCTCATGACCTGCCCGGTGGTCGCCGGGTCGGCCGGTGCCGCACGGGGGTCCCCGCTGAACGCGGCGTCGGGCCCTTCGTTGATCAGGTAGAGCGCGGTGCCGGGCCGCACACCGGTGAAGTCGACGATCAGATCGGCGCGCTCCGCCGGGGCGAGCAGGGTGCGACCGAGCTCCACCGGCGCGGGCAGGAGGCCCCCGTCCGAGCCGATGTGCCAGACGGGCAGGGCGACCGGTGCCGGACGCCGGGCCCGCGGATCCGCCACGATCTTCAGGTTGAGCACGCGCCCGTTGCATCCGTTGAGCAGGCGGAACCTGTACCGGCGCGGCTCGACCTCCAGGTACGGCCACGTGCGGCCGTTGACCATCATCGCCCTCCCGAAGAACTCCGGGTTCCAGATGGGCGGGACGTCACCGTGGGGCACGTACGGCCCGCGGAAGTGGTCGAAGAAGGCGCGCCCGCCCGGGTAGAACAGCGAACCGTCCGCGAAGAACGTCCGGTCCTGGATCACGATCGGGATCTCGTGGTACGGCCCGCGCCCGCCGTCGCCCGCAGCCGGCGCCGGGCCCGGCAGCACACCCGGCGGCAGGTCGGAGGGCCCGCCCCGCAGCAGGTAGAAGCCCGCGAGGCCGGCGTAGGTGTTCAGCCGGGTGACGCCCAGCGTGTGATCGTGGTACCACATCGTGGCGGCCCGCTGATCGTTGCCGTAGTGGAACACCGCCGAGCCCGGGCTCCACGACCCGCCGTGGGCCTCGGCGTAGCGGAGGGCGAACTTCGCGTACCAGGACCCCTCTGTCGCGTAACCCACCGGAAGCTTCCCGGCCTGAGGCAGGTACCACGCTTCGGGGAACCCGTCGCTGTGGTCGGCGCTGTGTCCCCCGTGCAGATGAGTGACCAGAGGAACCGGCCCCTGGTAACGTCCGGGGGTGCCGCGGAAGTCGGCACGCCTGTCCCTCCCGGCCGGCCCGCCCTGCGGGTTGGCCCAGTGCAGGGTGGGGTCCACCGGCAGCAGATGCCGCAGATACCGGCCGTTCTGGTCGACCAGTTCGTTCACCCAGCGCACGCGCACCGGACGGCCGACGATCGCCTCGATGGTGAACCCCGGGCTGCCGAAGGTCCGCAGATCTTGCACGGCCCCGTAGCCCCACACAGTGGTGGGTGGGTGCCCGGGTGGCAGGATCTGCTGCGTGAACTGACGCGCCCCGATCGCGTACCGGTCGACCGGCTCCCCCTCCAGGGACACCGGCGGCATCACCGGGGGGACGACAAGCGGCGTCACGTACTTGGCGATCCCCTCGGGGGCGAGCACGGCCACGGGGGCCGCCACACCACTGATCGGCTCTCGGCACAGCAGCACGACGGCCGTTCCCCCGATCGTGGTCTCGAGGAACTCTCGTCTGGTGATCATCCCAGCCTCCCCGTCCTTCCCATTACAGACCTCGGGGACCCGGCCCGGGGAGGGGGACCGTGCCTGCCGATACCCCGAGCCGGGGCTTTCGTTGTCCGACCTTGGGAAAGAGGCCCTGTCGTCTTTCCGGAGGCCGCCGGTAACGTCGTGTCCGGCGGAGGTGATGCCAATGCCTGTCATCGATCTGACCCGCGTCGACGCGGTCATCTTCGACAACGATGGTGTCGTCACCGACACCGCTCGGCTGCATGCCGCGGCCTGGAAACAGGCCTTCGACGAGTTCCTCCGCGGCCGCTCCGAGCCGTTCGACATCTGTCGCGACTACCTCGAGTACGTCGACGGCAGGTCCCGTATGGACGGCGTGCGGACCTTCCTCGCCTCCCGCGGCATCATCCTTCCCGAAGGAGCAGCGGGCGACCGCCCCGGCACCTTGTCGGTACACGGCCTCGCCGCGGCCAAGGACATCCTTTTCCTGAAGAATGTCGAAAGCGACCGCGTCGCGGCGTTCCCGCGGACCGTCGGGTTGCTCCGCCGGTTGCGGCGGTACGGCTGCCGCACCGGGCTGGTGTCGGCCAGCAGACACTGCCACGCGGTGGTGACCGCGGCGGGTGTCGCCGGCTTCTTCGACACCGTGGTGGACGGCCACGACGCCGCCACCTTGTGTCTTCCCGGGAAACCGGAACCCCACCTGTTCTGGGAGGCGGCGCGCCGCCTCGGCGTCCCACCCGGCAGGGCGGCGATAGTGGAGGACGCGCTCGCCGGCGTCGAGGCCGGGCGGCGGGGCGGCTTCAGCCTGGTGATCGGCGTCGACCGCGCCGGCGGACGGACCGGGACGTTGCGCGCACGAGGTGCGGACATCGTCGTCTCCGACCCCGGCGAGCTGGAGGTCACCGGCAGGGCCTGGGCCGGCGCCCCGTGAACCCCTGGCTGCTGACCTACGACGGCTACCTGCCCGCCGACGAAGGCCGGCGAGAAGCGCTGTGCGCCCTTGGCAACGGGTACTTCGTCACGCGCGGCGCGGCCCCTGAGGCCAGGGCCGACGGCACACACTATCCGGGCACCTACGTCGCGGGCTGCTACAACCAGCTCACGTCGCGCATCGGCGGGGAGCAGGTCACCAACGAGGAACTGGTGAACGTACCCAACTGGCTGCCGCTGCTGTTCGCCACGCCGGAGTCCCGCTGGTTCCACCCACGCACCGCCGAGTTGATGGAGTACCGGCAGGTGCTCGACCTACGGCATGGTGTGCTGAGCCGCCGGCTTCGCTACCGCGACGAACACGGCAGGGTCACCGCCGTCCGGCAGCGCCGGCTGGTCTCCATGGCCGACCCCCACGTGGCCGCCCTGGAGACGACGTTCACCGCGGAGAACTGGTCGGGGCCGATCCGTGTGGCCGCGGCCCTCGACGGCCGCGTGTCCAACCGGGGAGTCGAGCGCTATCGCGATCTCCGCGGCGATCATCTGGTGGAGCTCTTGACGGGGCACGACGAGGACCACACCTGGCTCAGTGCCCGCACCAGTTCATCGGGCATCGCGATCGTGCTGGCCTCTCGGTTGTGTCTCGAAGCCGTCCTGGAGCAGGTGCGCCGGGAACCGGACCGGATCTCGACGGAGCACCTGCTTCCCATGGAACGTGAACGCCCCGCGACGGTGACGAAGATCGTCGCGCTGACGACCTCCCGCGACCACGCGATGGCCGACCCCCGGTCGGCGGCGGTGCGCACGGTACACCTCTCCCCCTGCTTCGGCACGGTTCTGGCACGGCACCGGCTGGCCTGGGACCGGCTCTGGGCACGTGCCCGACTGGACTGCGACGACCCGACAGGTGCGCAGATCATCCATCTGCACACCTTCCACCTGCTGCAGACGCTCTCTCCCCACACCACGGATCTGGACGTGGGGGTGCCCGCGCGTGGGCTGCACGGAGAGGCGTACCGGGGTCATGTCTTCTGGGACGAGCTTTTCGTCCTTCCATGGCTGAACTTCCGGTTCCCGGAGATCTCCCAGGCCCTGCTGCGGTACCGCCACCGCCGGCTTCCCGAGGCGAGGGCGGCGGCGAACGCGGTGGGCCTGCCAGGGGCGATGTTCCCGTGGCAGAGCGGCAGCGACGGGCAGGAGAACACCCAGCCGTACCATCTGAACCCTTCCTCCGGCCGCTGGCTGCCCGACCGGTCCCGGCTGCAACGCCATGTGGGACTCGCCATCGGCTACAACGTCTGGCAGCACTTCACCGCCACGGGGAACATGGGATTCCTCGCCGACTTCGGTGCGGAGCTGCTCGTCGAGATCGCCCGGTTCTTCGCGGCACTGAGCGAGCTCGACCCCGTCTCCGGCCGCTACGAGATCCGCCATGTCGTGGGACCTGACGAATATCACGACGCCTACCCCGGCGGCACCTCGCCCGGTGTCGACAACAACGTCTATACCAACCTGATGACGGTGTGGCTCCTGCTCAAGGCCTGTGAGGTGCTCGACCTGCTCCCTCTGCGCGAGCGGACGGAACTCACGACACGGCTCGGTCTGAGCCGGCCGGAACTGGAGCGCTGGGACGAGATCACACGCCGGATGCGCGTGGATTTCCACGAAGGAGTCCTCAGCCAGTTCACCGGCTACGCGGACCTGCCGGAACTGGACTGGGGGCGCTATCGCGGCGTACGGCGGCTGGACCGCGCCCTGGAAGCCGAGGGAGACGACGTCAACCGCTACAAGGCCTCCAAGCAGGCCGATGTCCTCATGCTCTTCTACCTGCTCACCGCGGAAGAGCTGCGGCGGATCCTCGCCCGGCTGGGACGCGCGGCCGAACCTGATCTGATCCGCGACACCATCGGCTACTACCTCAAGCGGACCAGCCACGGTTCCACGCTGAGCGCCGTGGTGCACGCATGGGTGCTGTCACGGCTGGATCGGGCCGTGTCCTGGCACTTCTTCGTCGAGGCGCTGAGCAGCGACCTGGCCGACGTGCAGGGGGGTACCACGGCCGAGGGCATCCATCTGGGCGCGATGGGAGGAACCCTGGACCTGGTGCAACGCTGTTACCTGGGCCTGGAGGCGGGTCTCGACGGTCTGCGACTCGACCCGCACCTGCCCGACCGGCTCCCCGCGCTGTCGTTGACGATCGAGGTCTGCGGCGGCTCGTGCTCGATCGACGCCGGCCACGCTTTCGTGCGGGTCGGCCGCGCCGACGACGGCCCTGAATCGCTTCGAGTCGAAGTGCGCGGCCAGCGCGCCAAGATAGGCCGTGGCGCGGCGCATGTGTTCTCGCTGATCCGCATGGAGGCCGAATGACGCCATCTGGAGGATCCACCGGCGACCTCGGCCGGCGTATCGCGCACCGGCGCGAGAGCCTGGGCCTCAGCCGGGAAGAGCTCGCCGACCGTACCGGCATGGCCACCGGCTATCTGGAATACCTGGAGAGGACCCCGGCGACCCTGGACCGGGGGACGCTGTTGCGGCTCGCCAGGGCTTTGGACACGACCGCGGAGGACCTGCTGGGAGGTGGGCTGGACCGGCCGCCGGGCTCGGGGCGTCCACCTCGCCACCCTGTGCTGGAAACACTCGACTCCGATGAGTGCCTTCGGCTGATCTCTCCGGGCGGCGTCGGGCGGGTCGCGTTCGTCGGCGCCTCGGGCCTGGCCGTGCTGCCGGTCAACTACACGATGTACGAGCGGTCGATTCTCTTCCGCACCCGGCTGGGGGGCGCGATGGACGAAGATCTGCGCACGGGCGTCGCGGGGGTCGAACTCGCCATCGCCTTCGAGGTCGACCGCATCGACGAGGCGTCACGGGCGGGATGGAGCGTGCTGGTCCAAGGGGCCGCGCACCACGTACCGCCGGACGAGACGGCGGAGGTGGCCGGGGCGTACGTCGAACCCTGGGCAGGGGGTGAACGGGAGTTGTACGTCCGCGTCACGCCCCTGCGTGTCACCGGTCGCCGCATCCACGGCTTCTGAGCCCGGGAGGCCGACGGGTGTGGCGGCCTACCCGGTGGCGCTTGCCGGTTCCTGCCCGTCCCGCGGCGAGGGCACGATCATCACCGGGCAGTGCGCACGGTGCAGAACGCCGTGACTCACCGAACCGAGCAACGAGGAACGGAAGGCGCCACGGCCGCGCGAACCGACCACGACGAGGTCGGCCGTCTTCGAGGCGTCGGCCAGCGCCGGCACGGGATGCCGGCGCACGATGGACTCGGCGAACCGGACGCCGGGGTACCTCTCGCGCCATGGTCGCAGACTTTCGCCGACCTGCCTGCTGTCGTACTCCAGGACATCGCGCAGGACATCGGCGTAGTCGTCGGCGAACGAGGAGTACATCGGCATGGTCCAGGCGTATACGGCGCGAAGTGCGCAGTTCCGGATCTTCGCCTCCTCGAAGGCGTACCGCAGAGCGGCCTCTGAGTACGCCGACCCGTCGACCCCCACCACGATCTCCTGGTGCTCGGCGCCCGGAGCCGTGCGCACCACGACGAGAGGACTCGCGGTGTGCCCGGCGAGTCCCAAGCCGAGCGACCCGACGACGAGCCCCGCGAAGCCCCCCAATCCTCGGCTCCCGACCACAAGGACGTCGGTCTTCTCGGCCTCGTGACGGAGCCGCTCGATCACCGCGCCCGTGTCCAGGCCGGTGCTCACCGGAAGACCGGGCGCCCGTCGCCTCGCCCGATCGGCGGCCGCGGCCACCACATCCGCGCAACGGCCCGTGATCGCCGCGTCGAAGCTCGAGACGATGGGGAACGGGTACTCCCTCGCCCACGGCTCCTTGACCGTCACGACTCGCAGAGCCGCGCCCCGGCGTGCCGCCTCGTCCGCCGCCCAGTCGACGGCCGCCTCGGCGGACGTCGAACCGTCGACCGCGACGGTCACCAGATCGAACATCATCATCCTCCTCGATGACACGACTCCATGAGACCGCGGCTCAATGCGGACCGCATCGGCGGAAGGCCCCTGGCATCGGAGGCTTTCGTCCCACAGGCCGAGGTCAGCCTGGTTCCATCCGAGGAGGGCGGCGGTACCTCCATGGGACGGTCCGCGCAGGCGGCAGCAGCACTTCCAGGGCCCGGCTCAGCGCCTGGTCCCGGGTCGCGCTCGTGTCGATCTCCACCGACTCCGGCCAGGGCGCCGTTGTCTCCCGCATCACGTCCGCGATCGTCTGGTCGGCGTCCGACACCCCGCCCCTCCGGCGGGCGAGCCGCTCCGCGGTCACCTGCGGCAGAGCGGTGCACCGCAGCGCCACCAGGTCGCTGAAGGTCTCCTCCGCGAGCCGGCCGGCCGCCGCCCGGTGTGCCGCGTCGGTCCACGAGGCGTCGAGGATCACCGATTCACCGAAGCCGAGGAGGCCCCGCGCGCGGGACGACAATTCCTCGTAGGCCCGCGCCGTCCACTCGCGGGTGTAGATCCCCTCCTCGAACGGCGCCGCCGCCGGCTGCTCGGGCGCGATCCCGGCGAGCTCCTTGCGGACCCGGTCACTGGCCAGCACCGTGTACCCGAGCCGGTCGGCCAGGGCCGCGGCCAGTGTCGACTTGCCGGTCCCTGGCAGCCCGCCGACGAGGACCAGCGTGGCCGCCCCCGCCCTCAGGTGGCGGAGACCGAGCTCACCGAGCTCACGGGCCTCGCCTGCCGCTTCGGCGTTCCCTTGCGCATGCCGTACACACGCGACCTTGGCACGGACGAAGGCCCGGTAGGCGACGTAGTGATGCCACAGCGCCGGTGGTGCCGGGTCGCCGGAGAACTCGGTGTACCAGTGCAGGAACAGCTCGGCCAGCCGGGGCGAACCCAGCCGCTCCAGGTCCATGGCGAGGAACGCGGCGTCGTCCAGCCCGTCGAGATAACGCAGGTTCGCGTCGAATTCCAGGCAGTCCAACACCTGCGGGCCCTCCTCCAGGCAGAAGATGTCCTCGGTCAGCAGGTCACCGTGGCCTTCCACGACGCGTCCCTGACGCACACGGGCGGCGAACAACGGCTCACGTCCGTCAAGGAAACGCAGGGCGAGCCGCTCGATCTCCGCCACGGATTCGGCGTCGAGGACGGCGGGAAGCACTCTCACCTGCTGAAAGCTCGCCGTCCAGCGTTCCCGCAGCGCTTCTCGTCCACCTTGCCGGTCGATCTCCGCGCCGTGGCGGGCCTGCCCGTGCAGGCTCGCCACCATCCGGGCGATCTGCCGCAACTGCCCCTCCACCGGCTTTCCCGCGCGGACGAGCGCCGCCAGACGCCGATCGTCGGGCATGCGCCGCATCACCACGAGGTGCTCGCAGATCTTCCCGTCCGGCCCGAGGACGTCGGCCACCCCCTCGTAGACCAGGGGAGCGAGCCGGCGGTTCAGCTCCACTTCCTGCTCGCAGACGGCCCGCCTGGCCTCCAGGGTGGTGAAGTCGAGGAAGCCGAGATCAACCGGCTTCTTCACCTTGTACGCGTGATCCCCGAGGAGGACGACGACCGCGGTGTGCGTCTCCTTGATCTGCGCCCACGGCGTCGCCGGCGATCTCCGCGCGCCCGGGTCACCTGGTCTCATGTCATGTCCACCTGGTCGCCGGCGTCGTCGCAGACCAGCCTGTCCACTACGTCGACCACGCCGTTGACCCGCTCGATCATGCTCGCGGCCATCCGTGCGTCCGCACGGCACGCCATCCGCCCGCTCAGGGTCACCACTCCGCCGGACACGCGCACGCGTACCCGCGACGCGCGGGCCCGCAGCGCACCTCCGACGATGTCGTCCCGCACTTCGCGGGCGATCGCGTCGTCGGTCCGCGCGAAGACGGTGAGCAGGTCGTGGCGGCTGACGATGCCCTCCAGCACACCGTTCTCGTCGACGACGGGGAGGCGTTTCACCCCGTGCTCGCTCATCAGCCGGGCGGCCTTCACCACGTTGGTGTGCGGCTTGACGGTGATCGCCGGCTTGGTCATCAGTTCGGCGGCCGTGTCGCCGCACGCTCTCCGCCCGGGCGGGGCCCCCTTCCGGCCGGCGTACTCGCGAAGCCGGGCACGAAGCGGAGGACGGTACCCCTCCTGGTAGTACTGCTCCCTGAACTCCTCCTTGCGCAGCAGGTCCGCCTCCGAGATGATCCCGACGACGTGTCCCTCGCCGTCCACCACCGGGACCGCGCTGAGCTCATGGCGCACCAGTACCTCGGCCACGTCCTTGAACGGCGTGCCACCGTTGACCGAGGTGACCTGCCTGGTCATGACGTCCCGCACCTTCATGTGCATGGCTGCCCCCTTAGGGCGCTTACCCGTCCGTCGCGTCCTCGACGCGTCCTCGAACCACTCGTCACCTGGGAATCTCATGTCACCACGGCCGTCCTGGTGTTTTCGCCGGAGGGGGCGGCCCGCGCGCCACGCCGTCGCGTGTGCCACCGCCACAGCTCGTCCGCGCCCCACACGATCAACGGGAAAGGCAGGAGTAGCGCGAGTTGGGCCGGGCCAGGCACCGCCGTCCCGAAAAGCCGCTGAAGGGGTGGCAGCAGGACCACGGCCGCGGCGAACAGCACCTCGAAGGCGATCCCCCACAGCAGCAACCTGTTGCTGGTCAGCCCGATCTGCCTCAGGGACGCGGAGCGGGTGCGCGAGGCGAACGCGGTGCCTATCTGGCAGGACACGATGACCAGGAAGGTCATCGTGGTGGCCTGGAGCCAGGTGTGGTGCAGCGCCGTGCCCGGGCCGGTGTCCGCACCGAGATACCAGCCGCCCGCGCGCAACGTGAGGAAGAAGGCCGTGAGCACAAGGACGGCGGACACACCGCCCAGGAGTATCCAGGCGCGGACCAGCATCCCCGCCTGCACCACCCCCTGGTCGCGCGGCCGGGGCGGACGGCTCATCAAGCCGGGTTCGGCGGGCTCGCGGCCGAGTGCCAGGGCCGGGAGGGTCTCGGTGCCGAGGTCGATCGCCAGGATCTGCATGGCGGTCAGCGGCAGAGGCACCTGACCGCCGGACAGCGCGAACACCAGGAAGGGGATCATTTCCGGCGTGGCGTGGGCGAAGATGTAGACGATGAACTTGCGCACGTTGTCGTACACGCGGCGCCCGGCCTGGACGGCGTCCACGATGGTGGCGAAGTTGTCGTCCGTGAGCACCATGGTGGCGGCTTCGCGTGCCACGTCCGTTCCCGAGACACCCATCGCCACCCCGATGTCGGCCTGCCGCAACGCGGGAGCGTCGTTGACGCCGTCGCCCGTCATGGCGACCACATGGCCCTGTGCGCGAAGGGCGTCGGCGATGCGCAGCTTGGCCTCCGGTGAGCTGCGCGCGAAGACCAGTTCATCGTGCTTCCGCAGCAGGCCGTCGAGGTCGTCCTCGGTCATGGCCTCCAGCTCACTGCCCGTGATCACGCGCAGGCCGTCCCCCGCTATGCCCACGTGCCGGGCGATCCGCGCGGCGGTGAGCCCATGGTCCCCGGTGACGACGATCAGCCGGATGCCGGCGGTGTGACATCGGGCGACCGCGTCGGCGACCTCCGGACGAGGCGGGTCGACCATGGCGACGATGCCGAGCAGCGTGAGTCTCGTCTCGGCTTGGGCCCGGTCGGCGGGGAGAGGGGCGGAGGGGTCGAGTCGCCGTCGTGCCACCGCCAGCAGCCGCAGCCCTTGGGACGCGTAGTCCCGGATCACCGCGGAGACCGTGTCGCGATCCTGCCGCGTACAGGTTCGCGTTTCCCCGTCCACGGTCATGATGCGGTCGGTGCGGGAGAGGACCTCCTCCGGCGCGCCCTTGGTGTGGACCCATCGGTGACCGTCGACCGTGTCCACTGTCGACATCATCCGTACCGCCGGGTCGAAGTGGAACTGCCTGCGCCGCTCACCACCACGCTGCTCACCCAGGGAAGCGCACATGCGCAGCAGGGCTACTTCGGTGGGGTCTCCCGTGGGTACCGGCTCCAGTTCGGCGTTGTTGCACATGGCCGCGGCCCGTGCCAGCGCGAGCAGCGGCGCCGAGCGGCGCGCCGGCATGTGACCATCGGCGTCGACCGGGCCGCCGACGGTCCATACGGCGGTCACCCGCATCTGATTCAAGGTCAGCGTGCCGGTCTTGTCGGTGCAGATCACTGTGGTGGAGCCCAGGGTCTCCACCGCGCTGAGCCGTTTGACGATCGCGCCGCGCCGCGCCAGCACGCGGACGCCGACGGCCAGCGCGAGCGTGATCGTGGGCAGCAGGCCCTCGGGGACATTCGCCACCAACAGGCCGATGGCGAAGGTGAGGGCATCCGGAAGCGGAAGATCCGCCACCAGGACACCGACGGGCAGGAACGCGACGCCGGCCGCGACAGCGACGAAAGCGATCAGCCAGGCCACCCGCTTGACCTGATGTTCCAAGGGTGACTCGGCTCTGCCCACCCGCTGGGAGAGGGCCGCGATACGGCCGAGTTCGGTGCGCATGCCGGTGGAGAACACCAGGCCCCGCGCCTCGCCACCGGTGCAGGTGGTGCCGCTGAACACCATGTCGGGCGACGCCAGCAGCGGCCCGATCTCCACCGCGGGTTCGGCGGACCGATACGCCGGAACGGATTCGCCCGTCAGCGCGGACATGTCGATCTCCACGGCGCCGTCCAGCAAACGGACGTCCGCCGGCACCCGGTCACCCTCCTCGATGATCAGGATGTCACCGGGGACCAGTCGGGTCGCCTCGATCACTACGCGGGCACCGTCCCGGAGAACCTTCACCTTGGCGGGCAGCAGACCAGCCAGCGCTTCGACGGCGCGCTCCGCCTGCCGCTCCTGGACGAACGCCAGCATCGCGTTGAGCACGATCACCACCACGATGGCTCCGCTCAGCGGGAGTATGCCCGCCACCGCCGCGAGCGCGGCGGCCAGCCACAGCAGGAGCGCCAGGGGGTGGATCAACTGGCGGCCGAGTTCTCCGGCCCAGCCTCGCTCTTGCCGTCTCGCCAGTTCGTTGGGACCGAAGATCGTCAGCCGTTGAGCCGCCTCCCGGCTCCGCAGCCCTTCCGGGCGTGACCGCAGGTCCCGGAACAGCCGGAAGACCGGTTCGCGAGGATCTGATGTCTGCGCCGAGGATTCGTTCATTCAGGCCGTCACCGCCCTGTGCCCGCTGACGGCGAGTCGAGGTCGAGCCGCGTACGGCGCTCGATGCCACGGCGCTCATGGCCGCCGAGCGCGTTGTGCTCAGATCCGCTCACCATGGGGATCCGCCGCCGCGCGCGCCGTCCCCACCAGCTTGTCGACCACGTCCACGACCCCGTCCACCCTGCCGATCATGCGGGCGATGATCCGCGCGTCGTCGCGGTGGGCGATGTGACCGCTGAGAGTCACGACTCCGTCGGCGACGGAGAGGTGGACGCCTGAGGTGTCGGTCCACAGGGGACCCTCCAGGATGTCGTCCCTGATCTCAGCGGCGATGGCGTCATCGCTCCGCACGAAGACGTTCAGCAGGTCGTGACGGCTGACGATGCCTTCCGGCCGCCCTTCCTCGTCGACGACCGGCAGCCGTTTGACCTCGAATCTGCGCATCGCGCGGGCGGCGCTGACCACGCTTCCGGAGGACCTGATCACGATCGCCGGACTCGTCATCAGTTCGGCCGCCGTCCCCGCACGGGCCTTCTCCGGAAGTCTGGCGCTTTGCCCGGTGACCCGCTCGCGAGGCCCCGCGCGAAGAGCAGGACGGTGGTCATCGCGGGAGGACCGCTCCTTGACCTCCTCCTTGCGGAGCAGGTCGGCCTCCGAGACCACCCCGACCACATGGCCCTCCCCGTCGAGGACCGGGACCGCGCTCACCCGATGTTCGACCAGCACCTTCGCCACGTCCTTGAACGGAGTGCCGGCGTCCACGCACACGACCTCCCTGGTCATCACGTCCCGAACCCTCTTCTGCATGATCCGCCCCTTCGACCACTGACAGTGATGCCCGTTTTATGCCCCTTAAGTAATTTTGCGAACTAGCCGCACCGGGCGTGAAGGGACCCAGGGCAGGCATCAGGAGGACCAACGACCCGTCGCGCCCATCCCACGTGATCAACTGAGGACGGCCCGAGCAGCCTGCTTAGGGGTACATCTAATTTGACAGACCTCTAATCAATGCCTCATGCTCTGATTAGATGGATGTCTAACCAGACGCGAGGAGAGCGACATGAGCGACGGGTGCTGCGGGCCGTCCGCTATCGAGATCGAGCGGTTCACGCCCCTCCGGCAGACGAGTGATCTGCCTGTCGTGGTGATCGGCGCCGGGCCGGTGGGGCTCGCCGCCGCCGCGCACCTCGCCGAGCGGGGGATCGGCTTCCTGGTGCTGGAGGCCGGGCACCACGCGGGGGCGTCGGTGGCGCGGTGGGGGCACGTGCGGGTGTTCAGCCCGTGGCGCCACGACATCGACGCCGCGGCGCGGCGCCTGCTGGAGGCCGCGGGCTGGCGTGCCCCTGATCCGGAGTGGCTGCCCACCGGTGCCGAACTCGTCGCCGGCTACCTGGCTCCCCTGGCCGCGCTGCTGGGCGACCGGGTGCGGCTGGGCGCCAGGGTCACGGCGATCAGCCGCCTGGGCTACGACCGGGTCCGGACCGGCGGCCGCGAGGAGGCCGCGTTCCTGATCCGCCTCCAGGACGGCGAGGAACTCCACGCGCGAGCGGTCATCGACGCGTCCGGCACGTACACCAGCCCCAACGTGCTCGGTGCCGGCGGTGTGCCCGCACACGGTGAAGGCGACGTCTTCGTCGACCATGCGTTGCCTGACGTGCTGGGCGCCGACCGCGCCACCTACGAGGGCAGGCACACCCTCGTGGTCGGCGCGGGCCATTCGGCCGCCACCACCCTGCTCGCCCTCGCGGAGCTGGACGGCACACCCGTCACCTGGGCGATCCGCGGCGGGAGCGCCGGACGCACCTACGGCGGGGGTGAGGCCGACGCCCTGCCCGCCCGCGGCGCGCTGGGCACACGGTTGCGTGGTCATGTGGAGTCCGGCCGCATCCGGTTGCTCACCGGGTTCTTCACCCAGCGGGTGCGGCAGGTGCCCGACGGCATCGAGGTGGTCAGCCGCGATCCGTCGGGGACCGAGCAGTCGATCACCGTGGAGCGGGTCGTCAGCGCCACCGGCTACCGGCCCGACCACTCCATCGCCGGCGAGCTGCGCCTGGACCTGGACCCGATCCTCGGCTCCACCCGGGCGCTGGCCCCGCTGATCGACCCCAACGTCCACTCCTGCGGGACGGTCCCGCCGCACGGCGTCGACGAGCTGACGCACCCCGAGCCCGGCTACTACGCCGTCGGCGTCAAGAGCTACGGCCGCGCGCCGACCTTCCTGATGGCCACCGGGTACGAACAGGTCCGATCGGTGGTGGCGGCCCTGGCAGGGGACTGGGAGGCGGCCCGCGATGTGCGGCTCGAACTGCCCGAGACGGGAGTATGCTCCTCGGACCTGGCCGCGGCCCAGGAACAACGGGCCGGCCTGGCCACCGGCCTCAGCGGCGGCCTGCTGTCCAGCCTGCTCCCGCTGGTCACCGTACCCGGCACCGGCGGCGCCTGCTGCGGATGAGCTTCGGCAGCGAGCACAGCTCCGGCCGTCGTCCCCAGTGGCGGCGGCCGGTGTCGCCGCGTCGGGAGTACGGGTGCGCTGTCGTTGCCATGGCCGTGTTCACCGACGATCGCCTATCATTTTGATTGACGTCGAAGTAAGGAGCCGAAGGATGGACACCAGCACCGTCGGCTGCTGCGCGCCGATCGCCCAGGGGCCGTTGTCCGAGACCGACGCGGCCGACCTCGCCATCCTGCTCAAGGCGGTCGCCGACCCGGTTCGGCTGCGCCTGTTGTCGCTGATCGGCTCCCACCCGGGCGGCGAGGTGTGCGTCTGCGACCTGACCGGCGTCTTCGACCTGACCGCCCCCACCATCTCCCACCATCTGAAGGTGCTGCGCACGGCGGGGTTCATCGACAGCCAGCGCCGCGGCACGTGGGTGTACTACTGGATCATCCCCGAGACGGTGAGCCGGCTCGGTGCGCTGTTCAGCCCGCTGGGCGAGCCCGCGGCGGAGCCCGCCTCGGCGTGATCGCCCGGACCTGATCAGAGCCTCGGCGAACCACCGGCCGTGGACGCCGGGGCGGGTCGCTGGACGAGCTCGTCCAGCAGATCACGGACCATCAGATCGACCAGGACGGCGATGTCGCGCACCTCGGCCGTCGTCCTGCCGTGCGTGTCGGGCAGGTTCCACTCCAGATAGCGCCTGCCGGGGTGGATCGGACATGCGTCCCCGCACCCCATGGAGACGACGACATCGGCCGCCTGGACCACCTCGTCGGTGAGCGGCTTGGGGAACTCCTCCGAGACGGCCAGCCCCAGTTCCTCGATCACTTTCCGCACGGCGGCTTCGATCTCCGCGGCGGGGCGGGTTCCGGCGGTGCGGACGTGCACGCGCTCGGCGGCGTGCCGGGTCATGAAGGCGGCGGCCAGTTGTGAACGGCCCGCGTTCCGCGTGCACACGAACAGCACCTCCAGTACCGGCTTGGCGATGGCGCCCTGGCTCTGCGCGAGGGCGACCAGGCGCTCTTGAGCCAGCTTCTCCGTCAAGACCAGCAAGTGCTCGCGCACCCGGGCGGTGGTGGCGAGCGCCCGGTGGGACTCGATCACGTGACGCTCCACCGTCTCGGCGGAGAACACCCCCGGGAAACGCGACAGAAGCTGGGCGGCGACACGGCGCAACAACGGGTCCTGATCGCGCACGGCCATCGGCGCCCCTCACATAGACACTCATCAATGTTTACCGTCATCAATATAGCTGCCGGACAGGGCGCCGACACCGCCGTCCGCCGTCGCATAGATAGACATCTATTAGTTAAGTGCCCGCTTAGGCGGCGTTTGCCGTACGTTCACATAGACAGCCTTCGATGCGTTCTGGGGGATGGAAGCCCGGTCACCGGCTGGGCTCGGGTATCGAAGCGAAGGAAACGACGTGAGCACTCGACTGCAGGCAGTGCGCGCCATAGCGACCATGGCGGCAGGTGCCCTCGTGCTGACCGCATGCGGCGGGAATCAGAACAACCCCGGCGGGGAAGCGGGCGCCTCCGCGGCCCCGTCGTCCAAGGAACTCGCCGGCGACATCAAGATCGACGGCTCGAGCACGGTCGCGCCGCTGTCCACGGCCGCCGCCGAGCTGTTCGCCGAGCAGAACCCCAAGGTGCGGGTGACCGTGGGCACGTCCGGCACCGGCGGCGGCTTCGAGAAGTTCTGCAACGGCGAGACCGACATCTCCGACGCCTCCCGCCCGATCAAGGACGAGGAGACGGCGGCCTGCCAGGCCAAGGGCATCGCCTACGAGGAGTTCACGGTCGCCAACGACGCGCTGACCGTCGTGGTGCCCAAGGAGAACACCTGGGCCACCTGCCTGACGGTGGACCAGCTGAAGAAGATCTGGGAGCCCGGTTCCAAGGTGAACAGCTGGAACCAGGTGGATCCGAAGTTCCCCGACGAGCCGCTGAAGCTGTTCGGCGCGGGCACCGACTCCGGCACCTTCGACTACTTCACCGACGCCGTCAACGGTGAGGAGGGGGCGAGCCGCACCGACTACAGCCCGAGCGAGGACGACAACGTCACCGTTCAGGGTGTGTCCGGCTCCAAGGGCGGCCTCGGGTACTTCGGCTTCTCCTACTACGAGGAGAACGCCGGCAAGCTCAAGGCGCTGCAGATCGACGGAGGCGGCGGCTGCGTGGCGCCGAGTGTGCAGAGCGCTCAGGACGGCACCTACACCCCGCTGTCGCGGCCGCTGTTCATCTACCCCAAGGCGGAGTCGATGAAGAGGCCCGAGGTCGTGGCCTTCGTGGAGTACTACGTCGCCAACCACGGTGCGATCGCCAAAGACGCGCAGTTCATCCCGCTGAACGCCCAGCAGGAAGCCGACCTGAAGGGTGACCTCGACAAGCTCAAGACGCGAGCCGGCGGATGAGCTCGCCCGAGACGACGTCCTTCCCGGCCGCCCCCAAGGGGGCGCTGGGGAGGACCCGTTCACGCTACGGCGAGCAGACCATCCGGGTGGTGCTGACCGTGGCCGCGCTCGTGTCCGTGGCCACCACCGTCGGCATCGTCGTCTCCCTGGTCCCGCCGACAGTGGAGTTCTTCACGGCGGTCGGCTGGCGGGAGTTCTTCACCACCGCCGACTGGGCTCCGCTGTTCGATCCACCCGCCTACGGGGTGCTGCCTCTGGTGAGCGCCACCTTCCTCATCACGCTGATCGCCGTGGTGGTGGCCGTCCCGCTCGGCCTGGGTGCCGCCCTGTACCTCAGCGAGTACGCCCACCGGCGCACCCGCAAGGTGTTCAAGCCGGTTCTGGAGGTCCTCGCCGGCGTTCCCACCGTGGTCTACGGGTTCTTCGCCCTCCGCTTCGTGACCCCGGCGCTGCAGGAGTACCTGCCGGCCGGGCTGCGGCCGGATGTCTTCAACGCCATCTCGGCCGGTCTGGTCATGGGGATCATGATCGTGCCGACGGTGGCCTCGCTGTCGGAGGACGCGATGTCGTCGGTGCCGCGAGGACTGCGCGACGGCGCCTACGCCCTGGGGTCCTCCACCCGGGTCGTGTCGATCCGGGTCGTCATCCCCGCCGCCCTGTCGGGCATCGTGGCGTCCTTCGTGCTGGCCGTCTCCCGCGCCATCGGGGAGACGATGATCGTGGCCATCGCGTCCGGCAACAAACCCTCCCTGTCACTGAACCCGCTGGACGCCATGCAGACGATGACGGGCTTCATCGCCCAAGCCGGCTCGGGCGACCTGCCCACCGCCTCACTCGACTACAAGACGATCTTCGCGGTCGGCGCGCTGCTCTTCGTGATCACTTTCACGATGAACTTCGTCAGCGCCCGCCTGGTACGTCGCTTCAGGGAGGTGTACGAATGACCGCCCCCACCGTCACCGAGCCCCGGACGGTCACCCTCACACGCCAGAAGGTGCCCTGGGCGGACATCGTCTTCAAGCTGATGCTGCGGCTGTGCCTGCTGATCGCGGTCGCGTTCCTGGCCACGTTGCTGATCTACGTGGTCTACAAGGGCTGGTCACGCCTGGACCCGCGGTTGTGGGACAACTTCCCCTCCATCCGCAGGCCTGAACGCGCCGGAGCCCGCTCCGCCCTGTACGGCACCCTGTGGGTGATCTCCCTCACCGCGGTGTTCTGCCTGCCTGTGGGCATCCTGGCGGCGGTCTACCTGGAGGAATACGCCAATCCCGCCCGCTGGTACAACCGGATGATCGAGCTCAACATCGCGAACCTGGCGGCCATCCCGTCGATCGTCTACGGCATTCTCGGCCTCGGCGTCATCGCACGCGGATTCGGTTTCGGCACGACCATCCTGACGGCTTCCATCACCTTGTCGTTGCTGGTGCTCCCCATCGTCATCATCGCGTCCCGCGAGGCCATCAGAGCGGTCCCGCTGTCGATCCGCCAGGCCTCCTACGGACTCGGTGCCACCAAATGGCAGACCACCTGGCGCCAAATACTGCCCGCCGCCATCCCCGGCATGGCGACCGGCTCCATCCTGGCCCTGTCCCGGGCGGCCGGCGAGGCCGCGCCGCTGTTGCTGCTCGGCGGCCTCACCTACGTCGCCTTCCTGCCCGACGGCATCCTCAGCGAGTACACCGTCCTGCCGATCCAGATCTACGGCTGGATCAGCCAGTCCCGCGAAGCCTTCCACGACCTGTCCGCCGCGGCGATCGTGCTGCTGCTGCTCGTCATCATCGCGATGAACTCCATCGCCATCTACGTCCGAAATCGCGCCCAGAAGCGGTGGTGAACCTCCAGTGACCCCCAGAATCGCGGTGACACCCGCGACCGGCGACCAGGCGGCCGACCGGGAACTCCCCGAGCTCCTTGATCCCGTGTTCACATTGGAGGATCTTTCCGTCTACTACGGCGACTACCAGGCCGTACGCGGCGTGACCATGAGCATCGCGCCTCGCGAGATCGCCGCCATGATCGGCCCCTCGGGCTGCGGCAAGAGCACGGTGCTGCGCTGCCTGAACCGCATGAACGACCTGATCCTCGGCGCCCGCATCGCCGGGAAGATCACCTACCACGGGCAGGACCTGTACGCCGCCGACGTGGACTCCATCGAGGTGCGCCGGCGGATCGGCATGGTCTTCCAGAAGCCCAACCCGTTCCCCAAGTCCATCTACGACAACGTCGCCTACGGCCCGCGCGTCAACGGCCGCCGCAAAGGACTGGACGAGGTCGTCGAGCAGGCCCTGCAAAGGGCGGCGCTCTGGGACGAGGTCAAGGACAAGCTCAAGCAGAACGCCCTGGCCCTGTCCGGCGGCCAGCAGCAACGGCTGTGCATCGCCCGCGCCATCGCCGTCCAGCCCGACGTGATCCTCATGGACGAGCCGTGCTCGGCACTCGACCCGATCGCGACCGGCAAGATCGAGGACCTGATGCAGGACCTCGCCCGGGAGTACACCATCGTGATCGTCACCCACAACATGCAGCAGGCCGCTCGCGTCTCCCATCGCACCGCCTTCTTCACCGCCGAAGTGGACGAGCAGGGCGTACGGCACGGCCGGCTGGTCGAGTACGACTCGACGGTCCGCATCTTCAGCAACCCGGCGGACAAGCGGACCGAGGGCTACATCACCGGCCGATTCGGATGAACCTGGGAGGAGAGACGCTGGTGCCTGACGTCGTCGTACCGCCACGTGCACCCAGCGGCGAACGGCGAAGGCCGATCGTCCTGGTCGCGGATCCAGACGCGGACCTGGCAGAGCTCACCGCGTGCGGCATCACGGTGGTGCACGCCGGCGACGGGCTCGAGGCTCTGCTGCGGATCGGCATGCTCTCTCCCGATGTGGTCCTGCTCAGCGCCCGGCTCCCGCAGGTGGATGCGCCTGCCGCGATACGGGCGCTGCGCACGATCTACGACTCTCCGATCATCATCGGCGCCGGCGCCGGCGACGCCGACATCGCCGTGCGGGCTCTCACCGCCGGCGCGACGGCGTGCGTGGCGCGCCCTTACCGCATCCAGGAACTGCTTCCCCTCATCGACAGCGCGGGAACGGCCCACATCCTGCAGTCACTGCGCTCCGGGGACATCGAACTGGACGTGGTCGGCTACATCCTGCGCCGGGGCGGCGTCGAGGTGCACATACCGCTGCGCGAGTTCGAGCTGCTGCGTTTCCTGATGACCAACTCCGGCCGCGTGGTCACTCGCGAGGAGATCGCCCTCGCCGTCTGGGGAAGCGAGCTGGGAGCTCAGCACAACACCATCGCGGTGCACATCAAACGGCTGCGCGCCAGGTTGCGCGACGACGAGCGGAACCCGTCGATCATCCACACCATCCGCGGCCGGGGCTATCGCTTCACCCCGCCGCTCGACTGACCGGGCCGTTCATCTGGAGGTCACCCAGGAATCAGACTCCATACACTGAACGCGTGGAAACTGCGGAAGTGCCACCGAACGACCCTCTTATCGCCGACGAGGAGTGCGCGACCACGGTCGTCGCGGTGCCCATCTCACGCTCCCACGCCGAGAGCCTGGCGAGCGCGTTGAAGGCGGTGGCCGACCCGACGCGGCTCCAGTTGCTCAGCATGATCAGCGGTAGCCCGGCAGGGGAAGCCTGCGTGTGCGATCTCACGGCTCCGCTGGGGCTCACCCAGCCGACCGTCAGCCACCACCTGAAGATCCTCGTGGACGCGGGCCTGCTGACCCGCGACCGGCGCGGCAAATGGGCTTGGTACGCGATCGTCCAGGAACGCTTGGATGTCGTGCGCGGCCTGCTGACCTGATCATCGGCCAGGCGGGGCAGCAGGACAGGGGCGACTGGACAAAACACATAGACGTCCATAAAAATAGACGTGTGTCTATGAGTCCGTCGGGGCTGCCGCGCCCTCCGTCCGAGGACGGTTGCGCAGGCCCGGCACCGGGCGTGCCGATGCCCACCCAAGAGGCCAAGGCGCTCGCCCATCGACTCAAGGCCGTGGCGGACCCGGTACGGCTGCGCATCCTCAGCATCCTGCTCTCGCACGCCGAAGGAGAAGCGTGCGTGTGCGACATCACCGACGCCTTCGACCTGGTCGGCCCCACCATCAGCCACCACCTGCGAGTGCTGCGAGAAGCCGGCCTCGTCACGTCGGAGCGGCGGGGGTCCTGGGTCTACCACCGGGCCACCGAGGACGGCACGGCCCTGTACGACCACCTCGTCCGGGTACCGGCCGCACTCACCTGAGCGCCTTCGGCGTCGCCGCCTCACTCAAGGGAATTCATGTCAAGCCGCCACGTCCCAACCCGCGCCGCCGCGCCACCGGCCGGCACCGAAGTCTCGCGTGGGCTGTCGCGACTGGACCGCTTCCCACCGGCCCGTCCTGGTCGCCCTGGTCCACGTCTCCCGGTGGACCCGCCACCGCTACTTCCCCGTCACCGCCAACCGAAGGAACCCACCATGACCACTCCCAGCGCCACGCCGGCCAAGCCCAGCGTCCTGTTCGTCTGCGTCCACAACGCCGGCCGCTCCCAGATGGCCGCCGGCTGGCTCACCCACCTGGCCGGCGACCAGATCGAAGTCCGCTCCGCCGGCTCCGCCCCCGCCGAGCACATCAACCCCGTGGCCATCGAAGCCATGTCTGAAGTCGGTATCGACATCTCCCACCAGACACCCAAGATCCTCACCGTCGACTCCGTCCAAGCCTCCGACGTGGTCATCACCATGGGCTGCGGCGACGCCTGCCCCATCTTCCCCGGCAAACGCTACGAGGACTGGGACCTCACCGACCCGGCCGGTCAGGACATCGACGCCGTGCGCCCCATTCGCGATGAGATCAGAGCCCGGATCGAGAAGCTCGTGTCCGAACTTCTGCCGGCCCACAGGTGACAACTTCTACGGCTGGTGAGCGTTCAGCGTGATCAGAAGCCGGTCGAGATCGGGCAGGGGGCGTCGGCAGATTTGGTGCGCTTCGTCGGCGGGGATCCCGAAGGTGCGCAGCAAGTCCTCGGCGACACGGTCGGTGGCCGTGGCGTCGTCGCGCTCGGGCTGGGCGTGGAGCAGTTGACCGAGGCATAGCGCGGCGCCCGCGGCTATCACGAGGGCGAGCTCGGGGTCGCTCACGGTGAAGCGCCCGGCTTGGATGCCGGCCTGGATGTCGCGCCGGGTATGCGGGGCGAGGCCGTGCTCGGAGGTGACGACGGCCAGGCCGGTGTTGAGCATGACCTGGCTGAGCTGGGGATGGCGGCGGTGCAGGCGCCCGGTCAGGCGGAAACTGCACGCGAAGACCTCGGCGGGGTCGTCGATGCCACGGGTCAGCTCGTCCAGTGTCGCGCCGTGCCGCTCGAGAGCGTCATCCACGGCGGCCCTGAAGAGCTCGTCCTTGCTGGAGAAGTGGTTGTAGAACGAGCCCATGCCCACGTCGGCCGCTTGGGTGAGCTCCAGGATCGCCGTGTTGGTCCTGCCGTCGGCGATGAAGGCCTGGGCGGCGTGGATGAGTGCCGCGCGGGTGCGTGCCTTGCGCCGTTCCAGGCGGCTGGGTGCGGTGCCGGCCATCTGTTCTCACTTCTGTCGACGCCTCACCCCTCAGTCTAGAGCGATCCATCAGGACTGGCGAAATACTCACCATCTCTTTGACGATCCATGGCATCAGTGCCGATAGCATCCAAATATGACGAAATCATCACATATGAGGCTTTCCTCCCGGAGGAGTACGCACATGATCTCCTCGCCGGCTTGCTCCCAAGGAGGAAACCATGACGGATCAACTCGCCTCGGGCCTTCGTCCTGTTCCGTCCCCGCGCGGCGTCCCCCTCCTCGGGAACACGCTGGAGATCCCGGAGACCAATCCCGTCCAGTACTTCGCCAAGCTGTCCGAGCGGTTCCCCGAGGGGATCTTCAGTTTGGACATCGCCGGCATGAAGCAAGTGGGAACACAGGCAGGGGCAGCCGGTCGACATCACCGACGACTACACCCGGCTGACCCTGGACACCATCGCCCTGACGGGCTTCGGCCACCGGTTCGGCTCCTTCGACCGGGAAGAGCTGCACCCCTTCGTCCAGGCGATGCTGGACGCGCTGACCGAGTCGATGCGGCGCACCCAGGAGCTTCCGATGATGACGAGGTTGCGTGAGGCCGACGGCAAGAGGTACCGCGAGAGCATCGCCACGATGCGGGACGTGGTCGAGCAGGTCATCATGGAACGCCGCCGGGGGAGGACCAGCGGCGGGAACGACCTGCTGGGTCTGATGCTGGAAGCCGTCGACCCGGAGACCGGCCGGCGGCTGGACGACGACAACGTCCGGGATCAGGTGGTGACGTTCCTCATCGCCGGTCACGAGACCACCAGTGGGCTGCTGTCGCTCGCCATGTACTCGTTGCTGCGCAACCCGCACGTGTTGTTCCGGCCTTCTCCGCGGTGCACGACCATCCGGCCTGGTTCGTCCAGGACGCCCTCGCCGCCGCCTCCGGCACCGTGTGGAAGGCCCTGCGGGACGGCGCGTCCATCTACGTCTGCGGCGACGGGCGCCGCATGGCACCCGCCGTACGCCAGGCACTCGCCACCATCCACCGCGCTCACACCGGCGGCGACGACGACACCACCCGGCGGTGGCTCGCCCGACTGGAGACCGACGGCCGCTACCAGCAGGACGTCTTCGCCTGATCTCCCGGCGCTGCCAGCCAGGGCCACCGGCGGACGCTCATCCTGCCGGGCATACCGGAGAGAGAGAACGTGATGAGACAGAACATCGACGACGCCGCCGTGTTCGCGGCCATTCCGAACCCCTGCCTGGTCATCGCGCCTGATCCGACCATTGCGGCCGTCAACCAGGCGAACATCGGCGTCTGCGAACTGCGGTGGGAGGAACCGCCGGGGCGGGTGGAGGCGGAGCACGAGGTCCCCCCCGAGGGGACTCGGGAACCGGACGAACAGTTGAGGGAGGCGAAAGCGCACGTTCAACAGTTGCTCGACCGGAAGCGTCAGTTCGCCGCCGACGCCTCGCACGAGCTGCGTACACCGATCACCGGCCTACGCCTGCAAGTGGAAGCAGCACGGATGCATCCGGAGGACGTCGACCTCCCCGAGCTCCTGGACCATGTCATGGGTGACCTCGTCCGGCTGGAGAAAATCCTCGCCGATCTCGTCCGGCTGGCCTGCCCGAAGGCCGACACCGGGAAGATCCTCGAAGATGTGGACCTGACCGAACTGGTCAAGACAGTGGCGGCTCGCTGGGCCGGCCGTTGCGACCTACGACTCGACCTCGACCCCGCGGTCATGGTGAACGCCGCCCCAGGCCAGATCGCCCGATTGCTCGTCAACCTGCTCGACAACGTCCGGCGTCCCGCCACCCGCGTGATAGAGGTACGTCTGCGCCGCGCCGGTGAACACGCCGAACTGGCCGTGACCGATGACGGCGAGGCAACCCCCACTCCCGGGCGCGACCGTGCGTTCCGGGACTTCACCCGGCTCGACACCGCCCGCAGCCGCGACCGCGGCGGTGCCGGCCTGGGGCTGGCCATCGCGCGCGACATCGCCTCAGACCATCACGGCACTCTGCACATCGACGACTCGGCGACCGGCGGTGCGTGCTTCCTGTTCCGCATTCCCCTCGCCCGCCGGCACCGAACCTGATCCACTGCCAGGTGGTCAGCGCGTCCGAACCCCGGCGCGGTGAGACCCGGGCGGGCTCTCACGGGTTCGCGACGGTGGAAATTCATCGCCGGGTGCCTCTGGAACATCGGGGGCGCAAGCACACCCACGGGCTGGGTGCGGATCGCGGCCGCCCCTGGCGGGAAAATGCAGGGCATGACGTGGCTCGTGACGCTCCTCGGCGCCGCCCTCGTGATGGCCATCCTCCGGGACGTGTTTCACACGATCTGGCACCCGACCCGCCACGGCGGCCTGAGCAGGCTGGTGATGACGGGAATGTGGCGCCTGTCCTCACGCCTGAGCACCCGGCGGCGCGCAGCGGGGCTCGCCGGCCCGCTGGGCATGGTCTGCGTCGTCGCCGCGTGGGCGGTGACCGTGGCCGCCGGGTGGGCACTGATCTACTGGCCGCACATGCCGCAGAGCTTCACGTACTCCTCGAACCTCGTCCCCGCCGAGCACGCGGGGCTGGTGGACGCGCTGTACGTTTCCCTGGTCACGCTCGCCACCCTCGGCCTCGGGGACATCGCGCCGGCCGCGGGCTGGTTGCGCGTCGCCGGCCCGCTGGAGGCGCTGGTCGGCTTCGCCCTCCTGTCGGCGACCGTGTCGTGGATCCTCGGCATCTATCCCGCCCTGGCCCGCCGCCGCACGCTCGCGCTGCGCCTCTCCCACGTGCGCCGCGGCGAGGTGACCCTCCAGGAGCTCGATTCGGAGGGAGGCGCCGCACTGCTGGACAGCCTGGCCGCGAACGTCTCGGTCATCACGGTCGACTTCCTCCAGTACGCCGAGTCGTACTACTTCTACGACGGGGACGACAACACCTCGCTGCCCCGGCAGATCGGCCATGCCGCCGGCCTCGCGGAGCGGGCGGTGAACGCCGGCCGTCCCGACGTCCGGCTCTCCGCCACGATGCTGCGCCGGGCACTGGACGACCTGGCCGCCATCCTGGACGAGCGCTTCCTGCGCACAGGGGCGGCCACGGCCGGCGTCTTCGCGTCGTACGCCTGCGATCACGGCGACCGCACGGCGTCCCCTGCCCGCCCTCCGGAGGAGACGGACGGGCACATCCGCCCCGGGCGGTGACGAGCGGCGTCCCTGAGGAGGGACCAGCCACCCGCTGAGGGCCGCAGTGTCGGTCCGGGTGGTTAGGCTCGCTGCCGTGAGCATGGTCGAGGACGGCGAGGCCGAGCGAGCCCGGCTGCTGGCCGCCGCGCGGGAGGGCGACCACGATGCCTTCGCCGCCCTGGTCGCACCATATCGACGGGGCCTGCACCTGCACTGTTATCGCATGCTGGGCTCGGTCGACCAGGCCGAGGAGGCACTGCAGGAGACGCTGGTGCGGGCCTGGCGCGGCTTGGGCGGCTACCAGGGGCGGGCGCCGTTGCACCACTGGCTGCACAAGATCGCCACCATGGCCTGCCTGCGGGCCGTCGAGCGGCGCGGGCGCCTGCCGGTCGTGTCCGCCGAGATCGCCCATCTGCAGCCCTATCCGGACGTGCTCATCGACGAGGTGGACCCCGCGCTGGTGGCCGAGCGGCGCGAGGAGGTGGCGCTGGCCTTCGTCGCGGCGCTGCAGTTGCTGCCGCCGGCCCAGCGGGCCGCGGTCATCCTGCGCGAGGTGCTGTGCTGGAGCGCCGCCGAGGTCGCCACCCTGCTCCAGATCAGCGTCCCGGCCGTCAACAGCCTGCTGCAACGCGGCCGAGCGGCGTTGCGCTCCGGGCCGGAGCGCCCGCGGCGCCCGCTGATCGACTACGAGCGGCGGCTGCTGCGCCAGTTCGTGCAGGCGTGGGAACGCTGCGATCTCGACGGGCTGGCCGCGCTCCTGCGCCAAGACGTCGTCCTGCGGATGCCGCCGGAGGAGGTCGAGATCAGCGGCCGGGCGGCGGTGACACGCTTCTTCGCGACCGAACCGGCCGGAGGACGGCTGGAGCTCATCCGGCTGGTCGAGGCCGGCGCCAACGGCCAGCCCGCGCTGGCCGCCTACCTGCCGGACCAGACCGGCGACTGCCGCGGCTTCGGCATCATGGTGCTGTCGGCGACGCCACAGGGCATCTCCGAGATCATCGGGTTCCCCGACCCCGCCTTGTTCCGCTGGTTCGGCCTTCCCCTGACCGCCCCGGTGTGAGGCGATGAGTCGGCCCGGTGAGCGGGATCTGTCTGGGTGAACGGTCGCGTTCGCGACCCTCCACCGGGAGGAACAGCCATGGATCCCCGTACTGCCGTCGAGCCGCACCACCACGCCTGGGAGCACCGGGCCGGAGACACGAGCCAGGTACCGCTCGCCGACGATCGCGCTCTGCTCGAAGAAAGCTTCGCCCTGGTCACCAGCGTGATCGGCCAGATCGGCCCGCAAGGGTGGACGGCCGCGAGCCCGTGCCGCAAGTGGACCGTCCGCCAGACAGCCAACCATCTGGCGGGCGGCCTGCTGCTTCTGGCCCGCTTCGCCGAAGACGACGCAGTGGACGCGGCCGAGGTCGACGCCCAGCGCCAAGCCGACACCGATCACCTCGGCGGTTACCCCGTGACCGCGTTCGCCGCGATCACCGATCGATCGCTGGCCGCCTTCACCGCGCCTGGCACGCTGGAACGCGAGCACGCCTTCATGGGCACCGACGTGCCCGGCAGTGTGCTGGCCTCGATCAGCCTGCTCGAATCGCTCATCCATGGCTGGGACATCGCCACCGGCGCGCATCTGCCCTACCCGGCGCGCGACGACATCATCCAAGCGGTGTGGCACTTCGCCACCACCGACCCGGCCGTGGAACAGGGACGCGGCAGTCAGTTCACCGACGCGCTGCCCGTCCTGCCCACCGCCACGCCGCGCGTCCGGCTCCTGGCCCACCTGGGACGACACGCCGACGCGTGACGCTGCGCCCGCCCGCCGGCTCGGCGGTCACCTGCGGGCGGGCACCGCACAACGGCTGTACGAAGACGGCCGCCGCGGCGGCGTACGCGGGCCGGCCACTCTCATCGGGTGTGGTCGGCGCGGTTCCACCAGACGGCGGTCGTGACGGCGCCGGCCACGCCGGTGGCCGCGACCAGCGCGAGGCCGGCAAGGCCGGGCGGGTTCTGGCCGGGGCCGGCGACCCCGGCGAACAGGCCGGGCACCGACCAGGGGAAGACGGCGCCGTAGCCAAGCGTCGCGATGACCTGAGCGGCGAACACGAGGGCGAACAGGACACCGACGGCGGCCAGGTAGCCGCGGCCGATGCCGGCGGCCAGGGCCAGCGGCGTGGTGGTCAGCGCCGCCAGCGCGGCCGCGGCCACGATGCGTCCGACTCCCCCGACCGCGACCGGCACCGTCCAGCCGGGCAGAGCGAGCAAGGCGCCGATCAGCAGGCCGAGCCCGGCGAGCAGGAGCGCCAGCAGCAGCGCCCAGACCGCGGCGACGGTGAACTTGGCGGCGACGACGGCGGTGCGCGAGGTGGGCAGGGCGAGCAGATCGGTCGCGGTGTGGTCGCTGAATTCGCGGCCGAACAGCCAGATGGCGATCAGCCCGTAGATGCCCAGTCCGCCCACCGCGACGGCCTGGGCGAGCAGGGCGAGATAGCCGGGCCAGTCGGCGATGGCGCCGGAGAGCTGGGCCTTGTCGCCGAGCAGGCCGAACGACCGGGCACGGGCGGGGTCGGCCAGGATGAACATGAACATCCCGCACACCAGCGCGGCCACGGTGAAGGCCAGCACGGTGATCCAGGGCAGCCGGCTTCGCCGCACCTTCAGCGTCTCCGCCCACAGCGCCTCACGCATCCGCGGCCCCCGTTCCGGTGTGGAGGGCGGTCGGCGTGGCCGGTCCGACCGTGCGCAGGAAGAAGGCTTCGAGGTCTTCTTCCTGCAGGTGGAGGTCGATGGGCGGCACCCCGCCGTGGACGAGCACGGTGGCGACGTCCTCGGGCCGGGCCAGGGCGCGCTGGTCGGAGAGCAGCAGGCCGGCCGGCACGGCGGGACGGGGGTGGTAGCCGTGCGCACGCAGCACCGCGCGGGCGGTGGCGTCGTCGCGGGTGGCCAGGCGCAGGTGGCGGCGGCGGTGCCGGTCCAGCTGACCGGCGTCGTGTTCGGCGATCAGGCGGCCGTCGTGCATGATGCCGACGCGGGTGGCCAGGCGGGCGACCTCGGCGAGCAGGTGGCTGGACAGGAACACGGTGGTGCCGTGCTGACGGGCCAGGTCGGCGAGCACCGCGCGGATCTCGGCGACACCGGCCGGGTCCAGGCCGTTGACGGGTTCGTCGAGGATGAGCAGGCCGGGGGCGTGCAGCAGCGCCTTGGCCAGGGCCAGGCGCTGCAGGTTGCCCAGCGACAGGGTGCGGGCCCGCCGGTCGGCGTAGGGGGTGAGCGCCAGCCGTTCGATGATGTCGTCGGCGGTGCCGGGCAGGCGGCGCAGCCGGCGGACCACGTCCAGGTTCTCGCGCACGGTCAGCTCGGGGTAGGCGGCTGCCGCCTCCACCAGGTAGCCCACGTTCGCCCAGGCGCTGCGATCGCCGGCCGAGACGTCGGCACCGAGGACGCGCACCGTCCCGGCGGTGGGGGTGATCATGCCGAGCAGCAGGCGGATCAAGGTCGTCTTGCCGGCTCCGTTGAGGCCAAGCAGGGCGTAGATCTGTCCCGCCCGCACGTGCAAGGTGACGTCATCGACGGCCGGCACGTCGCGGTAGCGCTTGCTGAGGTGGACGATCTCGATGACCGGCGTCGCCGCGCTGTGGAACCGATGCGCGGTCATGACCGGGGACGCAGGCTCAGACACCGCGTCGTCGGACTCTGGGGGTGGGGGGCCGGGGGGCACACGGGCACGTCCTTCACTCGATGCGGAGTTGACGTGCCGACCAGGCTTCCCGGCTCACCTGACGACCAGCCTATCCCTGCCGGCTCGCGCCAGGCAGTGGGCTTCCCGCTTGCGTGCGACACCGTCCCCGTGACGTGGCGCGGGGGTGAGTGCCGCCGCGGGTGAGTGCGGACTCAGCGGGATGAGCGCTGTTCTTCCCAGCGGCGCAGCAGGCCAGGTAGTTCACCCAGCAGGAACTCATAGAAGTCGTGCATCCGGGTCAGGCGTGCGTGGGCCGGGTCGCCTGACGTGGTGGTGGCGATACCGGTCTTCGCCGCCTGCAGCATGACGTGGACGACGGTGTTCTGGGTGGAGAACAGGGTCGGCCAGGCGTCGTCACGCAGCCGGTAGTGCTCGCGGCGGCTGCCGGGCGCGGGCAGGCGCTCGATCAGGCCGACAGTCAGCAGGGCCTTGACCGCGCCGGACACCGAGCCGGCGCTGACCCCGAGGCGGTCGGCGATGTCGCCCATGGTGACGGTGTCGGCATCGGTGAACAGGAACACCGCCAGGGCTCGCGCCGACATACGTTGCAGGCCGCCCTCGGTCAGCACCAGAGCCAGCCGTTCCGCGGCCTGCCATCGTTCCTGCTCGCCCACCTGGTCACCTCCTCCGGCCAGCATAGCCAAGCCATGCAATCTTCAGAAATTTCTGAAATCACGGTATATTGATGAATATTCGGCCTGTGACAGGCCGGTGGTGTGCCGGGAAGCCTGGTCGGCGAGCGCAGTAGTCCTCCGAGCGAAGGATCGCCGATGAAAGTGCTCATCCTCACTCATGGCACCCGTGGCGACGTGCAGCCGTACGCCGCTCTCGCGCTGGCGCTCAAGCGGGCCGGGCACGAACCGATCCTGGCGGCCCCGGCCGCGATGGCGGGCCTCGCCGGACCGCACGGCATCGCCTTCGCGCCGGTACACGACGGGCCGAACACGCTCGTCAATGAGCCCGGCATACGCGAGGCCATCGAGACCAACTACCGCGGCCTGCGCGGCAAGAAGGTCGCCCTGCAGGTGATGCGGCGCAGCAAGCCGCTCATGGCGGCCGTGTTCGACGACATGGCCGGCGTCGCGGAGGGCGGGGCCGATCTGGTCGTGCACGCACCAGGCGTGCCCGGCCACCACATCGCCGAACGGCTCGGCGTGCCCGCGGTTCCCGCCGCGCTCCAGCCCGTCTGGGTGCCCACCGCCACCTTCCGCAACCCCATGGTGCCGCTGCCGCTGCCCACGGCGCTGAACCGGGCCTCCTACCTGCCGATCAAACTGATGCTTCGGTCCTTCGGCGGCATCGCCGACGAGCTGCGCGGACGGCGCTTGGATCTGCCGCGGCGGCGCGGGCGGCACGACATCCTGCGCCGCCCGGACGGCCGTCCGGCGACCGTCCTTCAGGGCTTCAGCCGGCACGTCCTGCCCGGCGGCCTGGACTACCCGGCGTGGGTGCACACCACCGGCTTCTGGTTCCTGCCCGCCCCGCCAGGCTGGAACCCGTCGCCGGAGCTTGCCGCGTTCCTCGATGACGGCCCGGCGCCGGTGTACGTCGGGTTCGGCAGCATGGCCGGCACCGACCCGCGGCGCCTGGGCCGCATCGTCACCGAGGCGCTCCGGCTGGCCGGGGTGCGTGCCGTACTGGCCTCCGGCTGGGGCGGCATCCAGGCCGGCGACCTGCCGGACACCGTCCACCGGCTCGATCAGGCGCCGCACGACTGGCTGTTCCCGCGCATGAGCGTGATCGTGCATCACGGCGGCAGCGGCACCACCGGCGCCGCGCTGGCCGCCGGACGGCCGCAGGTCGTCTGCCCGTTCGTCGCCGACCAGCCGTTCTGGGCGGCGCGCACGCACGCGGCCGGTGTCGCCGTGCCGCCCCAGCCGCAGCGGCGACTCACCCCGGACGGGCTCGCCGCCGCCATCCGGCGGGCCGCCACCGACCCGGCGATGGCGGCCGCCGCCGACGACCTCGGGCGGCGCATCCGCGCCGAGAACGGCACCGCCCGCGCCGTCACGATCCTGGAATCGCTGTCCTGACCACGAGCACTCTCCGCGGCCCCTGTTAGGGTGGGCGGCGGTGCGCCGGGAAGTCTGGTCGGCAGTTTTCGTCGCCGACCCGGCCGGAGGCCGCTGATGACCTGCTCCCCGCGGTGGCGTTGATGGGGCCGCTGCTGACGGCGTTCGCCGCCGTGCTGTTGCTGGCCGTGCTGCTGTCGAGCCTGGCTCACCGCACCATCCTGTCCACCGCCGCGCTGTTCCTGGTGGCTGGATTCGTCCTCGGGGACGGCGTGCTCGGCGTGGTCTCGTTGCGGCCCGGCGACGACCTGGTGGCCGTCCTCGCGGAGCTGGCCCTGTTCACGGTGCTGTTCACCGACGGCATGCGGGTGGGCTGGGCCGAACTGCGCAGCGCCTGGCGGCTACCGGGGCGGGCGCTCGGATGGGGACTGCCGCTCACTTTGGCCGTCACGGCCGCCGGTGCCCACTATCTGCTCGGGCTGGGCTGGATCGAGTCGCTGCTGATCGGCGCGATCCTGGCACCCACCGACCCGGTCTTCGCCGCCGCGCTGGTCGGCAACGAGAAGGTGCCGCCCCGGCTGCGGCAACTGCTCAACGTCGAATCCGGCGTCAACGACGGGCTGGCGCTTCCGTTCGTCATCCTCTTCCTGGCCATCGCCTCCGGGTCCGACGATCTGCACCTCGGCGCACTGGGGCTGGAGCTGGGCCTCGGCGTCGCCATCGGGATCGTGATCCCCTGGGCGGCGATCAAGCTGGAGCAGACCCGCTGGTTCTCCGCCTCCACCGCCTACGAACCGCTCAACGCCCTGGCCATCGGCCTGCTCGTCCTCGCCGTCGGCAAGGCCACACACGGCAACCTGTTCCTGGCCGCCTTCTCGGCCGGCATCACCGTGGCGACCTTCGGCCGGCGCCAGCGCGAGTCGTTCGAGCACTTCGGTGAGCTCATCGCCGAGGTGTTCAAGCTGGCCGCGCTGCTGGTGTTCGGCGCCCTCATCACCCCCGCGCTGCTCGGCTCGGTCGGCTGGCAGGGCTGGCTGTTCGCGATCGGCGCGCTGGTGCTCGCCCGCCCGATCGCCATCTGGCTGTCCTTCCTGCGCTCCGGGCTGTCGGTACGCGAGCAGACGGCGGTGGCCTGGTTCGGCCCCAAGGGCTTCGCCTCCGTCGTCTACGGCCTGCTGGTGCTCGCCTCCGGCATCGCCGCCGGACAGCAGGTGTTCCAGATCGTCGCCGTCACCATCGTGGTCTCGATCCTGCTGCACTCCTCCACCGACATCGTGGTCGCCCGCTGGTTCGACGACGAGCGTGAGGTCCCGGCCTGGTACGGGAGCGTCGCACGCAAGATGGGCCGGCGGGAGTGACCGTGCCGGCGCGTGAACGATCCCGTCCCCTCTGAGGAGCTGCCATGGTGTCCACTTCCCCCGCGGTCTACGCCGAGCGCGACACGGCCGTCGCGCGTCTGCCGTCGGGCACGGTGGAGTACAGGCTGGAGGGCGACGGCGCCAGGACGGTCCTGGTGTTCCACGGCGGTCACATGCGGGCGGGACTGGCACTCGGCGAAGAGGTCTTCACCGATGCCGGTCTCACGGTGCTGGCGCCCTCACGCCCCGGTTACGGACGGACACCGCTGACCACCGGCACCACAGCGACCGGCTTCGCCGACGCCACCGCCGAGCTGTGCCAGGCCTTGGGGATCGAACGCCTCGCCGCGGTCGTGGGCATCTCAGCCGGCGGCCGCACAGCACTGGCCATGGCCGCCCGCCATCCGCATCTGGTCGAGCGGGTCGTGCTGCAAAGCGCGGTCGGGTTCCTGCCCTGGCCCGACCGGCGGACCCGGCTGGGCGGGCAGGTGGTGTTCAACGCCCGGGTGGAGGCCGGCACCTGGGCGATCATGCGGTCCCTGCTCCGCGTCGCGCCGTCCCTCGCGCTACGCCTGCTGCTGCGCGACCTGTCGGCCCTGCCCGCGCGCCAGGTCCTGGCGGGTCTGTCCGCCACCGAGGTGGCCACGCTGACCGGATTGTTCACCGTGATGCGCTCCGGCCGGGGCTTCGTCGCCGACATGTTCCCCGTACCGGACTGCGCCTCGCAGGTCGGCCAGCCCGCGCTGGTCATCGCCACCCGCCAGGACCGCTCAGTGCCCTTCGCCCACGCCGAGTCCCTGGTCACCGTCATGCCGCACGCCGAACTCGTCGACAGCCGCGCCGACAGTCACCTGATCTGGTTCGGCACCGACTATCCCCGGGTCGCCGCGCGGATCCATGACTTCCTCACGGACTGACGTGGCTCCCGCCTCCCGGCGTCGGCGATCCTGGGAAGTTGCGGGCGTCCGGTCAGTCGAGGCCGGGAGGTGCCGGCTTCTGCGCCAGGGCCGCCATGACGTGGGCCAGGTCCTCCCGGCCCGTGACGCCCGTGCGCTCGTAGACGGTGTAGAGGGTGTTGGCGACCGTGCGGATCGAGACCACCAGGCGCTCGGCGATCTCGCGGTTCGTCAGCCCCTGTGACGCCAGCACCGCGATCTCGGTCTGCCGCTTCGTGAGACCGGGGAGGGAGAGGCCGACCAGGGCGGGGGTGCGTGCCCCCTGGCAGCGTTGGATCAGGGCGCTCGCGCGGGTCTCCGCCGCGCGGGCGTGGCGGGTGGCGCCGTCCCGGCGGTAGCGGCCGACGGCCTGCGCGCAAGCCTCGGCCGCGTACAGGAACATGCCCTGCTGCTCGAAGCAGGCGGACACCTCCTCAAATTCCTCCGGCTCACGGGCGGCCGCGTGCCGGGCGAAAAGCGCGGCGAGCGGCCCGAGCCCGGCCAGCCGCGCCAGCCGCGCCTCGGTCACCTCCGGGCGGCCGAGCCGTACGACGTCGTGCAGCGCGAAAAGGGAGAAGAACGTGTACGGGCTGTCGGCGATCTCCAGCGCCAGCGCCACGGCCCCGTCCAGGTCGCCCCGCGCGGCGGCCGTCCAGACCCTGGCCAGATGGAGCGGATAGGTGATCAGGGGACCGGCGGGGGCCACATGATCCTCCGCGCGGGCCATCGCCGCCGCGGCCCGCTCGGCGTCGCCGCGCAGCGCGTGGGCGTGGGCGAGCTCACCCAGGCACGGGCCGGCGTACGTGCCGCGCTCCGGCATCCGCAGCAACGCCTCCTCGCAGACCGCGATGGAGTCGAGGAGCCGTCCGCCCAGCCGGGCGATCTGGGCCTTGCGCGCCCCGAACTGCAGGAAGGCCCGGTCCCAGAGCCCGAACTGGCCGCCGGGGCCGTAAGCGCGGTCGGTGTAGCGGCCGGCGCGCGGCAGGTCCGCGTTGACGATCGCGGCCATCCCTCCCGCGTCGAGCCCGACGGCGAGGACGCTCGGCATGGCGTCGGGGTGCGCGGACAGCATGCTCAGCGCCCGCTCGACCGTGTCCAGCGCCTGCTCCCCGTGACCGGTGAGCGCCAGCTGGATGGCCTCCCCCGTGACCAGCGCACCGTGTGCGCGTTCGTCGACGGGGCCCTCCCCCCGTACCTGGGCCAGGTACGCGCCGGCGCTGTGCAGGTCGCCCCCCAGGGCCAGGACCCCGGCCTCGAAGCAATACAGCACCTGCCGCAGTCCCGGGCCGAGCGTGGTCCGCCTCGCCTCGGCGAGCACGGCCGCCGCCGCGTCGGTGCGGCCGAGCACCCAGGCCAGGTTGATCGACCGCATGGAGGCCGCCTCGAACCGGGTGAACTCGTCGAGGGGGGACTCCATGGCTTCGCGGAAGGCATCCTCTGCCTCCACCCCGCGATCCAGATATGTCAGGACACCGGCGAGAGCGAGCAGGGCCGGGGTGCCACCGCCCGCCGCGACCGCCGAGGTGGCCAGCCGCTCGGCCAGCCGGAGATCACGCACCTGTCTGGCCTGCCGGCACGCGCGGATGAGCAGGTCGGCGTCGTCGGCGCTGCCCGCGTCGAGCCGCCACACCGCGATCCTCAGCACGTCCTCCCGCCGTCGCGGCCCGGTCCCCTCGAGGGCCGCGGCCAGACGGCGTAGCACGGTCCTGGTCCGCAGCCCGCCGCACCGCTCGCGGATGACCTCGCCGTACAACGGGTGCGCGAGCCGTGCCTCCAGCCGGCGACCGCTCGGCTGGACCGTGGCGAGCTGCCGCTCCTCCAGCCGCTCGACGACCGCGGCGGAGCACTCCGCGGCCAGCAGGTCGGCGCCGATCGGTTCGCCGAGCGCGAGGAACTCCAGCGCCTCGCGCTCCTCCCCGGTCAGGTCGCCGATGCGCGCGGCGATCGTCTCGCGCAGCGAGGTGGTCATCGCCAGCGGGCCGTGCCAGAGCCACAGGCCGCCGAGGTCGCGCAGCACTCCGGCCAGGACCAGCTCGCGCAGGTAGAGCGGATTGCCCTGGCTGGTGGCCCAGAGCCGGGCGAGTGAAGCGGTCTCCACCCGTCCGGGCAGCGCCTCGGCCAGCATGCGCTCGGTGTCGGCCAGGGTCAGCGGGTCGAGCTCCAGCCGGGTGAGCAGCTCGTCCTTCCACAGCGCCACCACCGCGTCCGGCGGGCGCGTCCCCGCGCGGACCGTCACGAACAGCCTCGCGGTCCCGTGCAGGGCCAGATGGTGGACCAGCCCGGCGGAGGCCGGGTCCAGCAGGTGCGCGTCGTCCACGACGAGCACGGGGGAATCGATCGCCGAGGCCGCCCAGCGCAGCGGGTTGCCGCCCGGCGGCGAGGCGGGCAGCAGGTGCGCGAACGCGCCGAACGGCAGCTCGGCGGTGGCTTCGGTGGCGCGCGCCCAGTCCACGCCGGGAAGGTCCCGGACGGCCTCGGCGACCAGGCGGCTCTTGCCCGCTCCCGCCGCGCCGAACACGACGACACCGCGGCCGGCCGCCCGGAGCGCGGAGATCTGGTCCGTACGTCCGGCGAACGGCCACGGGCTCGGCATGGGGGGAGGATATTTGAGTAGGCCCGACTCATGCGAGCGTCATGGGCCGGCCACCATGGTGGTCCGATGAGCGCACACACAGACGCCGGCCTGACCCGGCTCGTCCGGGAGCATCTGGGCGACCCCGCCGCGGAGATCGCCGAACAGCGGGTCGAACCGGTCGAGGCCGAGCCGGGCGCCTTCTCGACGGCGAGCCTGCACCGGGTGCGCGGGACGACCACCGACGGAGCGGCCTGGTCGTTCTTCGTGAAGTCCGTCAACTCCGTACGTCACTCCCCCGCGCTCGCGACGCTCCCCGAGCACCTGCGCCCCGTCATGATCGAGCATTTCCCCTGGCGGTCCGACGCCGATGTCTACCTCGCCGCCGAGCCGCTCCCCCGCGGGCTGCGCCTGCCCCGCCTGTACCGCCTCGACGACCTGGGGGACGACCGCCTGATCATGTGGCTGGAGGACGTGGAGCAGGATCCCGGCGCCCAGTGGGACCTCGACAGATACGCCCGAGCCGCCCACCTGCTCGGCGCCCTGGCCGCGGCCCGTCCGGTGCCCCGCCCGGACCCGCCCCGACCGCTGAACACGGGCCTGCGGTTCTTCTACGAGGACGTGGTCCCCGCCACGATCAAGCCGCGACTGCTCGGCGAGGAGCTCTGGCGGCACCCCCTGGTCGCCCCCTACGCCGACGGCCGCCTCCGCCAGGACGTCCGCACCCTGATCGGCCGCTGCGCCGACCTGCTGGACGCCCTGGACCGCCTCCCGCACACCCAGGTCCACGGAGACGCCTGCCCGCAGAACCTGCTGGTCCCCGCCGACGGCTCCGCCGACTTCGTCGCGGTCGACTGGAGCTTCAACGATCCCGCCGCCGTCGGCCACGACCTGGGCCAGCTCCTGATGGGCCACGCCCACCTCGGCCGGACCCCGGTAGAGGAACTGCCCAAGCTCCAAGAGACGATCGAGCGGTCCTACCGAGAAGCCTTCCCCGCCGCCGACCCCGCGCAGATCACCTTCGGCTTCCTCGGCGGCCTGGTCCTGCGAAGCCTCTGGACCGCCGTCCCGATCCCCCGCCTGGCCGAGGATCCCACCCCCGACCTGCACGAACACTTCCGCAACCGCCTGACCCTCACCCGCCACCTCACCGACCTGGGCCTCTCACTGACCTTCTGAGCGTCACACCGTCATCCTTCTCACGTGCGCGCCGCTCCCCGATCGCATCATCGTGCTTTCGTGTCGTGGAGTATCCCGACGAACTGTGCGAGCGAGCGATGGGGATGGTGTTCGCGTTCGTGAACGAAGCGGTACGCGCCCGGAACTATCGCACGGCTGGCGTGCATCGATTCCCCCGGCACACCTCCGACGCGTGTGACTGTCAGCAGGTAGGAGAATCCATGATCCGAATCTTGTCCACCACCCAGTCGATGTCCCAGAGCCTGCTGTTCGGTGATAAGCACCAGATGGCGCCATTGGTGAAATGCAGCAGAGCGCCGTCGTCGTTGCGGGAGTTGACCGCGGCGTAAGAACCATAGGCCCGGGAGCTAAGGGTCTGATAGCCGCTGGTGATGTCCTTGTACGCCGCGGTCCACCTTCTGGCATCCCAGTCGGCTTTGGTCTTGTAGAAGCAGACCTGCGGGTAGCCGCACCCATCCCTCGTGTCGAGGGTCGCGGGGGGTTCACTGGAGACGGTGCCCGGCGGATCGAGACGTACCGCACTTGCGCCGGCCGGAGCTCCGCTCGTCACCGAAACAGTGAGAGCAACGCAAACACCGGCCACACCACTCATGATTCGCTTGAGTCTCACTCCAACTCCTTCTCTTGGGGATTCCCGGCTTCGGCTGTCGTGAGCCGTGTCCTCATCATCGGGAGCCACGAAAGGAGAGTCGTTGACGATTAGCGCCAGACACGTGATGATGCGCGCCAGGATCGGGACGCTGCACGGCACGGACTTAGATTCACGGTGATCTCGGTGGATCTGCCCGGTGTCACTCCTCTTCGCCGGAGGCCAGCGCGCGGACGATCGGCTGACCTGCCACCGTCACGGCCGGCCGTCCACGAAAGGAGCGGGCCACATGCGAGATGTGCTCAATCTCTGGCGTCAACAGCTCGGGAACGTGCCCGATTGGGTCTGGCTACGCACCGACCTCCAGGTGCTGATCCTGGCCGAGACCGGTCTCACCGCCCTTCCTGCTGAGATCGGGCGACTGCACCGGCTGGTCACCTTGGATCTGGGGCACAACACCCTCACATCCCTGCCGGACGAACTGGGTGAGCTGATCCGCCTCAGTGGCTGTCTCTACCTCCATGACAACGACCTGCGTGAGCTTCCCGGCTCGCTGGGCAACCTGGCCCAGGTGCGTTATCTCAACGTCGGGGAGAACAAGCTGACCGCCCTGCCGGAGTCGATCGGAGGGATGGCCGCCCTGACCGAACTCAGGGCCCAGCACAACCGGTTGACCGGGCTGCCTGACGGCATCGGCCGTCTCCACAACCTGCGCGAACTATGGCTCCGTGGTAACGCGATCGACCGCCTGCCGCCGTCCGTGGCCGACCTCCGCGAACTACGTCACCTGGACCTGCGGGACAACCACCTCGCCGAACTGCCGGACCCGACGGCGGACCTTCCCCGGCTGCGCCACGTGGACCTCAGGAGCAACCGCCTCACCCGTCTGCCGGACTGGGTCGTCGAGATGCCTTCGCTGGAGAAACTGGATCTGCGCTGGAACCCCTGCATTCCCTCTCCGCCGCTGCTGGCGGCATTGGAGCGGAGAGGTTGCGTCGTCCTGACGTAAATATCGGCCAAGGTGGGGGGGTTTCGGGGCGGGGCTCTCTTCCGCCTCACTGGAAGAGAGCCCCATGACTGAGACATTGGATGTCTTTCTCCGTCAGTCTCCGCGATAAGTCTAGGCTTTCGCGCGCATTGACGCCTGGCACAACCTCCAGGCCGGGGTGGACATGGGATGTCTATGGATGTCTCACGCTCACCTCGTCGTCGTTCGCGCAACGACGAGGTGATACCCAATGGGATGTGACCGTCGCTGAGATCTACGCCGAGTTCGCCGCGCGCGAGGCCCGTGGTGTGTCGCCCGCGTACGAACGGCTGGCGTCCGCGGTTTCGCGGGACGAGGTACTGCTGGACTTGCTCGCCGCACTTCCCGTGGCCAAGCGGCAGCCGAACCTGCTGTTCGGTGTCGTCCGGTTGCTCGGGGGGCCGGTCGAGGATCCGGCCGCGTTCCACGAGTACACGGTGGCGAACTGGCCGCTGGTCGAGGCGGAGATACGGGTTCGGGTCACGCAGACGAACGAGGCCGGGCGGTGTGCTGTCTTGGTGCCGGTGCTCGCCGCGTTGCCGCAGCCGGTGGCGCTGCTGGAGGTCGGCGCGTCGGCTGGGCTCTGCCTCTATCCCGACCGCTACGTCTACCGTTACGGCGATCACGTCGTCGGTTCCGGTGGGCCGATCTTCGACTGCGCAGCCGTCAACCTGACGGTGCCTGCCCGCCTTCCCCACGTGGTGTGGCGAGCCGGGCTGGACCTGAACCCGCTCGACGTCACCCACCCCGCCGACGTCGCGTGGCTCGACGCCCTGATCTGGCCGGAACACACGCATCGCCGCTCCCGGCTGCGAGCGGCGGCGGCCGTCGTCGCCGCCGACCCGCCGCTGCTCGAACGAGGCGACCTGGTCGACGACCTGCCCGCCCTGGCCGCCGAGGCCCCGCCCGACGCGACACTGGTGGTGTTCCACAGCTCGGTGCTGTACCACGTGCCGCCGCGAAGGCGGACAACGTTCACCGAGCTCGTAGGCCGTCTGCCCGGACACTGGATCTCGAACGAGACCCCGGAGGTGCTCCCCTTCGGCACACTGCCGACACCCCCGGACGAGGCGCTGTACAACGTGCTCGCCCTCGACGGAAAACCGCTGGCCTGGACCCGATCACACGGGCAAGCGATCATCTGGTTCTCGTAGAGGTGTTTGAACAGGATGAACCTAGTCGAATTTCCCGTCCCGAAAAGCGTCTTCACTCGGGGGTGAGAAGCCGGTGGCGGATCGGATCGTCCCGAGCAAGTCGTGAGCGCGCTTGCGGACCTGTTCCCATACAGGATGGGTGCGCAGAGCATCGTCCGCCCACAGTCCGTCGCGTTCCGGGCCGCTGATGGAATCGAGGTCCCGGTCTATTCTCCGCAGTTCTGCTTCGATCTGCCGGTCGATCAGCCCGGCCTCTCTGGCTCGCCAGAGCGTGCTGATCGACCATTCGTAGTCGAGAGCCAACTCGTCAGAAGGCAGATGCGCCTTGTCCAGAAGTTCTATCTGTGCGTCCGCCGGTAACGCCAGCCTCGCCAACGCTCTGACGACGTTGCGCACGGTCGCGGCCGCGTCTGCCTGTCCGTCGGTCATCTCAGGGGCGAATCATAGGTGACTGGCCCGGTGCGCGGGCGCAGGTGTAGTGCGGTGGTGGGTGGGCAGCGATGTGGGAGGTCGTGAAGAGAAAGGGGGACGTCAGTGAGTGGTGGCGGAGAGCAGAATGTCGTCGATCTGCTGATCGGGCAGCATACTCAGATCAAGGAGATGTTCGCCGAGCTCGCCGGGGCTCAGGGGGAGCGCAAGCGGGAGTTGTTCCACGAACTCGTGCGGCTGCTTGCGGTGCACGAGAGTGCTGAGGAGCTGGTGGTGCATCCGGCGGCGCGGCCGACTGCCGGGGAGGAGATCGTCGAGGCGCGGCTGCGTGAGGAGCACGAGGCGAAGGAGGCTCTGTCCGAGCTGTATGACCTCGGGGTGGAGCACCCGGAGTTCGACGCCAAGTGTGCGGCGTTGGCGCAGGATGTCCTGGAGCACGCCACGCAGGAGGAGCTCAAGGAGTTCTCGCGGTTGCGTGCGGAGGTGCCGCCGGAGCGTCTGGTGCGTATGGCCGGCGCTGTCCGGGCGGCTGAGAAGATCGCTCCTACCCGGCCGCATCCGGCCGCCGGCGAGTCGGCGATCGTCAACATGCTGGTCGGGCCGCCGGTGGGGGTCTTCGACAAGGTCCGCGACGCCGTCCGTGACTGGCATCAGGCGAACAACGACTGAACGGCACGAATCGGCGGCCAGGTGGGTGGCGTCCTCTCGAGGGGATCGCCACCACCGGCCGCCGGTGACGCTCTAGCCCGCGGGTGGGTGGGGGTCGTTGCCGGGGGCGATCGTGCGCTGGTCGCGGACCTTGCCGTCGGTGCCGTGGATCCGCAGTTCACCGCCACCGTCGTTGGTGAGGATCTCGGTCGCCCTGCGGATCGCCTCGTCCTGTGTGGGCAGTAACACGCTGGCCCGGCTCGCGCCTGGCCGGGTGATCGCCCACATCCCGTCTTCCTGTCTCACGACGTCACGTGAGTTGGCTTGTCCCGGCATCCTTTCTCTCCTTACTTGTTCCTCGGCCTGTTCACAATCGGCCCCTACCCATCGTTACTTCACAAAACGTCTGAGCGAGGGGCGGTGGCGTCCGGGTTGAACGTCCCCCGCGGGCTCATCGGGGCCGTCTGGGCGGTGGCGCGGTCGCGTTCCAGCCGGTCGGCGAACCATTCGATGGTGCGGCGAAGTCCGGTGGTGGCGTCCACCCGGGGACGCCACCCCAGTCTGCGCGCGGCCAGGGACGTGTCGGGGCGGCGGACGGTGGGGTCGACCACGGGACGGCTGATGTGGTGGATGGGCGACCGGGAACCCGCCAGGCGGCGAATCGTCTCGGCCAGTTCGAGCATCGACATCTCCGTCGGGTTGCCGATGTCGACGGGCCCCTCGAAGTCGTCTTGTTTCCGGACCGAGGCGACTACCGGGAGAAGCGCTTCTCAAACGGGACGCCTACCGAGAAGAGGAGGCCAGAGGGTCCGCACGCTGCGGCATGTCACTCCAAGTGATTTTTTCCCCGATCGGCGGCCGGGACGGTGCTCTGGCCGTTCTCCCGGCGGCGGTCCACCCGCGACACCGCCCCCGCCATGCCCGTGGGCGCTGTTTCACGATGGGGGCGACGGGCAGCACCACCGTATGCATGCCATGGATCAGACGGTATTCGCGCTGCTCGAAGGCTATGCCTGGCTTCCGGCTCTCCGGCGCCGCGCCTCGGGAGAAGTCGTCCGTACCCGGCTGGCGGGGCGGCGGGCGGTGGCCCTGCGCGGGCCGGACGCGGCGCGTTTCTTCTATGACGAGGCCCACGTGCACCGGCACACCGCGCTGCCCGGGCCGGTCAAGAGCACGTTGACCGGTCACGAGGCGGTGCACACGCTGGACGGCGAGGCGCACCGCGTCCGCAAGGCGCTCTTCATGTCACTGCTGGACGGCGACGGCGTGGCGCGCCTGGTGGAGCACACCACGGCGGCGTGGGACGACAGGGTGAAGTCGTGGGCCGGAGGCCGGCCGGTCGTGCTGTTCGACGAGACGGCCGAAGTGCTCGCACAGGGCGTCTGCTCCTGGTCCGGAGTCCCTCTGGCGACAGCCGACGTGCCCGCCCTCGCACGGGACCTGGTCGCCATGGTGGACGGTTTCGCGACGTTCGGCCCGAGACACTGGCGGGCCCGGGCGGCGCGGGCGCGGCGCGAGGCATGGCTGACCGGCCTCGTCCAGGACGCCCGCCGAGGCGTGGCGCCGGTCGCGGCGGGGTCCGCGGTGACCGCCGTCGCTCATCACCAGGACGCCGGCGGCCGTCCCCTCGACGCCCGGGTCGCCGCGGTGGAACTGCTCAACGTGCTGCGCCCCACCGTGGCCGTGTGCTGGTGGCTCGCCTTCGCGGCGCACGCGCTGCACCGATGGCCGCACCACCGCGGGCCGTTGTCCGGCGACACGGGCGCCTTCGCCGAGATGTTCGCCCAGGAGGTCCGCCGGTTCTACCCCTTCGCGCCGTTCGTCGGCGGCCGGGCGGTCAAGGATCTCTCCTACGAGGGGGAACCGATCCCGGCCGGCTCCATGGTGCTCCTCGACATCTACGGGCAGCACCATGACGAACGCTTCTGGAAGGACCCCTACACCTTCGCCCCCCACCGCTTCGCGGAACACCGCGCCGGCATGTTCGACCTCATCCCGCAGGGCGGGGGTGATCCGGCCACGGGACATCGATGCCCCGGCGACGCTCTGGCCGTCGCCCTGCTCCAGGCCCTGGTGCCGCGACTGGCCGGGCTGCGCTACGACGTGCCCGGCCAGGACCTCACGATCTCGCTGCGGCGCGTCCCCGCCCGTCCCGCGAGCGGCTTCGTCCTCAAGCTCGTGGGGACCGGGCCGGAAGCGATCGGCCCCGGGTGACGGGTGGCGGTCGCTGGTGCCGTCCTCGCGGTCTTCCTGTATGCGGCGCCGGAGGCAGGGCAAGGGAGCCTTATGGGACGCATCGCTTCGGAATCACTCATCGAACGCCTCGCCGACTGGGGGGTCGACACGGTCTTCGGCCTTCCGGGTGACGGCATCAACGGGATCATGGAGGGCCTGCGGCGGCACCGCGACAAGGTGCGCTTCGTCCTCGTCCACCACGAGGAGGCCGCCGCGTTCATGGCCACCGGACATGCCAAGGCCACCGGGAGGATCGGTGTGTGCCTGGCCACCTCGGGGCCCGGCGGCATCCACCTTCTGAACGGCCTGTACGACGCCAAGCTCGACCACGCTCCCGTGCTGGCGATCACCGGCATGCAGGAGACGTCGGTGCTCGGCACCTCCTACCAGCAGGAGGTCAACCTGGACCGGCTGTACGAGGACGTCACCGAGTACAACATGATGATCACCAATCCGGTGCAACTGCCGTCGCTGGTGGACATCGCCGTGCGGACCGCGTACGCGCGGCGCGGGGTCGCGCACCTGACGATCCCCAATGACATCCAGGTGGCGGACGCGGACGCCGACCCGTGGCAGCACGTGGCGCCCGCGCGGCCGCCGGCGACGTCGCCGGTGTACCTGCGGGGGCCGGGCCTGCCGCGGCGGCAGGACCTGGAACGTGCGGCCGAGGTGCTCAACGGCGCGGAGCGGCCCGCGCTGCTCGTCGGCGCCGGCGCGCTGCACGCCCGCGCGGAGGTGCTGGCGGTCGCCGAGGCGCTCCAGGCGCCGGTGATCAAGACACTCCCCGGCAAGGCGGTCATCCCGGACGACTCGCCGTACACGACGGGCGGGATCGGGCTGCTGGGCACCCGGCCGTCGGAGGACCTGGTGGAAGACGTCGACGTGCTGTTCCTCGTGGGCACCAACTTCCCGTACACCAAGCACCTGCCCGAGCCGGGGAAGACGCGGTTCGTGCAGCTCGAGGCCGACCCCGCCCGGGCCGGGACGCGGGTGCCGACCGACGTGCCGATGATCGGCGACGCCAAGGAGGGGCTTGCCGCGTTGCTGCCGCTGCTCACCCGGCGCGCGGACTCCACGCATCTCACGAAATATCAGGAAAAGATGGATGGGTGGCGCTCGGACATGGCCGCTCTCGCCAACCCCGGCCGCGACCCCATCGCCCCGCAGTACGCCATCTCGCTCATCGACGAGATGGCCGACGATGACGCCATCCTCACGTGCGACAGCGGCACGATCGCCACCTGGGCGGCCCGGCACTGGACGGTACGCGGTGAGCGCGGCTTCTACCTGTCCGGCAACCTCGCCACCATGGCGCCGGGCCTGCCCTACGCGATCGCGATGCAGCACGCCTTCCCCGGCCGGCAGGTGATCGCCTACATCGGCGACGGGGGGTTCGCCATGCTCATGGCCGAGTTCCTGACCGCCGCCCAGTACGGCCTGCCCATCAAGGTAGTGATCAACAACAACAACTCGCTCGGCCAGATCCTGTGGGAGCAGATGGTCCTCGGCTATCCGGAGCACGGCGTCCGCTACCCCGAGCCCTTCGTCGACTTCTCCTCCTGGGCACGCGCCTGCGGCGGCTTCGGCGCGAAGGTCACCAAGGCGGGTGATCTACGGCCCGCACTGGCCGGCGCGCTCACCCACGACGGACCGGCGCTCGTCGACGTCGACGTGGACCCCGACGAGCCGCCGATGCCCGGCCGCGTGAGCTACGAACAGGCCAAGAAGTTCGCCCAGGCGTTCCTCAAGGGCCAGCCACACAAGGTGGGCATCGCGACGACCCTGTTCAAGGACCGCATCGCCAAGCTCGGGGACTGAGAGGCGCCGCGCCGTCGTCCCCGGAAGGGAGAGTGATGGACCTGACCGCCACGACGACCGTTCGCAAGCCGGTGGCGGAGGTGTACGCGTACCGGCGCGACCTTGAGAATCTGCCGGCGTTCATGGGCCACCTCGACGAGGTACGGCGGACAGGCGAGCGGACGAGTCACTGGACGGCCGGTGCGCCGTTCGGCCGTACGGTCGAATGGGACGCGGAGATCGTCACCGAGGTGCCGGGTGAGCGGCTCGCGTGGCGCTCGGCCGGGGAGGCCGACGTGCCGAACACCGGGGAGGTGCGGTTGGTGACGAGGCTCCGTGGGGCGAACGCGCCCGTCACGAGTTCCCGCAGCGCCCCGCGCAGCCTCTGACGGCCGGCGAACTCGCGAAGGGAGCACAGGCATGAGGGCCAACACCTGGGCGGGCCGCAACAAGGTCGAGGTCCGCGAGGTGCCGGACCCGTCGATCCTCAACAGCCGTGACGCGATCGTGCGGGTCACCTCGACCGCCGTCTGCGGCTCGGACCTGCACCTGCTCGACGGCTACGTGCCGGCCATGCGGGACGGCGACGTCCTCGGCCACGAGTTCTGCGGCAGGCCATCATGTCGTGCCGCAGCGGCGGCGTCGTGTCGGTCATCGGGGTGTACGGCGGGCTGATCGACAAGTTCCCCGCCGGGTCGTGGATGAACCGCTCGCTCACCCTGCGCACCGGGCAGTGCCATGTGCAGCGGTACATGGAACCGCTGCTCCGGCGGGTCGAACGGGGCGAACTCGACCCCACCCGCGTCATCACCCACACCCTGCCCCTGGAGCAGGCGCCGCGCGGCTTCGACATCTGTAAGAACAAACAGGACGACTGCGAGAAGGTCGTGCTCAAGCCCTGACCCCGATGCCGGCATCGGCGTGAGCCCCTGGCACGCCACCGCGCGCGGTCAACGGAACGCGGCCAGGGCGCGTGGCTGCCACTTCCGCCAGGTGGCGAGGCGTTCCTCGTACTCGGCCGCGACCGGCTCGAGCGGCTCGCCGAAGAAGACCCGGGCCGGGGGGTCGTCGGTGTCGGCCAGTTCCAGGATGGGGGCACGTGTGGCTTCCGCGTCTCCGAGGTCCCACTCGATCCGGGTGGCGGCGCGGACCTCGGCGTGGTCCGGGTGCCCGGCGCTGGTGCGGACGCCGCCGCCGCCGAAGCCGGTGGAGTACGGGCCGGGCTCCGGGGCCGTCTCCTCCCGCTGTTGCGACCCCTGACGAGGGTTCAGGCTTGAATATGCGAGGAGTACGGTGGGCTTGTGACGACGTTTCGGATCAGCGAGGCCGCCGCGTTGCTCGGGGTCAGTTCCGACACAGTCCGCCGGTGGGTGGACGCCGGGCGGTTGGCCGCGGAGCGGGACGAGAACGGGCACCGGCAGGTGAACGGCGCCGACCTGGCGGCTTTCGCCCGTGCTCAGGTCGAAACGTCCGACGGTGGCCGTTCCTCGGCGCGTAATCGCTTTCGCGGGATCGTGACCGAGGTGATCAGGGACGCGGTGATGGCACAGGTGGAGATCGCCGCGGGACCGTTCCGGGTGGTGTCCCTGATGAGCCGTCAGGCCGCCGACGAGCTGGGCCTGGCGGTGGGGGTGGTCGCGGTCGCTGTGATCAAGTCCACCAACGTCGTCGTGGAGATCCCCGGCCACGAACGTGTGGCCGGTAGCCAGTGAGGAGTCTCCCTTGGTGTTCCGTCGTTCCTCCCGGTGGGTGGCCGCCCTGCCCGTCGCGCTCACACTGGGGCTGTCGGGATGCGGTTCCGGTGCCCCGGCCGCCTCGGCTCCCGCCACGGAGGTGACGGTGTTCGCCGCCGCGTCGCTGACCGGTACGTTCACCGAGCTCGGGAAGGTCTTCGAGGCCGCGCACCCGGGCACCACGGTGAGGTTCAACTTCGGGTCCAGCGCCACGCTCGCCCAGCAGATCACCCAGGGCGCGCCCGCCGACGTGTTCGCCGCCGCCAGCCCGGCCACCATGAAGACGGTCACCGACGCCTCCCTGGCGGGCGCACCGGCCACGTTCGCGCGCAACAAGCTGCAGATCGCCGTCCCGGCCGGCAACCCGGCCGGGGTGGACGAGCTCAAGGACCTCGCCGACCCCAAGGTCAAGGTGGCGCTGTGCGCCGAGCAGGTGCCGTGCGGGGCCGCCGCGGTCAAGGCGCTGGACGCCGCCGGGCTGAAGGTCACCCCGGTCACCCTTGAGCAGGACGTCAAGGCCACCCTCACCAAGGTCGAACTCGGCGAGGTGGACGCCGCCCTGGTCTACAGGACCGACGTGACGGCCTCGGCGGGCAAGGTCCAGGGCATCGAGTTCCCCGAGGCCGACACGGCGATCAACGACTACCCGATCGCGACCCTCACCAAGGCCCCCGCGGGTGACCTCGCCCGGCGGTTCGCCGACCTCGTGCTGTCGCAGCGGGGCAAGGACGTGCTGGCCAAGGCCGGCTTCGAGACACCCTGAGCCCGTATGGTCACCCCTGATCGCACCGGACCGGTGAGCCCGCCCAGCGGGTTCGCCGGCCGCTCGGCGCCGTCCGGCCGCCTGCCGTGGATGCTGGTGCTTCCCGCGCTGCTCGGGCTCGTGTTCCTGGTGCTGCCGCTGGCCGGGCTGCTGGTCCGCGCCCCTTGGGCGACGCTGCTGGAGCGGCTGGCCGAGCCGCAGGTGCTGGAAGCGCTACGGCTGTCACTGGTGTGCGCGACCGTCGCCACCGCGGCATGCCTGCTGCTCGGGGTACCGCTGGCCTGGTTGCTCGCACGGGTGGACTTCCCGGGACGGCGCCTGGTGCGGGCCCTGGTGACCGTGCCGCTGGTGCTGCCCCCGGTGGTCGGCGGTGTGGCGCTGCTGCTGGTGCTCGGGCGGCGCGGACTGGCCGGGCAGTGGCTGGACACGACCTTCGGGATCACGCTGCCCTTCACCACGGCCGGCGTGATCGTCGCCGAGGCCTTCGTGGCGATGCCGTTCCTGGTGATCAGCGTCGAGGGTGCGCTGCGCGGCGCCGACCAGCGTTTCGAGGAGGCCGCCGCGACGCTCGGGGCCTCGCGCTGGACCGTCTTCCGCCGTGTCACCCTGCCCCTGATCATGCCGGGTGTGGTGGCCGGGGCGGTGTTGTGCTGGGCGCGGGCACTGGGCGAGTTCGGCGCCACCATCACGTTCGCGGGCAACTTCCCCGGTACCACGCGGACGATGCCGCTGGCGGTCTACCTGGCGCTGGAGACCGAGCCGGAGGCGGCCATCGTGCTCAGCCTGGTCCTGCTGGCGGTGTCGGTGATCATCCTGGTCAGTCTGCGGGACCGGTGGGTGAGCGCGCCATGACGCTGCGGGCGCGGCTGGTGGTCACCCGGCCCCACTTCGAGCTGGACATCGCCCTGGAGGTGGCCCCTGGCGAGGTGGTCGCGCTGCTCGGCCCGAACGGCGCGGGCAAGACCACCGCGCTGCGTGCCCTGGCCGGGCTGACGGCCATGACCGGCGGGCAGATCACTCTGGACGGGCAGCCGTTGCACACCCTGGCCGCCGAGCGGCGCCCGATCGGCATGGTCTTCCAGGACTACCTGCTCTTCCCGCACCTGTCCGCGCTGGACAACATCGCCTTCGGCCCGCGCTGCCAGGGTGTCCCCAAGGCCGAGGCCCGCCGCGCCGCCGCGGCACTGCTGGAGCGGGTCGGCCTGGCCGGCCATGCCGCCGCCAAGCCCCGGCGGTTGTCCGGCGGCCAGGCGCAACGGGTGGCGCTGGCCAGGGCGCTGGCCGTCCAGCCCCGCGTGCTCCTGCTCGACGAGCCGCTGGCCGCCCTCGACGCCCACACCCGGCTGGAGATCCGCTCCCGGTTGCGCCGCCACCTGGGTGACTTCGACGGCGCCACGGTCCTGGTCACCCACGACCCGCTGGACGCGATGGTGCTGGCCGACCGGCTGATCGTCATCGAGAACGGCGCCGTCGTGCAGGAAGGCGCGCCGGGTGAGGTGGCCCGCCGCCCGCGTACCGACTACGTCGCCCGCCTGGTCGGCCTCAACCTGTACCGGGGCGTGGCCGACGGGCAGCACGTCAAGGTCGGCGAGCTCGCGCTCAGCACGTCCGAGCACCTGCGCGGCCCGGCGTTCGTCGCCTTCTCCCCCACCGCGGTCGCCCTGTACCGCACCCGGCCGGACGGCAGCCCGCGAAACCTCTGGCAGGCCCGCGTCGACGGCATCGAACGCCACGGCGACAACGTCCGCGTCCACCTCGACGGCCCGATCACCGCGTTCGCCGACATCACCCCCGCCGCCGTCGCCGACCTCGACCTGACCCCCGGCCGGCGGGTGTGGGCGTCGATCAAGGCGACCGAGACCCACGCCTACCCGGCGTGAACCGCGCCGCGAGGCGCCAGAGGTCATGCAGGGCTTCGGCCAGGCGGTCGACGTCCCGGCGGGAGGTGTACAGGGCGGGGGTGACGCGGCAACCTGTGCTTGCGCTGTCATAACAAGGCGGGGCTATCATCGCCATATGGCGATGAATCCTGACGGTGGCCGGTGCGTCAGCGCGGACATCGCCGCCGGCGTCTCCCCGGCGGCGGCGCTGTTCCACTCCTTGGCCGACGAGACCCGGCTGCGCATCGTGCGGCGCCTGGCCCGTGGCGAGGCCCGCGTGGTGGACCTGACCGGCGAACTCGGGCTGGCCCAGTCCACGGTGTCCAAGCACCTGGCCTGCCTGCGCGACTGCGGCCTGGTCGGCTACCGCGCGGAGGGCCGGCAGTCGTTCTACTCCCTGACCCGGCCCGAGCTGATGGACCTGCTGGCCTCGGCCGAGCAACTCCTGGCCGCCGCCGGCCACACCGTGACGCTGCGCCACACCCCCGAGCCGCACGACGACGAGCTTCTCGACCACATCGAAGGGCAGGCGCTGACGTGACCGTCCTGAACCTTTCCCTGGAGCGAAGGGCGGTGCTGCGGCGCCGCATCCGGTTACTGGTCGCGGCGACCATCACCTACAACGTGATCGAAGCGGCCGTCGCCATCACCGCCGGCACCATCGCCTCGTCCGCCGCACTGATCGGCTTCGGCCTGGACTCCGTGGTCGAGGTGGCCTCAGCCGCCGCGGTGGCCTGGCAGTTCTCCGCCACCGACCACGAGCGCCGTGAGAGAACCGCGCTCCGCGTCATCGCGATCTCCTTCTACGCCCTGGCCGCCTACGTGACCTTCGACGCCGTACGAGCACTGCTCGGCACCGGCGAGGCCCAGCACTCCACCCCCGGCCTGATCCTGGCCGCCCTCTCCCTGGCCGTCATGCCCCTGTTGTCCACAGCCCAGCGACGCGCCGGCCAAGAACTAGGCTCCACCTCAGCCGTGGCCGACTCCAAACAAACCCTGCTGTGCACCTACCTGTCAGCCATACTCCTGACCGGCCTGGCCCTGAACACCCTGCTCGGCTGGTCCTGGGCCGACCCCCTCGCCGCCCTGATGATCGCCGCCATAGCCCTCAAGGAAGGCCACGAAGCCTGGCACGGCAACACCTGCTGCCCTCGCCCCACCACCTCCCTCCCCACATCCACCACCGACCCCTCCGGCTGCACCGGCGATTGCTGCCCACCCACCCCGGAGACCTCGCGATGACCGGACGCCCCGCCGGACGAACTTCAAACAGCTTCTTGCCGGCGAGCCGTCTCCTCTTCCGGAGGTCCGCCAGTAAGAGGACCTTCCTGTGCGAGTTCGAGAAAGTCCGAGTCGTCAGAAGGGGCCGCCTCGCGCCACCCGTCGGGCCAGGACCGCCGTACGCCGGAAGCCGGGCGCACCCTCGCCTCGTGAAACTCCGGATGGCTCGCGAAGCTGGTCCCCCGGAACGAGACCCCGCTCGTGAACAGCGCCTGCCGGAAGCCTGTCTCGCCCATGAAGGCGGCTCCGTCGAAGACCGCTTCCTTTGTGAAGGCCGCCGCGCGGAAGACAGCCCGTTCCTTGAAATGGGTCCGGCTGAAGAGCGCCATCTCTGTGAAAACGGCGCCCCGGAAATCCGCCCGGAGGGCGAGCACGGTCTCCCGGAACATCGCGTCCTGCGTGAAGAGCGCCTCCGCGAAGCACGCCTTGTAGTTGGCCTCCCCCCAGGAAGCCCTGCCGGTGAAGACCGCTCCGCTGAAAACGGTTCGCCCCTCGAACGTGGCCCGGTCGAAACGGGCGAACCCCTCGAACGTGGCCCCACCGAAACCCGCCGCGCGCATCCGGCAATCGCTGAGATCGAATTTCACCAGCCATGCGCCGGAAAGCTCCAGATCGATGTCCGGCCAGAACAGAAGGGGAGGCAGGCGTTCGGACCTGCTCCAGCGGAGATGGTTCCGGAGAATCCGCTGAGCGGTGGTGCGGACCTGGAGCTCCTGCGGGTCGACGAACACCCGGATCTCTTCCTCGGGGTTCACCAGGTGGTCTGCCCCCTTTCCCGGTTGCTCCGGCGCGGGCGAGGTCAGGACGGGAGGCATGCGGAGGTAGGCGCAGATCACGTCGACGACCGTCTGGCGATGTTCCGGATTGCTCTGGGCGACACGCTCCAGGGCGTACAGACCCGCCAAGCGTACGGCGGCTTTGTCGTGTCCGAGCTGGTCGGTCGCCTTGGTGTAAAGCTCGGTCACCCGTTTCTCGTCGGCGTCGAACTCCTGGTACGCCTGTGCGCGCTCGCCGAGCCATTGCCGGCGCACACCCAGTAAGAGCGCCACCAGCCCCGCGGCACCGGCGCCGACGGTCAGACCGGTCTTCACAGCGTCCAGCCGCAGCTCGGCCCGCCTGGTGGCGTCCGGGGCGCCGTCCGCCAGGAACAGCAGGACCGCCGTGGCACTCCACATGGAGACCACGACGATGACCACCCCGGCGAGGACCCACCACCACGACAGGACATGCAGCGTCGCACGACCGGAGCGCGGGCCACGCCGCGACGACAGGCCGAGGCCGGTCCCCGCGAGCACCGCGGCTGCCAGGAGCAGCACACCGGCCATCGGCACATAGGCGGCCACGTCGCGCGCTCCGGATGCTCCCGCCACCACCCCCGCCGCGGCCACCACCCCGGCCGCGATCACGGAGATCATGCCGACCGTACGACGGCTCGGCCCGCGCCAGCGCTGCCTCATAACGGTTAACTCCACCACATCCACAATTGATGTGATGGGCTTCTATATAGAAGTTTCTCCCATGCCGGCTCACTGGGATCATCGGCGAATGTCGTGGAGTCTCGATCGGGCACGCCACCTGTGGGCGAGTCTGGCCCGTGTTGCCGCAGTGGAGGGCGCGGGGGGACGTGTCGCGGCGGGTCGCCCGGGGGCTCGGGTTCCGGGAGATGGGCTCTCAGGTCAGCGTCCGGGTGCGTGCGGGTGGCCGCGGAGGTAGGTGAGGACGGCGAGGACGCGGCGGTGGTCGTCGCCGGCGGGGGGGAGGTCCAGTTTGGTGAGGATGCCGGCGATGTGTTTGGCTACGGCGGCTTCGGTGACGAACAGGGCGCGGGCGATGGCGGCGTTGGAGCGGCCTTCCGCCACCAGGCTCAGGACCTCTCGTTCGCGGGGGGTCAGGCGGGACAGTGGTTCGCGGCGGCGGCTGAGGAGCTGGCGTACGACCTCTGGGTCCACGACCGTGTGGCCGGCGGCGACTCGTTCCACGGCGTCGACGAATTCCTGTACGTCGCCGATCCGGTCCTTCAGCAGGTAGCCGATGCCGGTGCCGCCGTTCGAGTCGAGTAGTTCGGCGGCGTAGGTCTGCTCGACGTACTGGCTGAGTACCAGGACGGCCAGCTTCGGGTGGGAGGCGCGCAGGGTCAGGGCGGCGCGCAGGCCCTCGTCGGTGAAGGCGGGGGGCATGCGTACGTCGGCGACGACGATGTCGGGGGTGTGTTCGGCCACGGCGGCGATCAGGGCTTCGCCGTCGGACACCGAGGCGACGACCTCGTGGCCGAAACGGTCCAGGAGGCCGGCGAGGCCCTCGCGGAGCAGAACGCCGTCCTCGGCCAGGGCTATCCGGAGATGGGGCACGGGATCTCCACACGCAGCGATGTCGGGCCGCCAAGGGGGCTGGACAGGGTCATCTCGCCGTCCACGACGGCGACTCGGTCGGCCAGGCCGGCCAGGCCGGAACCGGCTGCCGGGTCGGCGCCTCCCACGCCGTCGTCGCCGATCTCCAGCGTCAGCGCGCCGTCGTGGAGCCGGGCGTGCACGAAAGCGTGCCGCGCGTGGCTGTGCTTGGCGATGTTCGCCATCGCCTCCGATACGACGTAGTAGGCGGTCACCTCGATGGGTGACGGTAACCGGCCGGGCAGCGAGAGATCGACGTCGACGGGGACGGGAGACCGGCCTGCCACGTCGTGCACGGCGGCGCCCAGGCCCCGGTCGGTGAGTACCTGGGGGTGGACGCCCCGGATCAGTTCGCGCAGGTCGGCCAGGGCACGTTTGGCCTCCTCGTGCGCTTCGGCGATCTGCGCCTCGGCGGGCGAACCGGGCGGCAGGTCGAGCCGGGCCAGGCCGAGCTTCATGCTGAGGGAGACCAGCCGCTGCTGGGCGCCGTCGTGCAGGTCGCGTTCGATGCGGCGGCGTTCGGCCTCGAACGCGTCGACCAGGCGTGCGCGGGAGCGGATGATCTCCGCGTCGCCCGGTGCCAGGACGGCTCGCGTGATCATCGCCCGGGTGCCCGCCCACGCGGCCAGCATGTAGGCGAAGAGCGGGATCAGCAGCAGGCCCGCGGCGAACAACGGCAGGCCCTCCACCGGCGTCATGCTCGGCTGGAACGGGCCCGACATCAGCAGCAGCGGGAGCCAGAGCGCCGACGAGACCAGCCCCACGTCCATCCACCACATCACGGACACCGCGACGACCGTGAACCCCAGCTCCCGCCAGGTCGCCTGCTCGCGCAGGCGGGTGGCGAGCCAGGCCCGAGGGCCCGGCCGCGGCGGCTTCACGTGCGGGTCGCCCGCGGGGGCGCGGTCCACCAGCCGCAGCCGCCACCGCTCGAACGCCGCCGCAGGCAGAGTGAGCACGGCCAGGGCGAGCAGTGCCCCCACGAGCGCGAGCCCGACGCCGTAGGCGTAGGCCGCGTAGATCGTCACGCACGCGGTCACCGCGTGGACGGCGCTGCACAGCAGGTAGGCCAGGGAACGCCAGGGCCACGACGAGCGGAGGAACGCCGACGGCCTGCGGGTCATCGCCGCCAAGGCGGTACGCGCGAGCACTCCCCGACGTTAGCCCGTCGGGGTGCGCCGGCGCGGTAGTGCTGGGTCTACCCTGGGCCCTCGTCCCAGCGCCAGTGCGCCGGCCCGGCACGGGCGGCTTCGCTGGACCCTATGCACCCGACAGACCCCCCAGGCGGCCGAGACCGCGGGCACCCGGCAGAATCCACCGGCGGCGGAGACCGCGCACACCCGGGAGATCACAAGGAGACCGTGCGGCTCGAAGCGGTGCGCCGGCTGTACGGCACGGCCGCCCGCACGGTGAAGGCCCTCGACGGGGTGACGGCGAGCTTCCACGCGGGCACACTGACGGCGGTCATGGGGCCGTCGGGGTCCGGCAAGTCCACCCTGCTGCACTGCGCGGCGGGACTGGACCGGCCGACCGGCGGCACCGTCGTCATCGACGGCACCGACCTCGGCTCGCTGAGCGAGAACGACCTGACCGTGTTGCGCCGCGAGCGGATGGGGTTCGTCTTCCAGGCGTTCAACCTGGTGTCCGCGCTCACCGCCGAGCAGAACGTGGCGCTGCCGCTGCGCCTGGCGGGCCGCGCGGCCCCGTCCGGCCTGGTCCGGGCGGCGCTGGCGGAGGTCGGCCTCGCGGACCGGGCGGGCCACCGGCCGAGCGGCCTGTCCGGCGGCGAACAGCAGCGTGTCGCGATCGCGCGTGCGCTGATCAGCAGGCCCGCCGTGGTGTTCGCCGACGAGCCGACCGGCCAGCTCGACACCAAGGTGTCGCGCCAGATCCTCGGCATGCTGCGCGGGCTGGTCGACGACCACGGACAGACGATGATCATGGTGACGCACGACCCGGTGACGGCCTCCTACGCCGACCGGGTGCTGTTCCTCGCCGACGGGTGCGTGGTGGACGAGTACACCGGCACCGTCACCGCCGAGTCCGTCGCCGCGCGGATGGCCGTACTGGAGGCCGCGCCGTGCTGACCTTCGCGACGTTGCGTGAGCGGTGGCCCTCGTTCGCCGGGGGGTTCGTCGTGCTGTTCCTCGGCATGGCGATGGTGTCGATGAGCGTCCTCGCTCTGGCCTCGGCCGGGGCGGAGGTGCCCGAGCGGCTGGCGGGGACGCCCGTGTTCGTCTCGGTGCCGGTGATCGAGCGTGGCGACGGCAGCTTCGCCCCCGACCGGCCGTGGTCGCCTGAGGCGGTCACGTCACTGCGGGAACGGCTGGACGCGATCCCGGGGGTGGCGCACGCCATACCGGATCGCACGTTCTACGCGCAGCCGGTCATCGGGGGCAGGCCGGTGGCGGCTGACCGGGGGTACGCGTGGTCGGCGGCGATGCTGGCGCCGTACACGCTGACGGCGGGTGCCGCGCCGCGGGAGGGCGAGGCGGCGCTGGACCGGTCGCTCGGGCTCGCGCCGGGGGCGCGGGTGTCCGTGCTGACCGTGCACGGGCCGGTGACGTACACGGTGTCCGGCACGGTGAACGGGCCGGGGGTGTACCTGAACGACGCGGAGGCGGCCCGTGTCTCGGCGGGGGTGCGGGCGATCGGCCTGGTCACCGAGCCGGGGGCGGACGTCGCGGCGGTCGCGGCGGCCGCGGGGACGGCGGCCGGCGCCACCGGCGTGGTGCGCACCGGGGACGGGCGCAGCGTCCTGGAGACGCGGGAGCACGAACGGACCCGCTGGATCGGCATGCAGGTGCTCACCGCCATGGCCGTGTTGTCCGCGTTCGTGGCGATCCTGGTGGTGAGCTCGACGTTCGCGGTGGGGGTGGCGCAGCGGCGCCGCGAGTTCGGCCTGCTGCGCGCGGTGGGGGCGACGCCGCGCCAGGTGTGGCGCATGGTGTACGCCGAGGCGCTGGTGGTCGGTGTCACCGCGACGGCGGGCGGGGTGGCGGCCGGCGCGTTGCTCGGTCCCGTACTCGGGGACGTGCTCGTCACGGCCGGGTTCGAGCCGCCGGGCTTCGCGGTGCGGTTGTCCCCGCTGCCGCTCGCGGGCTCGTTCGCGGTGGGGGTGATCGGCACGCCGGCAGGGGTGTGGTGGGCGTCCCGGCGGGCCGCGCGGGTGCGCCCGCTGGAGGCGCTGCGCGAGGCCGAGGTGGACGACCGTCCGATGCCGCGCGTGCGGTGGATCACCGGGGCGGCGTGCTGCGCGCTGGGCCTGGCGGCCGCGGCCGACGCGGGCCTCTCGGACGGTTCCGACGCGTTCGTGACGTCGGGCCTGCTCGCGGCGATGGGGGTGATCGCGGGACTGGCGCTGCTGTCGCCCGCGGTCGTGCCGCCGGTGGCACGGCTGGTGTCGTGGCCGTTCGCCCGGGGCCGCGGCGCGACCGGGATGCTCGTCCGTGAGAACGCGCTGACCGCGGTCCGCCGTACCGCGGCCACCGCCACGCCGGTGCTGATCACGGTGGGGTGCGCGGTCCTGATCACCGGGATGGTGCAGACGACCGCCGCGGGGTTCGCACAGGTGCGCGCCACCACGATCCGGGCGGACACGGTGATCGTGCCGGACGGCACCCCGGGCCTGACGGACGCGGCGGCGTCCGCGGCGGGCGCGCAGTCGTCCCTGTTCACCGCCGTGTTCCAGCCGGACGGCGACCCCCTGAGCGCCATCGGCGCCACCCCGGAACTGCTGGAGCGGGCGGGTGACGTCCAGGTGGTGTCCGGCTCGCTCGACGCGCTCCGGAGCGACGACCGGGTGCTCGTGGCGGAGTGGCTGGCCGAGGAACGCGGGCTGCGCCCTGGCTCGACGCTGGAGGTGTCGTTCGAGGACGGCACCTCGGCGTCGCCGACGGTGGCCGGCGTGGTCCGCGAGGCGGACGCCGACGTGCTGCTCTCCCGGGAACTGCTCAGGAGACACGACCCGGTGGCCCTCGCCGAGGAGGCCTACGTCGCGGGCACCCCCACGCCGCCCGGCCCGGGAGCGCGCGTGGTGGACGTCCCCACCTACTCGGCGGAGGCGGACGCCGAGGAGGACCGTCTGGTGTGGATCGCCACCGTACTCCTCGTCGTGGTGTCCACGGCCTACGCGGGCGTGGCGATCGTGAACACGATGGTGATGTCGGCGGCCGGCCGCGTCCGCGACCTCGCGGTGCTGCGCCAGTCCGGCGCGACACCCCGGCAGGTGCTCGGCACCGTGGCCGCCGAGTCGATGTTCGTGGTGCTCCTCGGCACCGGCATGGGCCTCGTGGTGGCGTTGCCCGCCCTGCTGGGCATGCGACGCGCCTTCGCCACGGCCATGAACACCGACGTCCCCCTCGTGGTGCCGTGGCCGCTCATCCTGGGGGTGATCGCCACGTGCCTGACCCTCGCGACCTGCGCCGCCGTACTCGCCGCCCGCCCCGCCGCGAGGCGCTGACCCCCGGAGCGGCCGGATCAGTGTCTCACCGCATCACCTGAGCGTAGCGAAACACTCACCTGGCCGTAGCTTGTCGGGTCCCGGGCCCCCGAGGAGTATGAGGGGTCGCCGCCGTCGTGGTTTCGCCACTGAGGGGAGCGGGATGCGGATACTTCTCGTCAACATGCCGTGGGGATCCACCGATGTTCCCTCGTTGGCGCTGGGCATTCTCAAGCGTGCGGTGAAGGAGCGGATTCCCGGGGCCGAGGTCGAGGTGGTGTACGCCAACATCGATTACGTCGACTGGGTCCAGGAGCATGTCGATCTGGGGGTGGAGGACTACGACTTCTTCGCCCAGCAGTCCTTCACCGAGGGGAACGGCGACTGGGTCTTCTCCTCCGCTCTTTACGATGACCCGTCCTGGCGGCGGCGGCAGTTCGACGAGCGGATGAGCGGGGGGAAGACCGATCAGCAGATGGCGTTGTGTCACCGTCTGCACGAGCTGGCGCCGGCGTTCGTCGGGGAACTCGCGGGACGGATCGCCGATTCGGCGCCTGATGTGGTGGGGTTCACGTCCACCTTCCAGCAGAACGTCGCGGCGTTGTCGGCGGCCAGGCAGGTCAAGCGGCTGCGGCCGGAGATCGTCACGATATTCGGCGGGGCCAGTTGTGACGGGGCGCAGGGGGCCGCGTTGCACCGGCTCTTTCCGTTCGTGGATTTCGTGCTGCGGGGGGAAGGTGAGGTCGCCTTCCCGCGGTTCGTCGACACTCTGGCCGGGGGCGGCGATTTCGGGGCGATACCTGGACTGGTCTGGCGGGACGGCACGGGAGCCTCGGTCGCCAACGCCATGAGTGCCCGGCCGCTGGCGCCGGGCGAGATCGTCGCCCCGGACTTCGACGACTATTTCCAGCGGTACGCCTCCTCGGCCGCGCGGATGTGGGGGGATCCGCGGCTGGTGCTGGAAAGTTCACGCGGCTGCTGGTGGGGGGAAAAGCATCACTGCACGTTCTGCGGCCTCAACGGGTCGTTCATGGAGTTCCGCAGCAAGAGTCCGCAACGGTTCCTTGACGAGCTGATCGGTCTGGCGGAGCGTCACCAGGTCCTCGACGTGTTCATGGTCGACAACATCCTGGACATGAACTACCTGACGTCGGTGTTGCCCGCTCTCACCGCGGCGGACTACGACTTCCGCATGTTCTACGAGGTCAAAGCCAACCTGCGGCGCAGTCAGGTCCAGGCTCTCGCCGACGCGGGGGTCGTGCGGGTCCAGGCGGGGATCGAAAGCCTCAGCAGTCGCGTCCTGAGCATCATGGAGAAGGGCGTCACCGGCTGCCAGAACGTCCGCATGATGCGCGACTCCGAATCGGCCGGCATCTGGGTGGAGTGGAATTACCTGTTCGGCTTTCCCGGGGAGACCGCCGACGACTACACGTCCGTCGTCGAGCAGTTTCCCGCGCTGCATCACCTTCCCCCGCCCGGCATGGTGGGCAGGCTGGCGATCGAGCGGTTCAGCCCGTACTTCGACCGGCCGGAGCTGGGGTTCGCGGAGCTGCGGCCGCATTCTCAGTACTCGCTGATCTACGACCTCCCCGAGCACGAGCTGTTCGACCTCGGCTACCTGTTCGAGGCGCCGCCACGCGGGATCGACGCGGCGGTCGCGGACCGGCTCGCCGCCGCGGCGGCGGAGTGGGAGTCGGCGTACCCGGACAGCCGGCTGACGCTGTGCGACCTCGGCGACCACCTCGCGCTGGTGAGCCGGCGACCGGCCTTCGACTGGACGACGTTGCGGGTGGACGACCCGGTGGAGATGGCCGCCATGCGCCTGCTCGACCGGCCGCACCGGCCGGCCGCGCTGGCCGGGAAGCTCGGCGTGACCGAAGGCGACGTCGCGGAGCTGCTCCGGCGCTGGCGCGAGCTGGGGTTGATCTTCGCCGACGGCGGGCAGGTCGTGCTGACCGCGGTCAGTCCCGCCAACCAGAAGCTGCGGCGGGTGAACCGGCACGCCGGCGACCAGGCGGCACCGGCGCTGGCGGGTGAGCCGCGATGACGCCGGTCACGGTGACGTTGTGGCGCGACTACGAGGAGCTCGACCGGCCCGGCATGTTCGCGGGGACGGCCGTGGTGTCCGGTCCCGCCGCGGACGAGAGCCGCGTGTTCTTCGAGAGCGGCGTGCGCCGGGTCGCGCTGAGCGACACCGTGGATCTGGAGATCGCGGGCGGTCAGGCGGCGGCCGTGCGCACTCTCGTGCTGGTGCGGGAGCTGACCGGGCATGGAATCGCCGTCGACTGGCGGCTACGCCTGGGTGCCGAGCGGTGGCGGCCGCTGAGCCATCTCTACCCGCCCGCCGAGGTCGTCGGCGCCGAGGACGTCCGCCGCGAATGGCGGGACAGCTATCACTTCTTCAAGTGCGTCTACCGCCGCGGACCGGGGTTCCTCCAGGTACGCGACCGGCGTTCCGAGATCCTCCGCAAGGTCACCGTCGACGGTCCCGTGCACCGTGCGGCGATCGACCACCTGCTGGAAGGGTGCCCCGCCTCGGCGATCCCCCCGCCGATCCTGCGCGATCTCACCACGATGAGGCTCGTTCATCTCCTCGGCGGCACGGCCTGGTGGTTGCCCTACCGGGTGCGGCAGTGGCCCGCCGGAAAGAAAGTCCTCTGATGTCCCGTGAAGGTAGTCCGACAAGAGAGAAGGTGTGACATGACACGCGACGAGGCGCTGCGTGCGGCGCTGGAGCAGATGAGCGTGGAGAACCTGACCACGACCGACGGCATCCGTGTCGACGTCGTCAGCGACGACATCGACGCCCCGGACGAGAGGGTCTGGGGCATCGCCTGACCGCAGGCGTTCGATTCCACTCCGGGTGCCGCCGTCCGACGACGGCACCCGGACACCTGTCGGCGTTCGGTGAACTCCAGAGGCGATGACGATGACGACCGCAGCCATGATCCCCGATGACGCCGTGTGGGACGGCGTGTCCAACCTGCTCGACGAGTACCTCCAGATACGGCCTGACGACCAGGTGTTCCTCCTGTACACGGCGGACGCCAGGGAGCCCGCCGCGTGGGTCGCCGCCGAGCTGGCCGTCCGCGGCATCGAGCCGGCGCTGCTCGGCATGAACGCGGTCCACGACGACACCGTGGAGCCGCGGCTGCGCGCGGCGCTCCCCGACCCCGCGTCCCCGCATCCGCGCATCGTGTTGCTGACGATGGAGCTCAACTCGATGTCGCACGTGCTCCAGCTCCGGCGAGCGCTGGCCCCCTACGCCGAGGACCGCTGGGCGACGTACCGGATCATCAACGCGTCGGCGGAGTTCTTCCGCCACTCGATGAGCGTCACCCCCACGCTGCTCTCCGCGCTGAACGGGGCGCTGCTGAACCGGATGATGCCCGCGTCGCACCTGCGCATCACCTCCAGCAGCGGCACGGACCTGGAGGTCACCGTCGACTCCCGGCGCTACCGCTGGCTCAGCAACCGCGGCGTGTGGCGGGAAGGCGCCTTCCTCGTGCTGCCGCCGGGTGAGGTCAGCACGTACCCGGCGGACATCAACGGCGTCCTCGTCGCCGACGGCGCCTTCAACGTGACCTCCTACACCAGCTACGACGCCCGGCTGGCCGCCCACCCGGTCACGGTCGGCATCAGGAACGGCCGGGTCACCGATGTCGCGTGCGCCGACCCGCTCGTGACCCGCCTGCTCGAGCGCTGCCTGAAGCTCGACAACGCCGACCGGATCGGCGAGCTCGGTTTCGGCACCAACGTCGGCACCACCGGCTTCATCCCGCTGAACTCCCACATCAACGAGCGCCACCCCGGCGTGCATCTGGGCCTCGGCATGCACGGGCAGCGTCTCGACGTGGTGGAGTACTGGTCCGACATCCATCTCGACCTGATCACCTCCGACGCCACCATCGTCGTCGACGGCCACACCGAGATCAGGAGCACGGACCTCATGAGCTTCGCCGAGGAACGGCACCCGGCACCCCTGACCGAAGGCCTGCACGAGGAGGACATCGACGGCGACTGCTGCGGTCTCATCGCCAGCGAGGTCGCCCGGGTCAAGAACGAGTTCCTCCAGATGCGGGACTGTCAGTAGCCGGGCCGCTCGCTGTCCGGCGTTCCTCACGTGCACGACCTCCAGGGCGTGCCGGTCGCCGGCGCGTTTCGCGCGGCCGAGCAGACCGACGGTGAGGTCGTCCCGCGTCGTCGTCTCCGTGGGGTGGACGTACACGAAGATCCCGTCGGCGTCGCCGGTGCTCCCCCCTATGGCAACGCCCTCTGCCTAGGCCGCGAACAGGAGCATCAGGCCGGTCACCGTGTAGAGCACCATCAGGGCCAGCAGAGGGACCTGGCCGAGGACGGCGGTGCGCCGGGGGAAGAGGGTCAGGGCGCGGTCGTGGGCCAGCACGGTGCCCATGACGTGGCCGACGACGATGACCGTCACCTGGAGCATGGCGATCCCGGCCGGGCTCGTGCCGGCGGCGCCGACGGTCCACCCGGCCGTGCCGAGCCAGTCGGCCCCGGTGACCAGGGGGTCCGACAGCAGGGCGATGGTCCGCTGGCCCTCCAGGAGCAGCAGCGTGAAGTAGTGGGCCACCAGGTAGCCCACGGCGATCGGCACGATCGAGTGCGCCAGCTCACCCGCCGTGCTCCCCGGCGCTGCTCCGCCCCATCGCCCGGCCAGCGCGGTCGCCGCCACGTACGCCGCGAGCACCGCGCCGATGACGGCGACCAGGCCGGCCGTGCCGAGCACCGGCGCGGGCACGGCGCTGTCCTGCACGAACCGCACCCAGAACGGCGCGTTGGAGACGCTGTCGTACATGGTGGACCCCAGGAGAACGATCACCAGAACCACCAGGCCCGGCGCGGGTTCCAGGCCCGCCATGCCGTGCAGCGGGTTGCGCCGGGTGAGGGTGCCGTCCGGGTTGCGGCCCACCGGGGCGAGCCTGCCCATGAGGCCGCTGTACGCCTCGAAGGTGTCGCCCTTGTCGAACCATCCGGAGCCGAAGACCACCGCGCCCGCCAGCATGGCCACGGTGTACAGCGCGAGCCAGGCACCGATGACCGGCAGGGTGGCGCGTCCGGGGGCGACCAGTTCCAGCCAGGTGAACGCGAACAGGCCTGCGGCGGCCGGCCAGTACCCCAGCCCTTCCGGCAGCGGCCGCACCCCGCGCCGGGGGTCACGGCGCAGCGCGGCACAGGCCAGCAGGTGCACCGTGCGCAACGGGTTCACCGCGCGCCATACCGGGCCGAACAGCAGCGACAGCGGGATCAGGCCCACCCAGAACAGGACGTAGAACACCCCCGCCGTCGGATTGTCGGCCCGGTCCGGCCCGAAGAACAGCCCGACGCAGAAGTAGGCCGTGGCGAGAAGCCCGGCCAGCCGCCACGACCACCGCCACGCCGGGGCGCTCACCAGACCCTGCACCCGGACGGCCACCGGCCGGGTGTAGGCGAGGGCGCCGGCGAGCCGCGGTTCGGTCCACAACACGCCGAGCGCGGCGAACGACATCAGCAGGGCCAGGACGGCGCCGGTCATCGCGGCGGAGAAGGGGATCGGCAGGTCCTGGCGGCCTCCGACGCCGTGGGCCAGCGCGAGCACCCCTAGCTCCATTTTCCGCACATCGCCCTCGACGCCCTCCACCGATCACTCACCGCGCCGGATGACATATAGCTCCTTACCAGGGACATTCGGGCTGGTGCGGAAAGCAGGCCTAGCGCACCAGGAGCTGGAAGAGCTGCAGTTCCTGTTCGTGGGTCTCCACCTCGAACAGGCCGCTCTGGCCGGCCACGAACTCGATCGTCCCAGGGACACCCGGACGCAGGACCGCGGCCTTGTCGTAGCCGTGCACGTGCGCCTGGTCCGCCACGTCGCTCGTCACGGTGATCCGCACCCTCTGGCCCTTCGTGACGTCGATCCGCGAGGGGGGCGGGGTCACCGTCCGGGCTTTGATGGTCACCGTGATGTCCTTCACGGTGGTCGGGGCCGCGGCCGCGCCGGCGCCCGGACCGCCGCAGCCGAGCAGGGCCACACCGAGCAGCGCGGTGGCGAGGAAACGGGCAGCGGGGAATCTCACCGTGGAACTCCTGGGGACGGGTGTCGGGGTTCTGGACGTCAGCGGCGTCCGCCGCGAGGTGCGCGGCGTGGCGGAGCAGGAGGCGAGGAGCGCGGTCCCGGACGGGGCGGTGGGCCGCCGGCCGGCCGGGAGCGGGCGGCCCTCGCCACCATGACAGCCGTTCCGGCGACGAGCAGCAGGGGGACCGCCCACACCAGCACGTCCGTACCCGCGGACGCCGGCGGCTGCCCGGTCGTGTCCGTCGCCGCCGCGGGGCTCTCCGCGGCCTGAGACGCGTGACCGCAACCGGTCTCCGGCATGGTCCTCGGTGTGCACCCCGGGGACGGCGCGCCGCCCTGCGTCGCGTCGGCCCGCGGTCCGGCGGATTCCACGTCGCCGGTCTCACCGGTGTCACCGTGCTCGCCGGACGCGGCCAGCAGAGCGGGATCGGGATCGTCGGCGGGGCTCGTCCAGCCCTTGGGGGCTTTGGTGGTCCGGCCGGCGTAGGTGAACTTGATCTCTCCGCGCACCGTGTCCCCGTCGGAGGCGACGGTCCAGTAGCGGGCGACGTAGACGCCCTTCTCCGGCCAGTGCGCCACGGGAACGCGCACCTCGAAGCCCTCGTGGTACAGGCGCGGCTCCCACACGCCGTCGACGAGGAAGTACTCCCGGACCGGCTCGTCCAGCCGTTTCGTCGCACCGTGCGACCACGGACGGTCGACCCGGGCGCCGCTCGGCGCGGTGACGGTGAAGTACGCCTCTGACAGCGGCTTCTCGGTGAAGTACAACAGGACCGCCTCGAGCGGCTCCCTGACCGTGCTCTCCTTGGCCGGTACCGAGAGCGCGAGCTGCCCGTGCGCCTCAGCCGGGGACGCCGAGACGGCCACGACCACGGACCCGAAGATGACCAGCAGCAGGACCCGGAAGGACGACCAGATCATGGCTGGGCGACGCGATCGCACGAGACCGAAAGGGACGTGGACAAACGCAAATGATCCTTCCAGGGATGCGTGCGCCGACCACGTCGATGGCTGATGAGAAAAAGTCAGGCGTGCAGGGTACCGGCCTACCTCGCCCAACGGATTACCACGCCACATTGTGGTCATGAGCCTCTGGAGGCGTCAACCCTCGCCCGGGCGCGCGGCACGCCGGGGCCGGGCGGAGCGGGAGGTGAACCCGCACTTCGCCGGGTCAGTTCTCCTCGCTGGTGACGCCGTGCGGGGTGCCCACCGGTTTGGACTCCGGTGAGCCGCGCTGGCGCAGGTAGACGGACAGCACCACCATCGACAACACCGCGAGGAACTCCGACTGCCAGTTCTGCAGGGTGCGGTTCCAGAAGTCGGGTGACCCGAGGTACTCCAGCGCGGAGACGGGGTCCTGGAGCTGTGAGAGCTGCTCGGCGTTGTAGGCGGCCCTTCCCGCCACCCACTGCGCCACCCAGGACGACACGAAGAAGAGTCCCATCACCATGCCGAGGGATGCGCCGTACAGGGCGGGGCGCAGCCCCGTGCCCTTGGCCCAGGACGGGCTGTCCGGTCGCGCGTGCGCGCCGACCTTCTGCTGCGCGTCGTCGCCCGTGCCCTCTTCTCCCGGTTTCTTCGACTCGGGCGACCCACGCTGCACGAGCCACACCGTCACCATGATGAACAACAGGAACTGCAGGTACTCGGACTGCCAGTTCTCGGCCACATCGACGGCGAAGTCCGAGGAGGTCACGTACGCGGGCCACGAGATCGGCGCGCCACCGGCGGCCACCTGCCGGGCGTTGTAATCGGCGTTGCCCGCGAACGACTGCCCGGCCAGAGCCAGCACGAAGATCACCAGGAAGAAGAGGCTGAGCGCGTTGTCCCTCAGAAAGCGTTTCATCTCGGTCGTCCCTTCGGTTGCCGCCGCGCCTCGCGTCAACGCCCCAGCAGTCCGACGACCAGGAAATACGCCAACCCGATCACGATGACCACCACCGTGATCGTGAACAACACCCGGCTGCCCACGTCGTGGGTCCCGCGCTCACTCCCTGCTGTGGACGACCTCCGCATGTCTAGCTCTCCACTTCGCATCGATACGGCTTCTCTCCGCGCGGCGTGCACCCGGCGGCCCGGATCAGCCACCCCTTGGGGAACCGGTGCAGGAAGACCGTGTCCCCGGACAGCCGCACCTGCGCCTCCGAGCCCCACACCTGCGTCCCGAGCACCGCTCCCGCCGGCAACCGGGCCTTGACGACGGCCGCCGCGCAGCCTTCCTCCTCCGAGGCCAGCGCCTCAGCGGTGTCCGGCGTCAGTAACGCGCACGCCCCGCCCCCGTCACCGCTGCGCACCGCCGCGTAGAACCGATCAACCGTCCCCAGCACGCCGGCGTCCTGACCTGAGGCGCACCCGGCGACCGCCAGCGTCACGCCCACGGCCACCGTCGCCGCGACCGCTCTTTTGCACATACTGACGCGCTACCCCGCTGACCACGATCGTCACATCTGTCGCCACCAAAAGATCTTTGTGACCTGAGTGTTCGCCAGGCGGCACCGGGTACGGGTTAGTGATGGGCTGAGCGGTAGCTCAGGAGCGTGGCGAGTCTCTTGGCGGTGAGAGGCTTGATCGACGGAAGCGGGCGGGGACATCCGGACGGGGGCGCGGTAGGCGTCGGCACGGCGCGGATGCTGTCCGGGCTGCTCGAAGCCAGTCACGTCGTGGTACTGGAGCAGGTGCCGTCGCTGGTCTGCAAGCACGCGGCCGAAGTCGGCTTCCACGACGCGCGGGTGTACCTCGTCGACCTCCAGCAGGACGTGCTCCGCCTCCTGGCCGCGCCGGAGCACGCCGACGAGGACGAGGCCCGGCATCCGCACGAGATGCGCATCGATACGACGCTGGCGGGGCGGGCGTACCAGGAGACACGCATACTGGACCGGCCGGGCACCGACGGCGGGCCGCACCACTGGTGGGTGCCGATGCTCGACGGCACCGAACGGCTCGGGGTACTGCTCGTCATGGCCTGGGACGCCGGCGAGGTGACGCAGGAGGACATGCGGGCCCTGGCGTCGCTTGTGGCGCTTCTGCTGGTCAGCAAACGTTCCCACAGCGACACCTATGCGAAGCTCGTGCGCACCCGGCCGATGCACGTGGCCGCGGAGATGCAGTGGAACCTCATGCCACCGCTGACCTTCACCGGCGAACACCTGGCGATCGGCGCGGCGCTCGAACCGGCTTACGAGATCGGCGGAGACGCCTTCGACTACTCCGTCACCGACCAGCGCGCCAACCTCGCGATCTTCGACGCGATGGGCCACGACGCCTCCGCCGGCCTGACCGCCTCCCTGGCGATCGCCGCGTGCCGCAACAACCGCCGCCAGGGCGCCGACCTGGTCGAGACCAGCAAGGCGATCGAACGGACCCTGATCGAGGAGTTCGGCAGGGCCACCCGCTTCGTCACCGCGATCCTGGCCGACCTCGACATCACCACCGGCTCACTGACCTGGGTCAACCGCGGCCACCACCCCCCGGTGGTGATCCGCGGCGGCCGCTGGACCACCCGCCTGCAGTGCCCACCCGCCCACCCGATGGGCCTCGACCTGGGCCTCCCCGTCACCCTGTGCCGCGAACAACTGGAACCCGGCGACCGCGTGCTGTTCTACACCGACGGCATCACCGAGGCCCGCGACCCCAAGGGCCACGAATTCGGCCTGGACCGTTTCGTCGACTTCATCATGCGCCACCACTCCGACGGCCTCCCGGTCTCCGAGACCCTCCGCCGCCTGATCCACAACATCCTGCACTACCACGGAAGCCATCTCCAGGACGACGCCACCGTCCTCCTCGCCGAATGGCACGGCCCCCACGCCACCCAGTTCACCATGTGAACCAGGGCCCCTAGCGCAGTACGGGCAGGACCTTGGCCCCGAAGGCGTCGATGAACGGCAGCAGGTCCTGGCCCACGTGGTGCAGATAGATGCGATCGAACCCGAGAGCCGCGTAGCCGCGCAGCCAGTCGATGTGCCGTTCGAGGTCCGCGGACACGTTCACCACGCGGCGCACCTGCTCCACGGTCACGTGCTCGGACACCACGTCGAAGTGCTCCACCAGCTCCAGGTCCCAGCAGACCGGCGGCCCGAAGACGTTGCTGCGCCACTGATCGTGAGCGATGGCCTCCGCCTCGGCCTCCGTAGGCGCCCAGCTCAGATGAACCTGCAGGCACAACGGCCCCCGTCCCCCCGCGTCACGGTACGCCGCGATCATCTTGCGCAGATGATCCTCCGGCGCGTTGACCGTGACCAGCCCGTCCGCCCACTCCGCACACCGCTCCGCCGTACCCACACTCACCGCCGCCCCGATCAGGGGCGGCCGTGTCTCCGGCCGCGTCCACAACCGGGCACGGTCCACCGTCACCAGCCCGTCCCGCGTGACGACCTCCCCGTCGAGCAGATCACGGATGACCTCCACGCACTCCCGCAACCGAGCGTCCCGAACCTCCTTACGCGGCCACGGCCCCCCGGTGACATGCTCGTTGCTGTACTCGCCACTCCCCAGCGCCGCCCAGAACCGCCCAGGGAACATCGCCCCAAGAGTCCCGATCGCCTGAGCGATGATCGCCGGGTGGTACCGCTGCCCCGGCGCGTTCACCACCCCGAAACTGAGCCCCGTGGCCTGCAACGCCGCCCCGAGCCACGCCCAGGCGAACGCCGACTGCCCCTGCCGCGCACTCCACGGCGAGAAGTGATCCGAACACATCGCGACGTCGAACCCGGCCCGCTCAGCGGCCACCATGGCACTCAGAAGCTCGGCCGGCGGGATCTGCTCATGAGACGCGTGAATTCCATACTCCGTCATGCGCGACGCAGCTACCCAGCACGACCACGGCCAACCCCCGCATCGTCCTCGATGACTCCTGCCTTGATGGAGTCGGTCAGACAGGTTTCTGGTACCGGGAGAGGCGTAGTTCGTACCCCGTCTCCTGGCCGGAGGCCGTGAGTGCTCTGCCCCCGCTGGTCGCGGCGTTCCACAGCCAGGGCCGTACATGGCGCAGGGGTGACTGTGGCGGACCGGCGCAGATCGCCTGCCGTAGAGCGAGGCGCAGGCGCTGAAGTTCGTCCAGGTCCGCCGCCGGGAGATCGACGGCTCTCTGCCGTCCGTCTCCGGCGGTCATCTCGGCCAAGGTCATTGCTTCGCCTTCGGCTGTGGCCGGGGCCGCTTCGCGTACACCCGCTTGCTGTGCTCGCCAGTCGGTCCAGTTCGTCCCAATGCTGGCCACTGCCGCCCTCAACGTCGTGACGGCACGCCGTTCCGCATCCGTGCCCGCGCCCCAGACCTGTTCGGCCAGCGGCACCACCTGATCCCAGGTGAGGTGTGCGAAGCGGTCGCCGTCCCGGTGGCTTGGCGGCGAGAAGGTGAGCGGTGGTGTCACGTAGGTGAGGTCGACGGTGATGCCGGGATGGTGATGGGCGGCGAGTGTGCAGTACCCGGTGAGCTGGTCCCGCCGGTGGCTTGATGCCTCGGTCTTCAGCTCGATCATCCACAGCCGGTCGTGCCACAGCACGGCGTAGTCGGGTGCTCCGCCCCGCTCGTCGGTGTGCCTCGGGGGCAGCTCGAACTCGTCCACGAACAGCGGCTGCCCACTCCTCTCGCTCCGGCCGAACGACAACTCGTCCAGCAAGCCCAGGAACCGAGCCCCGTCAGGAGAGGGCCGGCTGCGGCTGTTCCAGGGAGGGTAAGGGCCAGCCACTATCAGCATGGTCAGCAAGCGCTGACAGTACTCTTCCCGGCCCAGCCGCAGGCGCTTCAGTAATCGGAGAGGGTCCTCGATCGCCATGGCGGCCAGGCTCGCATGCCGGCTCCGGCGCTGTACAGGTTCCCCGATGGACGCCTGCCGAGTTGTGTGCCCGGCAGGCGGCCGTTCTCCCAGGAGGCTGGACTGGGTCAGAGTTCGGACACCCAGTAGGGGGTCACGTCCATCCAGCCGTTGCCGCGGGCGCCGTTCAGGTGGCCGGTGGTGGAGGTGGAGAGGGTGTACCAGGAGTCGACGTAGTCGGGGTCGTCGGTCCACCAGGAGGCGGGGATGGCGGAGAGTATGGCGTTGACCAGGGGGATGTAGGTGCCGGCGTCGGCGATGGTCAGGAGGGCGGTGATGATGGCTTGGGCTAGTTGCTGGTAGTTGGTGTCGCCGTCGTCTTCCATCATCACTACGTCGGCCAGGTTGTACTTGTAGGCGGAGAAGTGGGCCAGGAGCTGGTTCGGGTAGTACGTTGTGCCGTCGTTGTCCAGGTAGGGCATCTGGACGATGGTGACGGTGGCCTTGCCGTCCAGGCCGAAGCCGCCGACGACGCTGTAGATCTCGGCGGAGCCCTTGACCCAGGGCTCCGCGTCGTCGGAGAGGCGGATGGCGTTGACCTTGGTGGCCCAGTAGCCGCCGGACGACCGGGTGGTCGTGAGTGGGCGGGGCGCGGTCAGGCCGCGGGCGGACAGGGTCTTGCGCATCAGGTCGAGGCCCAGGGGCAGCGCTTTGGCCACGTCGACCTCGACCACCAGCACCGGGCGCTTGGGGGGTGTGGCGGGGTCGAGGGTCAGCCTTCCGCCTCGGGGGTCGTACGCGGTGACCGAGGTGGCGTCGTCGTCGGTGGGGGCGGCCGCGACCAGCGGTACCTCGCCGCGGGACAGGCCGATGCGCATCGTGTCGGTGGCGACGCGGAGTCGGAGCAGGGAGCCGCTGTTCGGGGGGAGGCCCTTGGCGGCGAGCACGGACTGGTTGGCCGTGCGGGTGGCTTCGGCCAGGGCGGTGTCCGCGGTGAACGCCAGCAGGTCCACGGGGGCCGAGGCGGCGGCGGACGCGGCGCGGTCGCGGAGCCCGCGGTCGGCCAGGGCCGCGGCGACCTGCGCGGCCAGTCGGTCGGTGACGGCGGACACCGTGGTCGCGGAGGAGGCGGGCGGTGCCGGGTCGGTGGGAGTGGCCAGGGCGGTTCCGCCGGCCAGGGCCAGTGCGGCCACCGTGGCGATGGCGGCCGTGAGGACTCGGGTCACGAGTCTTCTCCTTCGGTCAGGGTTCCGGCCAGGAGGGGGTGCCCTGGCCGGAGCAGCGAGACAGATGGAGAGTGACAAGTCCCGTCAATTCACAACATGTGAAGAGCTGTCGATGACCGTGCGGTCATTTGGTACGGCTTTACGCTATCCCGACTGGGTGAGTCAGGGCAGGATTGTCGGAATCAGGCGCGGGCGTGGATACGGGCCGCCCGCGTGGCCACGGCCGGCCCGGGGCAGGTGGGTGACGGCACGCCCTGTGAACAGGGATTCAGTCCAAGGGGGCGAGGGAGCGAGAGAGGGCCGGGCAGTCCGGTTGTCGCAGCACCGGGTGTTGCCGCAGGATGTCGCGGGCGCGGGCGAGGGCGAGGTTCCAGCCGTTCCAGGGGTCTGGGGTGTCGAGGTCGTTCGCCGAGACCACGTCGCGCAGGACGCAACTGCGGGACGGCTCGGGGAGGCGGTCCAGGGCGGGGACGGCCTCCGGGCCCAGGTCTCCCAGGTACTCGTGGTCCAGGCGGTCGATGCCGCGGACCGCCATCTGGGTCTCGGCCACCCGGGCCTCGGGGTTCCAGACGGCGAACGTGAACACGGTCAGGCCGGTGAGGAGGACCAGTGAGCGGAAGAACCACGGCACACCGGGGCCTCTGAGGCGTATCGCGCCGGCGGTCAGGACCAGGACGAAGACCGCGGCGAGCCACCAGATCGTGACCTGGACGGCGGCGCGGAGGCGGGACAGGCCGTACGCGTCGGTGTAGAGGTCCAGGCGGTGCAGGGCCGATGCCAGGATGACCAGGGTGAACGCGCACAGCAGGCCCAGGAGGACGGCTGGGAGCCAGCGGTCGGGGCGGCGGGCGGGGCGGAGCAGGGCGGCTATGGCCGCCACGATGCCGAGCACGAAGATGCTGACGGTGACCAGTTCGAAGAAACCGGATCTGGCGTATTCGGCGTAGGTCAGCCCGGCTGTGGAGAGCACTCTCCGGCTGCCTCCGAACAGCACGGTGATCTGGATGGCCACGAACGACGCGAACAGGAGGTTGAGCGCCACCAGCGGGATCACCCACACGCCTCGGTCCAGTTTGACGCGGAGGTCGGGAGTCGGCGGGTCGGCGACGGGGCGCAGTGCCACCAGGGCGCCGGCCGCGGCCAGCACCGCGAAGACCGCGAAGAGGAAGACGCGGAAGGGCATGTTGTCCAGCCAGCCGGGTGCCTGGAGCAGGCGGCTCATGTACGACTGGAACACGGCGTCGGCCGAGCCGAACAGCAGGCCGAAGACGGTCAGGAAGACCACCGTGATACCGGTGCCGGCGAGCACGGGGAGCACTCTGCGGTGCTTTCTGAGGCGCTTCAGCGGACCGGAGAGGAACCAGGGCACCAGGAGCGTGGACAACGCCACGGAGGCTCCGCCCCTGAGCAGGCCCAGCCAGCCCTTACCCGCGCCGGACAGTGCGAGCGCCGCGATCGCGAACGCGAGCAGCAGCGCGGGGGCGACCAGCCAGTCGGCGTCCCGGAAGAGCGCCACCGACACCAGGGCGTACGCCAGCACGCCGAAGCTCACCGTCCAGGGGGTGAGCCGGCCGCGTCGCACCGGGAGTGTCGCGGGGAAGACCGCGGCTCCCAGCGCGACCGCGGTCAGCACCAGGCCGAGGCCCGTCGAGATGTGCGGCAGGGCCACGGCGGCGACGAGGCCCGCGGCCGCCGCGGCCGGCAGGAGCCAGCGCGGCACCTCGGGCAGCTCGGGGCGAGGGAGCAGGGGGGGCGGCACGTACACGGGCGGCGGCGAGTGGTGGGCACCGGGATAGAGGGCCGGCGCGGCACCGGCTTGGTGGCCCGCGACTTGATGGCTCCCGGAAGGGTGGGTCCCGGAAGGGTGGGTCCCGGAAGGGTGGGTCCCGGAAGGGTGGGTCCCCGCAGCCTGACTCCCGGCAGGCTGAGTCCCGGCAGCCTGACTTCCAGCAGCCTGAGTCCCGGCAGCCTGAGTCCCGGCAGCCTGAGTCGCCGCAGCCTGAGTCGCCGCAGCCTGAGTCGCCGCAGCCTGACCCTCGGCAGGCTGACTTCCAGCAGCCTGAGTCCCGGCAGCCTGAGCCCCGGCAGGCTGACTCCCAACAGCCTGAGCCCCGGCAGCCTGAATCCCGGCAGCCTGAATCCCCGCAGCCTGAATCCCCGCAGCCTGAATCCCGGCAGGCTGAGTCCCGGCAGGCTGAGTCGCGGCAGGCTGAGTCGCGGCAGGCTGACTTCCGGCAGCGTGACTCCCAGGTGGCTGACCCCCGGTTGGGGCGGTGGAGGCCGGGGTGTCGCGGGGCGTCTCGTTCCGCTGGGGGTCGGCGGCGATCTGATCACCTTGTCCGGTCACGGGGGCGGGCAGGGTGTCAGTCACAGGAGCGGGGGCGGGGGCGGCGACAGGGCCGGCCATGGTGCCTGCCGCGGGGCCGTCCGCAGGTTCCTTCATCGTGACTCCTGTCGTCGTGTCCGGTGCCGGTACCGAGACGGGGGTGGGCGGCTCCGCCGTGCCGGCTTCGGGGCCGGGGGTGCCGAGTGCCGTGTCGGGCTCGGGGGGTGTGCGCGGTTCGCCGGTGGCCGGCAGGCGGCTCGGGGGCGGGGCTCCGGTTTCCGCCGGGGAAGGGGCCGTCTCGGTGTCGTCCGCCGGGTGCGGAGGGAGGACGGTTCCCGGGATCGTGGCGGGGAGCGCGACGACCAGGCGGCAGCCCGGCGCGCCGGCGGCCCTCGTGTGCGTCGGTGCGTCGGTGACGTAGATGGAGCCGTCGTGGAGTTCCACGATCTCCTTGGCGATGGCGAGACCGAGGCCCGCGCCTCCCGTGCCGGCGGCGCGGCCGGCGTCGAGGCGGGAGAAGCGTTCGAAGACACGGGTCCGTTCGCCCGACGGGATGCCGGGGCCCTGGTCGACCACGCTGACCTCCAGGGACGGGCCGGTCAGCCGGGACTCCAGGCGGACCGTCCCCCCGGGTGGGCTGTGCCGTACGGCGTTGTCGAGCAGGTTGGCCAGTACCTGCGCGAGCAGGGCGGGGTCGGCGGACAGGGACGTCTCGGAAACCATGCTGACCACGGTGACGTCGTCCCGGCCGAGGGCGGCCTCGGAGGCGGCCTGGCGGCACAGGGACGCGAGGTCCAGCACCTCGGGCTCGATCAGCCGGGCACCGGAGTCGAGCCGGGACAGGTCGAGGAGCTGTGCGGTCAGCCGGCCGAGCCGCTGGGTCTGGGCGAGGGCGGTGCCCAGGGTGTCGAGGTCGGGGGGAGACACGCCGTCGACGACGTTCTCCAGCACGGCCTGGAGGCCGGCGATCGGCGTCCTCAGCTCGTGGCTGACGTTCGCCACCAGCTCGCGCCGCTGCCTGTCCACTTCACCCAGGTCGGCGGCCATCGCGTTGAACGCGCGGGCGAGTTCCCCCACCTCGTCCCGCGAGGTGGCCGAGACGCGCAGACCGTACCGCCCCTTGGCGATCGTCTGCGCGGCCGCCGCCATCTCACGCAGCGGGCGGGTCATGCCCATGGCGAGGAGCTGCACCATGATCAGCGCGAGTACGGCCGCGACGGCGATCCTGGCGTCGCGCGGCAAGCCGGCGTTGATGCCGACCTCGTTCACGACGAACGCCGTCACGACGGCGAGCACGATCACGATGCCGAGCTTGACCTTGATCCGTCCGAGGAAGTCGAGCGGTCTCATCTCCCTGCCTCCTTCCGGCGGGCGGCGCTCACGGGCGGACCAGCGCGTATCCGACTCCGTGCACCGTCCTGACCACGTCGGGCCCGAGCTTGCGGCGCAGGGCGCGGACGTGGCTGTCGACCGTCCTCGTCGCGGCGGCCTCCGAGAAGCCCCAGATGTCCGACAGCAGCCGCTCGCGTTCGAACACCTGGCCCGGCCGTTCCGCGAGCCTGCGAAGCAGGTCGAACTCGGTCCTGGTCAACTGCGCCTCGACCCCCCGCACGAACACCCGCCGCTCGGCCGTGTTGATCTCGACGACGCCGACGCGGATCACCGTGTCCTCGTGCGCCAGCACGCCGGCCCGTTCGACCCGCCGCAGCAGCGCGTGGATCCGGGCGACCAGTTCCCGCATGCTGAACGGCTTGGTGATGTAGTCGTCCGCCCCCACGCCGAGGCCGACCAGCACGTCGGTCTCCTCACCGAGCGCGGTCAGCATGAGCACGGGGACGGGACGGGTGGCCTGCATCCGGCGGCAGACCTCCAGCCCGTCCAGCCCGGGCAGCAGCCGGTCCAGGACGACGACGTCGGGCTCGGCCTTGGCGTAGGCGGCCAGCGCCTTCTCCCCGTCGCCCGCGACCCGCACGTCGAATCCTTCGGCGGCCAGCCGCAGCCGGACCGCCTTCGCGATCGTCTGATCGTCCTCGACCACGAGGACGCGCCGTTGCCGGGGGATGGCCATGGACGGAAAGCGTAGGCCCCGCCCGTGCAGAAGAGCCGTCCCGATATGTGCAGATCTCGTGCACCGCGGCCGGCGCAGGCGGGCCGCGGGCGGGCTCAGAACTCGGCGTCGAAGGTGACGCCGCCCGTCACGGCCACCTGGTAGGCGGAGACGCGGCGTTCGAAGAAGTTGGAGAGTTCCTGGACGTCCTGGAGCTCCATGAAGGCGAAGGGGTTCTTCGCCCCGTACAGCGGGGGGATGCCGAGCTGGGTCAGGCGGCGGTCGGCGACATGCCTCAGGTAGGTGCGCATGTCGGCCGCGGACAGGCCGGGTACGCCCTGGCCCAGCAGGTCCTCGGCGAACTGGGCCTCGCACTCGACGGCTTCGGAGAGCATCTGACGTACCTGGGACTTGAGGTCCTCGTCGAACAGGTCGGGTTCCTCGGTGCGTGCGACCTGGATGACGTCGAACGCGAAGGCCATGTGCTGGGATTCGTCGCGGAAGACCCAGTTGGTGCCGGAGGCCAGGCCGTTGAGGAGGCCGCGGGAGCGGAGGAAGTAGACGTAGGCGAAGGCGCCGTAGAAGAACAGGCCCTCGATGCAGGCGGCGAAGCAGACGAGGTTGAGCAGGAAAGCCCGCCGGTCCCGCTTGGTGGTGAGGCGCCGGAGATCGGCGAGGGAGTCGATCCAGCGGAAGCAGAACTCGGCTTTGCGGCGGATCGAGGGGATGTTCTCCACGGCCGCGAACGCCTCGGCCCGTTCGGTCTCGTCGGGGACGTAGGTGTCGAGCAGGTTCAGGTAGAACTGGACGTGCACCGCCTCCTCGAAGAGCTGGCGGGACAGGTACAGCCGGGCCTCAGGCGCGTTGACGTGCTGGTAGAGGTTGAGCACCAGGTTGTTGGCCACGATGGTGTCGCCGGTGGCGAAGAACGCGACCAGGCGGCTCACCAGGTGCCGCTCGGCCGGGGAGAGGCGGCCGAGGTCGGCGAGGTCGGAGTGCAGGTCCACCTCCTCGACGGTCCAGGTGTTCTTGATCGCGTCACGGAAGCGGTCGAAGAAGAGCGGGTAGCGCATCGGGCGCAGGGTGAGGCTCATGCCGGGGTCGAGCAGCATCGGGTGTTCTTCCTTCTGGGACGGCTCGGCCGGGGTCACTGGCAGGCCTCGCAGGACTCGGGGTTCTCCAGGGAGCAGGCGTCGGGGGTGAGCGGCACGGTGGCCTGCTGGATGCGCGTGGCGGGGCGGGAGCGCAGGTAGTAGGTGGTCTTCAGGCCCGACTTCCAGGCGTACAGGTACATCGAGGAGAGCTTGTCGATGGTGGGTGCGCCCATGAAGAGGTTGAGCGACTGGCTCTGGTCGACGTACGGCGCCCGGGCCGCGGCCATGTCGATCAGCGCCCGCTGCGGGAGCTCCCAGGCCGTGCGGAACAGGTGCCGCACCTCGGCGGGGAGCCCGGTGACGCCCTGCACGGAGCCCTCGGCCTGACGGATCGCGGCCCGCACCTCCTCCGTCCACAGGCCCCGGGCCTTCAGCTCGGCGACCAGGGCGTTGTTGATCTGGAGGAACTCGCCGCTGAGGGTCTCGCGCTTGAACAGGTTGGACACCTGCGGCTCGACGCACTCGTAGCAGCCGGCGATGGAGGCGATGGTCGCGGTCGGGGCGATCGCGATGAGCAGCGAGTTGCGCAGGCCGTGCGCGGCGATCTTGGCCCGCACCTCCGCCCAGCGGCCGGACGTGGGCACGCCCCACAGGTCGGGCTGCAGCCGTCCCCGGGCCGCCCAGGTCTGGTCGTACGCGGGGTGGGGGCCGGAGCGCGCGGCGAGGCCGGCGGAGGTGTCCAGGGCGGCGAGGCAGATCTCCTCGGCGATCCTGGTGGACAACTCCCTGGCCTCGGGCGAGTCGAACGGCAGGCGCAGCGCGAAGAACACGTCCTGCAGCCCCATGACGCCGAGCCCCACCGGGCGCCAGCGCGGGTTGCTCGCCGCGGCCTCCTCGCTGGGGTAGTAGTTGACGTCGATCACGCGGTCCAGGAACGTGACGGCGGTGCGCACCGTGGCGCGCAGCCCTTCCCAGTCCATGCCGTCGCCGCCGAGGTGGGCCGCGAGGTTGACCGAGCCGAGGTTGCAGACCGCGGTCTCGGTGTCGCTCGACACCTCGATGATCTCGGTGCACAGGTTGGACAGGTGCACCACGTTGCCCGGCTCGGCGGCCTGGTTGCACAGCCGGTTGGCGGTGTCCTTGAACGTCATCCAGCCGTTCCCGGTCTGCGCCAGGGTGCGCATCATCCTGGCGTACAGGTCGCGGGCCCGTACCTGCCGCACGTACCGCCCGGCGGCCTCGGCCTCGCGGTAGGCGGTGTCGAACGCCTCCCCCCACAGGTCGGGCAGTTCGGGCACCTCGTCGGGGTCGAACAGCGACCAGACGCCGTCGGCCTCGACGCGCCGCATGAACTCGTCGGGGATCCAGTTGGCCAGGTTCAGGTCGTGCGTACGGCGGGTGTGCTCGCCGGTGTTGTCGCGCAGTTCGAGGAACTCCTCGACGTCCGGGTGCCAGGGCTCCAGGTAGACGCACGCCGCGCCCTTGCGCCTGCCGCCCTGGTTGACCGCCGCCACCGACGCGTCCAGCGTGCGCAGCCACGGCACGATGCCGTTGGAATGCCCGTTGGTGCCGCGGATCAGCGCGCCGCGCGAGCGCACCCGCGACCAGGAGATGCCGATGCCGCCGGCGAACTTCGACAGCCGCGCCACCTGGGCGTAGCGGCTGTAGATCGAGCCGAGGTCGTCGCGCGGCGAGTCGACCAGGTAGCAGGAGGACATCTGGGTGTGCCGGGTGCCGGAGTTGAACAACGTCGGGGAGCTCGGCAGGTACGCGAGCGACGACATGAGCCGGTACAGCCCGACCGCCTCCTCGGCCGTCCAGGCCAGCCCGCACGCCACCCGCAGCAGCCAGTACTGCGGCGTCTCCACCACCAGCCGTGTCGTGGGGTGCCGCAGCAGGTACCGGTCGTGCACGGTGCGCAGGCCGAAGTACTCGAACCGCAGGTCTCCCCCGGCGTCCACCGCGCCGTCCAGCTCGTCCGCGTGCGCCGCCACGAAGTCCGCGGCCGCGTCGCCGATGAGACCCTCGTGGTGGCCGAGCCGTACCGCCTGGCTGAACGAGGCCACGCCCTGGCCGCGCGCCTCGTCATCGATCCGCGCCGCGAGCAGCCGCGCGGCGAGCCGGGAGTACTGCGGCTCCTCGCCGATCAGCTCCGCGGCGGTCCGGATCGTCAGCCGTTCCACCTCGGCGGCGCCCGCCCCGTCGTGCAGCCCGCTGAGCGTCCTGGCCGCCACCCGCTGGGGGTCGACGTCGGGCAGGTCGCCCGCCCATCGCTCCACGGCCCGCACGATCGCGGCGTGCGCCGTCAACTGGTCCTCGGTGACCGTCACGTTCTCTCCTCGCGAACTCGGCCCACATGGCCGGGCACGCGCAGGAGGCACCGCCGGGGAACACGTCCCCGCGCCGGAGCCGCGGGCCGTCCCGCGCGACCCCGGACCTGCCGCGTGCCCATGGACGGCACGCGGCGCGGCCGGCAGGTCTTCGGACTCGTGGGCGCCGTGCTCGCTTCCTACTGGCCGTCGCTTCCCGGGCCTTTCGGCCCAGTGCCATGTGACGGCGGTCGTTCCCACTCACCGCTGCGGGGCAGTCCCGGATTCCCACCGGGTTCCCTCTTGCCCCGGCCGCCCTCGACGAGCGACCGGACCGGCTGCACGGGACACCATATATAGGTGATCCGGAGATGTCACATCCAACATGTCGTGTTCAGGGGCTCCCGCGAAAATGTCGGAGCCGACTGTCAGACTGGCGCCGCGCCACCCTGACACAGAACACCGCGACATGAGCCCGCGGAACACCTGGGAGATGTGATGAGCCGCGTAGTGATGCACAACGTCGTGTCGGTGGACGGCTTCATCGCCGACGCGGAGGATCGGGTCGGCCCTCTGTTCGACTGGTACTCCAACGGCGACACCGAGCTCGTCGACGGGGGCGGGCTGAAGGTCTCGCGGGTCTCGGCCGCGTACGTCAAGCCGATGTGGGCGGGCATCGGGGCGATGGTGATCGGGCGTCACCTGTTCGACATGACCAACGGCTGGGAGGGGTCGCCCCCGGCGGGTGAGCATGTGGTCGTGGTGTCCCACCGGCCCAAGCCCGAGGGATGGCACCCCGAGGCGTCCTACCACTTCGCCGGCGACGTGGCGGCGGCGGTCGCCAAGGCCAAGGAGCTCGCCGGGGAACGCGTCGTGGCCGTGGCGGCGGGCAACGTGGGCGGGCAGGCGTTCGCTCTGGGGCTGGTGGACGAGGTGGCGATGGACGTCGTGCCTGTGGTCCTCGGTTCGGGCAAGCGGTACTTCGGGCCGGTGGACACCCAGCATCTGCTCGACGACCCGCACACGGTCATCCAGGGCGACCGGGTGCTGCACCTGCTCTTCCGGGTCCGCCGCTAGGCCCGGGTGTGCCGGGTCACAGGTCGCGGCGCACGAAGGCCACCGCCGCCACGACGAACACCAGGACGATCCAGACGGCGGTCCAGACGAGGTAGGCGGGGGTGAGCGGGGCGTCGCTCAGGAACGGGGAACCCCCTTCCATGGCGGGGCCGGCGAGCCGGGCGAGGGCCGACGGTTCCTGGAGCGCGTGCATGGCGCCGCGCCACAGGCCGTCCGTGGGGAGGAGCACCCGTGAGACGGTGCCCACCCGCGCCACGCCCTCGTTGTGCAGAGCCTGTCCCACGCTGCCGATGACGCCCGCGACCCACGTGGCGCCGAAGAGGCCGACCGCCACGATGCCGGACGCCATCGGGGAGATGACGGTGGACAGCAGGAGGGCCAGGGTGAGCAGGACGGTCGTCTGGGTGGCGAGGAGCACCAGGCCGGTGACGGGCTCCGGCGGCCAGTAGCCGAGAGTGGTCCAGACGATGAGGAACTGCGCCAGCCCCGACACGGTCACGAAGGCGCCGCCGAAGACCACGAGGCCCAGCCACTTGCCCAGCAGCACCGCGGGACGCCGGATGGGCCGCGCGAGGATCGCCAGCGCCGTTCCCGACTCGATCTCGCCGGCCATGGTGGGCCCGGAGAGGAACGCCGTGCCGAGGGCGGCGATCAGGCTCAGTCCGAACATCACCAGGTTGAGCACCTGGGCGGATGCCAGCCGGGCTTCCCCCGTGGTGAGCGTGGCGAGCTCCGCCGCCAGCCGGGAGAAACCCCAGGCGCTGAGCACGAGCAGCGCCAGGGTCATCGCGGCCACCGCGAGCAGCACCCGCCGCCGCGCCGCCTCCCGGAGGGTGAGCAGGGCGACGGTGAGAACGGTACGGGCGGTCATGGGCGGTCACCATTCTGATCGGCACGAAGGAGGGATGACCGGCCCCGGACCGCCGATCGGCCGGTGGGTGTCCCGCCGTACGGCGGCGCCGCGTTCGCCGTACGGCGTCCCGCCATCGCGGCGCCGGAATGGAGGCCCGGGAGAGCGAGACGGGTGCGGCGCGATCGCGCCCGCGGGCCGGGCAGCCGGTCCTCGGGGAGCACTGCGCGGGGCGTCATGGGCGGTCGGGGGTTCGGTCGGCGCGGAGGATGTCGAGGAGGCGGTCCTCCAGGCTGACGCGGACCGGTTCGATCGCGTGGACGCGGACGCCCAGGGCGACGAGGTCGGCCACCAGGTCCGGCACGGTGGTGAGGTCTTCGGTGGCGGGGAGTGTGACGGTGTACGAGTTCTCGTCGCGGGTGAGGGGTCCGGTGGCGCTCAGCCGGGCTTCCGCTTCTGGGCTCACCCTGTCCAGGCGGAGGCGTAGTTCGCGGCGGCCCAGGAGTTCCGCCAGGGTGCCCGCGGCGGCCACGCGGCCCTTGTCGAGGATGACGACGCGGTCGCAGACGCGTTCCACCTCGCCGATCAGGTGGGAGTTGAGCAGGACGGCCACCTGGCGTTCCTTGAGGGACAGCAGGAGGTCGCGGACGTCGGCGCGGCCCAGGGGGTCCAGGGCGCTTGTCGGTTCGTCGAGCACGACGAGTTCTGGGCGGGCCACCAGGGCGACGGCCAGGCCCAGGCGTTGCTGCATGCCTTTGGAGAAGCCGCCCACGCGGTCGGCGGCGCGGTCGGCCAGGCCGACGGTGGCCAGGCACTCGCGGCGTTCCCGGTCCGGTACCGTGAGGCCGGCCAGGCGGACGTGCAGGGACAGGACCTCGGCGGCGGTGAGCCACGGCTGGTAGCGGAACAGCTCGGGCAGGTATCCGACGCGGGCCCTGGCCTGCGGGTCCCGCGCGGGGCGGCCGAGCAGCAGGACGTCTCCCGCGTCGGGGCGGACCAGGCCGAGCATGATCTTGATGACGGTGGTCTTGCCGGCGCCGTTCGGCCCGAGCAGTCCCACCACTTCGCCGCGGCCGACGGTGAGGGACACGTCGTCGACGGCGGTTCTTCGCCGGTACCGCTTGCGCAGGCCCGAGCACCACACCGCGGGGGCGGGGGGCAGTTCCGCGAGCAGCCGCCGCGCGGCGTCGAGGGAGGAGTCCGCGGTCACCGGTCCCACCGCAGCCCCCGCGCCACCGACAGCACCTCGCCGGCGCTCAGCGAGCCGGCCACCGCGGTGACGGCCCCGTCGCGTACCCAGATCACGGCGGCCATCGTGTGGTCCCGCGGGGTCAGCACAGTGGCCGGTGCCCCGTTGACGTCGGTGGCGTAGCTCGTCGTCTGGTCGGTCGACGTGAACAGGGGAAGCGTGGCCCCCTCGCCGGAGAAGTCGCGCAACTGCGACGCGACGTTCTCGGGCATGAGCCCCAGGGACAGCAGGTAGTCGCGGGCCGTCCTGAACGGGACGCCGGAGGAGTACGCGGTGGGCGCGACCGCGCGGGCCACGACCAGGGCGGGCATGGGACGGTTCTCCGCCCAGACCGCGGCCACTCCCGGTCCCGCGACCAGCCGGAACTGGCTGCCGTCGAGCCCGGGGGGCGCGGGTGGGATCGTCTTGCCCGCCGCGGCGGCGGTCCGCGCCGTCGTCTCGGCGGAGAAGGTGAACACCATGCTCGCCCGGGCCCCGACGTGGTAGGTGGGGCGCCCCGTGACGCCGCGGGGCAGCGCAGCCACCCGCGGGACGGAAAGCCCGGAGGCCTTCTCCGCGGCGGCGGCACCCGCGACCTTGCGCACGCTGATCCTCTCGCCCACCTCGATCTTGCCGAAGGCGGACAGGTCGGGCAGCTTGACCAGGTCGGCCTTGGGTGCGGTGACCGGGGCCACCTGCTGGGCGCGGAAGATCTGCAGCCAGTCCCCCGCGGCCGCGGCGCCGGCCCCGGCCAGCAGGACGGCGACGCCGAACACGGCGACCACCGGGCTGCGCAGCGCCGCGCGCCAGCGGCGGGCGGGGGCGGACGTGGCCGTCCCGCTCTCCTCGGCGGCGACCGCCTGCGCCAGGCGGCGCCACCCGGTGTCCACGTCCACGGCGAACTCGGCGTTCAGGACCGCGCCGGCGGCCGCCGCGTCCCGCTGGGCGGCGGTCAGCCCGGACAGGCACACCGCGCAGCCGGCGACGTGCTCACGATCGGCGTCGGCGACACCGGCCGGCTCGTCCACAAGCCGGCGCAGCGTGCCGTCAGTCGGATGACGCATGACGGTTCAACTCCTCGCGCAGAGCGCACTCGGCGCGTCGCACGGTGGTGCCCACGCTGCCGGGTGACAGATCGAGAGCGGCGGCGACCTCCGCGTAGCTGAGGCCGCTGTGCCGCAGGACGAGGGCGACGGCCTGCCTGCGGGGCAGCCGGGCCAGCGCCGCCCGCACGCGGCGGCGCTCGTCGCGGGTCACGACCGCGTCGGCGACGTCCGGTGCGACCGCGTCGCCGTCTTCGGCGGCCTCTTCACGGGAGGCGCGACGGCGGCCGGAGCGCAGGTGGTTCAGCGCGGTGTGCGCCGCGGCGACGGTCAGCCACCCCACCGCCTCCCCGGCGGGCACCGACGAGCGCCCGAACGTCAGGAACACCTCCTGGGCCACGTCCTCGGCCTCGTCCCGGGAACCGAGCACCCGGGCGGCGACCCCGACGACCCGCGGATAGGCCGTGCGGAAGACCTGTTCGAGATCGGCCCGTACGGCCTTCCGCCCCGGCCGGCTCGACACCACCACGCCGTCCTCCCGCCCGGCTCGCCTCGCCACCGCGCCGTGTCCTTCACCGGACAGTGCGGCCGGCAGCGCGGCCACCCGCGCGCCCCTACCTTGCCCTACGACGTCCACATCCATAGAGCACCGCCGACGCCCCGCATGTGACAGGGCCGCCGGATCCACGGCGGTCGGCCGGACCGGGACAGCGGCACCGAGAACTGCGGGGCATTCACGTGACAGCTGATCACGGCGCCGTAAAAGGATTTGCGGCCCACCATAGGTGACCGGTAGAACTCGACACCGACATGACCGTTCGTGTCCCACGACACGCACCGAGCACGGAAGGAGGGCAGGCCATGACCCGCGAGTCCACCGTGCGCCGGCCCTCCCGGACGGCCTGAACCACCGGCCCCGGGGCGGCCGGGCGCGACTCCCTTAAGGAACGCGTCTTGACCGCAGCACAACAGCAGTACCCGCTCGGCACGACCGTCCGCCCGATCAACGGGCCGGGCGAGGTCGAGCTTTTCAACCAGCTTCGTTACGCCTTCGACGACGAGATCGCCGGCGACCTGGTCGCCGGCCGCCGGCGGCCCGAGTGGCTCTGGGTCGCCCTGCACGAGGGCCGGGTCGTGGCCCGGGCCGGATGGTGGTGCAGGGCCGGCGACGAACGGCCCCTGCTGTTCGACATCTTCGACTGCGCCGAGGGCCACGAGACCGCGGGGCGCCGGCTGCTGGAGACGGCACTGGCCGCGGTCGCCGCCGACGGCGCCACGCCGCCGCAGTGGGTGCGGTTCGTGCCCGGCGGCTGGCGGGACGACCCCGCCGTACGGCCGGGCGTCGACGCCCTCGTCGCGCTCGTCGAGGAGCAGGGGGCCACGCCTTTCGTGGAACGGCTGCGCTTCCAGTGGAACCCTGGCACGCCTCTCGGCGAACCCGACAAGCGGCTGTCGTTCCGGCCGGTCGCCGGGCGGGAGGAACTGGTCGATCTGATGACCGAGGTCCTCGACGGCACGCTGGACGCGCACAGCCGGCGGGACCTGCTCACCATGACGCCACGCCAGGCGGCGCTGGAGCAGTACGAGGACGAGATGGAGAAGTACACCACTCCGCGCGACTGGTGGCGCGTCGCCGTACTCCCCGGTGGAGAGCCCGTGGGCTTCGTCATCGCGGCGAGGAACAGCTACAACGCGATCATCGCCTACCTCGGCGTACGCCCCGCCCACCGCGGCCACGGCTACGCCGACTCCCTGCTCACCGAGGGCACCCGCCTCCTCGCCGAGACCGGCGTCCCGCGCGTCCGCGCCACGACGGACCTCGGCAACACCCCCATGGCGGCGGCCTTCCTGCGGGCGGGCTACGTCAACTACGAGCGCGAGATCCACTACGCCTGGTCCTGAACCCCGGGTGTGTGACCCCGCCGCCGCGAGCGCGGCGTGCAGCCGAAGTCGCGGCGGCGGGTGACGCCCCGGCCCGCGCCGCCCTGGCGCGGGCCGTACCGGCGCGGTCAGCGAGGCTCAGCGGCGGGTCAGCAGCGGGCGCCAGCTCCCGGGGCGCTGGCTGTTCAGCATCTCGCCGGACAGGCGGACACTCTTGGAGCCGTCGAGAGTGACCACCACCAAGCGGGCGTCGAACTCGTCCTCACAGGTGCCGAGGCACTGGAGGCCGATGAGGTGGCCGTCGTCGGCCCACGCGCGGAGCTGGAGCATCTCCTGGCGGCCGACCAGCCGGCCGGAGGACACGTCGGTCACGAAGGTCAGCGGTCCCCTCGGCTGCAGGACCCCCATCTTCTTGAGGTCCTCCAAGGAATGCGTCGGGGCGAGGGTGGGGGCGGGGGCAGGAGTCAGCGTCGGCGGCACTCCGGCGTACAACCTGCCGTCGGGTGAGTAGCCCGCCTCGCCGCCCGGGTCCAGGTCGCGCTCGGGGGCGGCGTGCGGGCGGCCGTCCAGGTCGTAGTACAGCCGCTCGGGCGACCGAGAGGTGCCGAGCGACGGGTCGTGCAAGGCCGGGTTCGACTCGCTGACCAGGGTGCCGTCCAGACTCCACCGGAAGGCACTCTGGTCGAACGGGCCGCCGGCGCCTTCGGCCCCCGGGTGGAAGGCGGCCTGCCCGGACGCGGCGTCCACGATGGCGAAGCCCAGCCGCCGGACCTGCGGCCTGTTCCAGCTGTCGCCGCCGTTCCGGATGCGGGTGCGGATCGAGGGGTCCTTGTCGAAGCTCGTGACCAGCACCTTCGTGCCGTCGGGCGACCAGGACACGTACACCGCGGGCTGTTCCAGGTCGATCCAGCGCACCTGCCGGGTCGCCATGTCGAGGATGCCCACCCGGCGGGCGGGCAGCTCGCGCTCCAGCACCGCCGCGTACCTGAGGCCGGGCGCGACGTCCAGCGTCGACCAGTCCGTCAGGTCGTACGTGCCGGTGCCCGGGTTGTACAGGTACCAGGTGTCGTGGCGGCGGTCGCTGCCCTTGCCGGTCTTCTCGGTCCCTGACACGAAGTAGGCCGAGACGGCGATCCGCCCGGCGGCGATCAGGCTCTTCGGCGGGGAGTTGCCGGTGTCGGCGCGGATGTCCAGCGATGCCGGCAGGTCCGCGGGGGTCACCTCGGTGGGCGGCGTCACCGGCGTGGTGGTGTCCACCGGCGTGGGGGCGGGGTACCGGGGGGCCGTGTCCTTCGCGGCGGGCGGCGCGGTGTCCAGCATGCGGGGCACGAGCATGCCGCCGGTGACGACCACGGCGGTCGCGGCGGCGGCCAGCGCCATCGTGCCGGGCCGGCGGCGCGAGGCGCGCGGGGCGCGACCGGCCAGCACCCGGTCGGCCAGGTCGTGCGGGACCTGGGCCTCGTCCGCCCACTCCTTGAACGTCTCGGACAGCAGGGACTCCGGGGTCATGGGGTGACCTCCTTGAACGGGGGCCGGTGCGTGGAGTCGAGCTCGGCCAGCTCGGGCGCGAGGACGCGCAGCCGGGCGAGCGAGCGGTGGACCGTGCTGCGGACGGTGCCGACGGAGCACCCCATGATCTGGGCGACCTCCGCCTCCGGCAGGTCCTCGAAGAAGCGGAGCACCAGGGCGGCGCGCTGGCGCGCGGTCAGCCTGGCCAGCGCGTGACGCAGCACGAGTTTCAGCTCGGCCGCGTGCGTGTGGTCGCGGCCCGGCACGTCCGGCGCCTCGGCGACCACCGTCTCCCGCCGCCGCGCGGCGACGCGCCACCAGCTCACCTGCTGGCGGTACATGGCCTGCCGGACGTAGGGTTCGGGGTCGTCGATGCGCGACCACCGCGCCGCGGCCCGTACCAGTACCGTCTGCAGCAGGTCCTCCGCCGCGTGCCGGTCACCGCCGGTCAGCAGGTAGCCCAGCCGCATCAGCGCCGGTGAGCGCGACGCGACGAACTCGCGGAAACGTCGCTCCTCGGCAACGTCCACGATCACCTCCGGGGTTTAGATGTCCCCCTGTAGACGCCGCCACCCGCCCGCCGCTATGCCGGTCGTGAGGAAAGCCCGGGAGCTGGAACAGTCCGGTCCCGCCGCCGAAGCGTCCGGGCCTCAGGTCAGCAAGGTGTGGGCCAGGCCGATGGCGGCGCCGGCGGCGATGTACCAGGCGTTGTTGAGCTTGGTTCTCCACAGCAGGGCCAGGGTGGCCAGGGCGATGAGCGCGGTCAGGGGGTCGATGATCGAGTTTCGGGCGAGCTGGAGGGAGACGCCGGCCATGAGGGCGAGGGCGGCGGCGTTCAGGCCGTCGAGCAGGGCGGAGGTCCAGTCGCTCGAGCGCAGCTTGTCGGTGAGCCTGGTGAGCAGGCCGACGAAGACGAAGGACGGGAGGAAGATGGCGACGGTGGCCAGGAAGGCGCCCGCGGGGCCGGCGACCAGGTAGCCGAGGAAGGTCGCGGTGGTGAAGAGCGGGCCGGGGGTGACCTGGCCGATGGACACGGCGTCGATGAGCTGCTGGTTGGTGATCCAGCCGAGGCGGTCGACGAAGTCGCCGCGCAGGAAGGCCAGCAGGACGTAGCCGCTGCCGTACAGCACGGAGCCGATCTTCAGCATGGTGGTGAACAACTGGGCGAGCTGGGCCCCGGTCGGGTCGGGGAACAGCGGGGAGCCGAGGGCCAGCGGGAGGGCGAGCACGGCCTCGGGGCCGCCGGCACGCAGGCGGCGGGCCGACCGGGCGGCGGCGGCCAGCAGGGCACCGGTGGCGAGGATCAGCAGTTCGTTGAGGCCGAGCAGGTAGGCGGCCAGCGCGGCGACCGCGAGCACGGCGAGCCAGACGCTCTTGATCACGGTGCGGAGCAGGCCGGACAGGGCGTGCACGATGATCGCGATCACGGCGGGGACGATGCCGTACAGCAGTCCCTGGACGGCCGGGGTGCTGCCATAGGTGACGTACCCCCAGGCCAGCGCGGTGACGATGAGGGCGGCGGGCAGGATGAAGCACACGCCGGCGGCGACGAGACCGCGCCACCGCCCCCGGTCGTAGCCCAGGTGGATGGCCAGCTCGGTGGAGTTGGGGCCAGGGATGAGGTTGGTGGCGCCCATCAGGTCCACGAACCGCTGGTCGCTGACCCACCCGCGGCGGCGCACGAGCTCGTCACGCATCATCGCGGTGTGCGCGGCCGGCCCACCGAAGGCGATGAGCCCCAGCTTGAGGAACACCAGCGTCACCTCCCGCAGACGGCGCCAGGTCACCGTGGGCTCCCGGCCCTCCGGGACGCCGTCGCGCCCCCCGGGCAGATCCTGGCTCACCTGCTGGTCCCTCCCGCCGTGGGCCCGTTACCGAGCCCGATATCGGCAGACGATATCAGCCCCCGGTGAAGCGCCTCCGAGCGCGGGGGGTGAAGACGGCCGGCCGAATCGCCCCCGGCGGCGGCCCGGAACGACAGTGGGACGGAACGACAGTGGGGGCAGGGGGCCCGCTCGACCCGGCAGCCCAGGGAACGGCAGCGGAGGCAGGAGCCGGTCGGTCGACCCGGCAGCCCAGGGAACGGCAGTGGAGGCAGGGGCCGGTCGGTCGACCCGGCAGCCCAGGGAACGGCAGTGGAGGCAGGGGGCCAGCCGGCCTGGCCGGGGGGTGGGCGATATCGCCGATGATCGGCCGGGCCGGTCGCCGGAGACCGGTGGCGGCGGGGGTGGTTCACTCCCCGGACGGCAGCGCCCCGGGCAGCACTTCGCGGACCAGTTCGAGCAGGGCGGCGCGGTCCTCCTGCAGGGCCGTCACGCCCGCTTCCGTGGCGCGGTAGACGCGCCGTACCCGTCCCTCCACCACCTCCTGGCGTGAGGAGAGCAGGCCGTCGGCCTCCAGCCGGTGCAGGGTCGGGTACAACGTTCCGGGGCTGATCGCGTAACCGTGCCGCTTGAGTTCCTCGCTCATCCACGCGCCGTGGATGTCCTGCTCGGCCGCGTGATGCAGGATGTGCAGCCGCACCACCCCGCGCTGGAACTCCCGCATCCCCGCCTCACCTCTCCGGCACCGCCGTCCTCAGCATATGACGGAACCGATATCGGGAGCCGATAACCGCTCGTCAGGCGCCGGCACGTGCGCGGACTAGGGTCTCCACGCCGTCGAGGATGCGGTCGAGGCCGAAGCCGAAGTGGGTGGCGGGATCGGTGCGAGGACCTTCGCCGTCGCGCTCGTCGAAGACGCCGGCGTCGAGGATCTCGGCCAGGGCGGGGAAACGCTCGGGCGTGATCAGTCGGGCGAGCAGTGCGCCGTACGCGGGGGACGGCTCTCGTGCGGGGCTTGGCGCGGCGCGCAGGTCGTTCGAGGAGAGGTGCGCGTCGCCGCGGACGTAGTGCATGACGAGCAGCAGCACGGACATCTTCTCGCGGGGGCGCAGCGGGGTGCCGCCGAGGGCGCGCAGGCCGGCGTCCATCCAGGCGAGCTGGCCCGGGTCCATCGGCGGGGGGCCCGCGGCGCTCAGGTGCAGGATCCACGGGTGCCGGTGGTACACGGCGACCAGTTCGACGGCCCACCGGCGGAGCTCGCCGCGCCAGTCGGCCGGGGCGGGCGCGATGTCGGGCGGCGGGCCCGGCGCGGCGTCCATCATGAACATCTGCAGCTCGTCCTTGTTGGCGACGTGCCGGTACAGCGACATGGTGGCGCAGCCGAGCCGCTCGGCCAGGCGGGCCATGGACAGGGCGGGCAGGCCGTCGGTGTCGGCGATGGCGATGGCGGCCTCCACGATGCGGTCGAGGCTCAGCGCCTGCGCCGGGCCTCGCGTGCGGCGCCCGGCACGGCGGCCCCACAACACCTCCAGGGTGCGGGGCAGCTCGTCGCCGGTCTTCTCGCTCATCGGCGCCATCCTATCGCGGTGCGTATTACGTACGCTCAGCGCATTCCACACGCATATGCGTATGGGATACGCTCCGCGTATAACGTACGCAGCAAAGCCTCCCGACAGGAGCCCTCATGGTCACGACCACGGAGAACCCACCCACCCCGCCCACGGGCGACCCCCCGGTGGTCGCCCACCGCCGCTGGTGGCGGCGGCCGTGGATGGCGCCGCTCGGCTTCGTCGCCGTCGTGTTCCTGGTGTTCTCGTTACCGCCGTACCTCACCGGCGACCCGGCCGCCTCCCGGGTGCCCGCGCCGCCGGGGTTCCCGGCGTACTACCCGTTGCTGGTGGCCCACGTGCTGTTCGCGTCGGTCGCGATGGTGACCTGCTTCCTGCAGGTGTGGCCGTGGTTCCGGCAGCGCCCCGTGGCGCACCGGTACGTCGGCAGGACCTACGTCTTCGCCGGCGTGCTGCCCGCCGGCCTCGCCGGCCTGGTCATCGGGGCGGTCAGCCCGTTCGGGCCGGTGATCGCGGTCAGCAACGTGATGCTGGCGCTGCTGTGGCTGTCCTTCACCGTGGTGGGGTACCGCATGGCGCGGCGGCGGCGGTTCGCCGACCACCGGCGCTGGATGACGCGCAGCTTCGCGCTGACCTTCTCGATCATCACCAACCGGGTCTGGAGCGTCGTCCTCTTCCTCACCCTGAGCCCGCACCTGGAGACGACCTTCAAGGGCGACGAGACCATGTTGATCATGACGGTGGCCGGTCTCGGCGGCTGGCTCGGGTGGACGGTGCCGCTGCTGGCCGTCGAATGGTGGCTGGAGCGCGGCGACGCGGCCCGGCGACGCGCCCGCTCCCGCGCGGGCACCGCCCGCACCTGGGCTTAACGCCGGTTCTCGGGGTAGTCGTCACGGCATGCCTACCAAGGTCGCGGTCATCGCGCATCAGAAGAAGACGCTCGGCGGCGGGCTTGACCGGCTGCGCGTGGTTCTGTCGGAGTACGACGTGGGTGAGTTGCTCTGGTACGAGGTGCCCAAGAGCAAGAAGGCGCCGAAGAAGGTGAAGAAGGCGCTGAAGAACGGTGCGAAGCTGGTCTTCGTCTGGGGCGGCGACGGCATGGTGCAGCGCTGTGCCGACACCATGGCGGGGTCCGGCGTGCCGATGGCGGTGCTCCCGGCGGGCACGGGGAACCTGTTCGCCGGGAACATGGGCATCCCCGAGGACCTCGACGAGAGCGTGCGGATCGGCTTCCAGGGCGAGCGCAGGAAACTGGACCTCGGTGTGCTCAACGGCGAGCACTTCGCGGTCATGGCCGGTGCCGGGTTCGAGGCCGAGATGATGGCCGACGTGGACGGCGCCGCCAAGGGCAAGCTGGGGCGCCTCGCCTACTTCCGCGCCGCGGCCCGGCACGTCGGCGGCACGCCGGTGCCCATGGAGATCAAGATCGACGGCGTGACGTGGTTCAAGGACGAGGCGAGCTGCCTCATGCTCGCCAACGTCGGCACCATCACCGGCGGCATCGAGGCCTTCGACGACGCCCGCCCCGACGACGGCTGGCTCGACGTGGGCGTTTCCACCGCCCGCGGCCCGATCCAGTGGGCCCGGGTGTTCGCCACGATGGCGACCGGCCGCTCCGAGGACTCCCCCTTCGTCCGCATCACCAGGGCCAGAGAGGTGTCGGCACGCTTCGCCTCCCCGCTGACCTACGAACTGGACGGCGGTGACCGCGACGCCACCACCGACATCACCGCGACGGTGGCCCCCGGTGCGCTCACCATCTGCGTCCCCGAGCGCACCTCGGAGCCCCCCGCGTGATCTTTCATTTACGTATCAAGCCCCTTGCTACGCATCACGGCAGGCCGGCGCGGTGGGCACTCCTTTTCGTCATGACCTGATGACCGTTTCGGTCCGGCGAAAGCACGCGGGTGTTGACCGTCACCGGACGGCATGGCCTGATTCGCTGTGGATGGAGTCACAGCCGTGAGAGAGGGTCGCCAATGGTCGTCAAGAGTCTGGCCCGGCGTGTGCTGGCGCTCGGTTCTGCCCTGGTCACGAGCAGCGCTTTGCTCGTGGTGGCCGCGCAGCAACCCGCCGCCGCCAGCACCGTCAGGGTGGTGGGCACGATCGACTGCCTCAACAACAACTACTACGGGGACACCAGGGACTGGTACGCCGAATACGCGTCGGGTGGCACCTCACCTTCGGGCACATCCAAGGCGATGAGCGCCATGACCGCGATACCGGCCACGCACGCGTGGCAGTTCGACCTCACGGTGCCGAGCAGTGACACGTCCGTCTGGGTCTCGGCCCGGTGCAGCAGCGGCCATCAGTACGGCGACTTCAGCGGGTCGGGCGGGGCGACCATCCCTGCGGGAGTCAGCGTCGTGAACGCCGTGTGGGGCTGCACCACCGCCCCGGTCAACCCCGGCCCGTGGGTCACCACCTGCAGCCTTCAGTCGGTCTCGTACAGCTGAGCGGCGGCGGTCACCTGGTGGTCGCCTGTTCCCAGTTGCGGGTGGCGGGGTCGTAGCCGGTGGGCTTGTCCCCGACCTTGACGCCGGGGCTGACCAGCCAGCTCTGGTACCCGGGCGTGAACATGCGGTAGAGCGACGGGGGCGGCACCGCGCTCGCCTCGTCGAGCCGGACGCGCAGGTCGGGCGGCAGTTCGAAGTCGAGCGCGGCGAGGGTGGCGTCGAGCTGGGCGGCGCTGCTCGCGCCGACGATGGCCGAGGCGACGCCGGGCCGGGTGGCGACCCAGTTGACGGCGACCTGGGCCATCGTCACGCCGAGCGTGTCCGCGACGCTCTCCACGGTGGCGAGCAGTCTCCACTCGTGGTCCGTCCACGACCTCCCTGAGGGGGCGCCGCCGCCCAGCCGGCCGTCCCCGGCCAGGCCCTCACCGGCCCTGCGGTACTTGCCGGTGAGGAAGCCGCCGCCGAGCGGGCTCCACGCGGTGACGCCGAAGCCCAGGGTGCGGGCCATCGCGACGTGTTCCAGCTCGATCGTGCGATCGATGAGGGAGTACGGGAGTTGCAGGCTCACCATGGGGACGAGGGAGTGGGCCTCGGCGTAGGTCTGGGCCCGGGCCGCGTACCAGCCGGGCACGTCGGACAGGCCCGCGTAGCGGATCTTCCCGGCCCTGGTGAGGTCGTCGAAGGTGCGCACGACCTCCTCGACGGGGGTGACGCGGTCCCAGGTGTGCAGCAGGAACAGGTCGATGTGGTCGGTGCGCAGGCGGCGCAGCGACGCCTCCACCGCTCTGATCATGTGTTTGCGGCCGTTGCCGCCCGCGTTGGGGTCGCCGGGGTCGACGCTGTTGGTGAACTTGGTGGTGAGCACCACCCTGTCGCGCACCTTGGCCTCCGCGATGAGGTCGCCGAGTATCGCCTCGCTCTCGCCGGCGGTGTAGAAGTCCGCGGTGTCGATGAAGTTGCCGCCCGCTTCGAGGTAGCGGCGGAAGATCGGCCGGGCCTCCTCCGCGGTCTTGCCGTACGCGGCGTGGAAGCCGCCGGTGCCGAAGTTCATCGTGCCGAGCGCCAGCGGGCTGACGCGCAGGCCGGAGCGTCCGAGCAGGTAGTACTGGTCCAAGGACATGATCACTCGCTTTCCGAACGGTGTGGTCCACAGCCTGTGCACATAAAAATGGACTGTCAAGTCCAAAAAGGCGGAGGCCGGAACACCACTTCCGCGTGCCCGTCCGGGCTGGACACGAGGAGGGCGTGATGGACAAGGTGGGGAGTCCGGCCGCATCCGCCCCCGACGAAACCGGAGTCCGTCGAATGTCACCCGTCATCTCTTCGTCCGTCACCGAGACGATCGGGGGCACCGCGTTGGTGCGGCTGGCGCACATCGTCCCCGAGGGGGCGGCGCAGGTGCTCGTGAAGCTGGAGAGCGGCAACCCCACCGGCAGCTACAAGGACCGGATGGCGCTCGCCATCATCGAGGGGGCCGAGCGCGACGGCCGGCTGCGTCCGGGCCGGCGTGTGGTGGAGTTCACCGGCGGCAGCACCGGTTCCTCGCTGGCCTTCGTCTGCGCGGTCAAGGGCTACCCGTTGTCGATCGTGACCTCGGACGCGTTCTCGCCGGAGAAGCTGCGCACCATGCGGGCGTTCGGCGCCGAGCTGACCGTGGTGCCGAGCGAGGAGGGACGGATCACGCCCGCGCTGTTCGACCGCATGCGCGAGGAGGTCGATCGGATCGTCGAACGCGAGGACGCCTTCTGGACCGACCAGTTCAACAACACGGACGCCCTCGCCGGATACGAGCGGATGGGCCGCGAGATCGCCGGCCAGGCCACCGCCGGAGGGGTGACGGTGGACGCGTTCTGCGCCGGGGTCGGCACCGGCGGCATGCTGGCCGGCGTCGCCGCCGCGTTGCGGGCCGGCGGCCACCCGGCAAGGGTCGTCGCGCTCGAACCCGCCTCCTCGCCGATGCTCACCCGGGGCCACGGCGGCCCGCACCGGGTGGAGGGCATCGGCACGGGCATGGTCATGCCCCTGCTCACCCCCGGCGCGTACGACGAGGCGCGGACCGTGGACGAGGCGGAGGCGCGGCGCCTGGCCCTGCCGCTGGCACGGCTGGAAGGGGTGTTCGCGGGCACCTCGTCGGCGGTGAACGTCGCGGGCGCGATCGAGCTCGCCCGCGAGCTCGGCGCCGGCCGCTCGGTGGTGACGGTCGCCGTCGACACCGGTCTCAAGTACCTCAGCGGCGACCTCTACCACGAATGAACGATCTCCGGGACGGCGGCCCGCGTAGCGAAAGTTTCAGGCCGTTGGACCGTTTCCACCTGCCCGGATGAGGCCGGGGAGAGGCCGCTGTTGACAGCGGATCAGGGGCGGCTGACGATCCACCTCGAACCGCTCCTCTCCCGCCCCAGGCCACCCGAGAAGGTGAGCCGTGCGGTCCTGGAACCTCACCCGCTCATCCACTCGGCCACGGGCCGCGCGTGTCGGGCTGCACGGGGCAGATCGGCTGACCGGAAGGCAGACCATGCGACCTCTCAAACGCCTCGCGGGCATCGGCACGGCGGGCCTGCTGGCGACCGCCCTGTGGGGCGGCGGTACCGCGCACGCCATGGGACCCCTGGCGAGGTTCTCCTGTGACGTGGACCTGACCATCACCAGCGAATGGCCCACCGGGTACGTCGCCAGCCTGCGCTACAACAACACCGGCACCGAGCCGTTCTCCCCGTGGATCGGCCACTTCGAGCTGCCCGCGGGCGACACCCTCGGCCCGGCCTGGAACGGGGTCTTCGCCACGGCGCCGCCGATCGTGGAGGTGAGGGGCGCCGTCTGGGCCGGCACCGGCATGGCCGCGGGAAGCTGGGCCGAGGTGGGCTTCGTCGTCTCACGCGCCGCGCCCGACGGCCCGCCGCTGAACTACACCCTGAACGGCGTGATCTGCACCGTCTGACAGAGCTCGGCCTCGTCGCCGACGCTCATGGGTGGTGGCCCCGGTCCATAACACCGTAGTAGGGGAGAACTGGCGTATCCCCGGAACGGCCCGCCGAGCGTACGTTGGCGGAAGCCCCACCCGAGGACTCCAGCGACCACCGGCCCACCCCCGCCGGTGGTCCTCTCAGGTGCGCCTCGCGGTGGTCACCCCCGACCGAGGAGACCCCGATGCACCTCTCACGGTTCCTGCGGACCGTCACGGCCCTGATCCTGGGCCTCGCCGTCCTGTCCACCGTGTCCCCCGCGCAGGCCACCGCGGTACGCGTGCTGCGGTACGACGCCAGCCGGGCCGCCGAGTTCCGCACCGTTGTGGACCAGGCCGCGCAGGTCTGGAACGCCAGCGTCGTCAACGTCCGGCTCGTGGCGGGCACGCCCGCCGACTTCGTGGTGCTCGCCGACAACGGCTGGCCCCGCGCGAGGGTCACCAGCCTCGGCCGGGGCACCATCTGGATGGGCAGGGAGGCGACCGCCCAGGGCTACTACCCCCTGCGCATCGCCACCCATGAGATCGGCCACATCCTCGGCCTGCCCGACCGGCGCACCGGCCTCTGCACCGACCTGATGTCCGGCTCCAGCGCCCCGGTGAGTTGCACCAACGCCAACCCCAGCGCGGCGGAGCGCCGCGAGGTCGACGCCAACTTCGCCGGCTTCGCCCCGCTCGCCGAGTTCGACAAGCTCTACGTCGACCGCCCGGGCGACCTGGCCTCGGTGCGGTAGCGGCACCTCTGACCCCCGGCGCCCCCGGAGTCCGGCCTTCGTGGCCGGAGTCCGGGGGCGCCGTCGTTTCCCCGTGACGACGACGGCACCCGTTGACCAGGAGCGGACGGTCCTCTAGGTTCCTTATTGCGAGTTATTCGCAACTGCGAGAAAAATGCAGCCTGAGGGTTGGAGGAGCCGTGATCGTGCGATTGCTGACCCCGGGGGTGCGGTGGCGCATGGCCGGGGTGGCCGGGCTGCTGCTGGCCGTCACCGCCACGTACGTCGGCCAGGGGCTGCTGGTGGCGCACATCCTCGCCACCGTCTTCGCGGGACGGATGGACATCGTGTGGCAGCTCGCCGGGGTCGCCGTTCTCCAGGTGGCGCGGAGCGGGGCACTGGTGCTGCGCGAGACCGCGGCGCCGCGGCTCTCCGGGGCGGTGAAGGCGGACCTGCGGCAGCGCATGGCGGGCCGGATGCTGGCGCTCGGGCCCGGGTGGGCGCAGCGGGGGCGCACGGGGGCCACGCAGTCGAGCCTCGTGGACGGCATCGAGACCGTGGACGCCTACGTCGGGCGGTTCCTGCCGCAACTCGTCGCGACGATCATCGGGGCGGTCGGCGTGACGGCGTACATCTTCGTGCTCGACCCGTTGGTGGGGGGCGTCGTGCTGGCGTGCGCGGTGGCCTTGCCGCTGCTGCCGCTCTTCTCCGACCGGGTGCTGCGGGGCCGCAACGCCGCCTGGTTCACGGCGTACAAGCGTCTGTACGCCGAGAACCTCGACGCGTTGCAGGGCATGGCCACGCTCAAGGCGTTCAACGCCTCCCGGCGGCGCGGCGCCGAGCTGGCCGGGGTGGCCGAGAGGTTCAGCCGGGACTCGATCCGCCTGATGGCCGTGGTCGTGCTGTACGTCGGCGGCGTCGCGTTCGTCGTCGGGCTCGGCACGGCCGTCGCGCTCGGCGCGGGGTCGCTGCGGCTCGCCGCGGGTGAGCTGACCCCGACCGAGCTGCTGATCATCCTGATGCTCACCGCGGAGTGCTTCCGGCCGCTCAGGGACCTGCAGGCCGCGTACCACGCGAGCTACAACGCCGTCCCCTCCCTGAAGGCGGTCTTCGAGGTGATCGACACCCCGGCGCCCCCGGAGGGGACCGTGCCGGCCCGGACCGGCGGCCCTCCGGCGGTGACCTTCGAGGACGTGAGCCACACCTACCGCGAACGCGGCCGGGCCGCGCTGGCGCGCTTCTCCCTGCACGTCGCACCGGGCGAGCGGGTGGCGCTGGTCGGCCGGTCGGGCGCGGGCAAGACCACCGTCGCCTCGCTGCTGCTGCGCTTCTTCGACGCCACCGGCGGGCGGATCACCATCGGCGGGCGGGACGTCCGCGAGATGTCCCTGGCCGAGCTGCGTGCCCAGATCGCCGTGGTGTCGCAGGACACCTACCTGTTCCACGGCACCGTGCGCCACAACCTCACCCTGGCGAAACCCGATGCCACCGACGCCGAGCTGCACGCCGCCGCGCGGGCGGCACGGGCCCACGACTTCATCACCGCGCTGCCGCAGGGGTACGACACCGTGGTCGGTGAGCGCGGCATGAAGTTGTCCGGCGGCGAACGCCAGCGCATCGCCATCGCCCGCGCCCTGCTCAAGGACGCTCCCGTCCTCATCCTCGACGAGGCCACCGCCAGCGTCGACGTCGCCAACGAGTCCGGCATCCAGCAGGCCCTGGACACCCTGGCCGGCGGCCGCACCACATTGATGATCGCCCACCGCCTGTCCACCGTCCGCGACGCCGACCGGGTGGTGGTCATGGACGCCGGCCGGGTCGTGGAGGCCGGCGACCACACCGGCCTGCTCGCCCGCCGCGGCGCCTACGCCCGGCTCGTCGCCGCCCAGGAGGGAGCCGCATGACCGCCGTCGCCGTCACCCCGCCCCGTACCTCGCCGTCCCGCCGGCTGCGGCCGTTGCTCGGGCTGGTCGGCCGGCACCGGCCGCTGCTGGTCGCCGCCGCGATCAGCGGCATCGCCCACCACCTGGTGGTGCTCGCCTCGGCCGGCACCGGCGCCTGGGTGGTCAGCCGCGCGGTCACCGGCGCCAGCGTGGACGACCTGCGCGGCGGTGTGATCGCCCTCGCCGCGCTGCTCCCCCTGCTCGCGTTGACCCCGTGGCTGGAGTCCTACCTCGCGCACGTCGCCGCGTACCGGGTGCTGGCCGACGTACGCGGCCAGGTCTACGACGCGTTCGAACGGCTCTCCCCCGGCTACCTGATGGAACGCCGTTCCGGCGACCTCGGCGCCGCCGCGGTCTCCGACGTCGAGCAACTGGAGTCGTGGTTCGCCCACACCCTCAGCCCGCTCGTCAGCGCCGTGACCGTCCCGGTGGCCGCCCTCACCGCGCTCGGCGTCCTCCACCCCGGCCTCGCCGTCGCCCTGGCCCCCCCGCTGGTCCTGCTGGCCACGGTCCCCTCCTGGCTGCGCCGCCACGCCGAGGCGCACGGCGCGGAGCTGCGGGCGCGGATCGGCGAGCTCAGCGCCGAGGCGGTCGACACCATCCAGGGCGTGCGGGAGCTGGTCACCTCCGGCGCGGGCGAGCGGCAGCTCCAGCGTCTGCGCGAGCAGGACCGGCTGCTGCTGGACGCCAAGCTCGCCCACGGCCGCCGCTCCGGCGCCGAGCACGCCGCCACCAACGCCCTCACCGTGGTCGGCCTGCTCTCGGTGCTGGTCACCGCCGCGGTGCTCGTCAACGGCGGCGGCCTGCCCCACGCGTACTTCCCCGTCGCGGTGGTCCTGGCGGCCACCACCTTCGCCCCGGTCATCGCCGTCACCGACGTCGCACGCGACCTCAACCTCGTGATCGCCGCCGCCGGCCGCATCACGACCCTGCTGCACGCCCCCGCCCCGGTCACCGACCGGGTCACCGCACCCCCGCCGGGGCCCGTCATCCCGCGCGTGACCTTCGACCGGGTCACCTTCCGCTACGCCCCGCACCTGCCGGACGCCGTCACCGGCGTCACCTTCGCCATCGAACCCGGCGAGACCGTCGCGCTGGCCGGGCACTCCGGCGCGGGCAAATCGACCTGCGCCGCCTTGCTGACCCGCATGTGGGACGTCACCGGCGGCGCCGTCCGCATCGGCGGCCACGACGTCCGCGACTTCCCGCAGGAGGACCTGCGCCGCCTCATCACGCTGGTGCCGCAGGACGTCCACCTCTTCACCATCCCGATCCGCGACAACATCCGCCTCGGCCGCCCCGGCGCCACCGATTCCGAAGTGGAGGCCGCCGCCCGGGCCGCCAGGGCCCACGACTTCATCGCCGCCCTGCCCGACGGCTACGCCACCGTCCCCGGCGAGCTCGGCGCCCACCTGTCCGGCGGGCAGCGTCAGCGCGTCGCCATCGCGCGCGCCCTGCTCAAGGACGCCCCCATCCTCATCCTCGACGAAGCCGTCTCCCACCTCGACACCGAGAGCGAACACGAGATCAACACCGCGATGGCCGAGGCGAGCCGGGACCGCACCACCCTCGTCATCGCCCACCGCCCCTCCACCCTCCGCACGGCCGACCGTGTGATCGTCCTCGACGGCGGCCACATCGCCGGGACCGGCACCTTCACCTCGCTGACCACCTCTGCGCTCAGACCTCGATGACGTTGCGTGCCCGGGTGACCACGCGGCCCGGCCTGACTGTGATCACGACACTCCGTTGGGTAACGCTTCGTGGAATCTCTGCGGCATCGGTGACACAGCGCGAGAAAAATGCCCATCTCTGGCAACATCGATATGCAATCTTCTTATTGTCGTCTTGAGGCACGAATGTCCCAGTGGCATCGTTAGCCCGGTCATAGGCGCACCAGCCGTGGGGGGATACCCGGGGAAGGCGTCGGCCCGCGGTCGCCTGCCGCGCACAGCACACGCACATTGGACTTGATGGATGAGCTCGCCCCGACCGATCCGCACGAAGCTTCTCAGGATCCTCGTGCTTCCCCTGGTCTCCATGGTCGCACTGTGGGGTGTGATCGCGTACGCCAGCATCCAGGAACTCACGCAGATCTCCCGCACGCAGAGCCGCTGGCAGACCATCGGCTCCCCGGTGCTGCAACTCGTCTACGAGCTGCAGCGGGAACGTCAGGCCTCCGCCCTCGCGGGCGGCGCCACCGGCGGCAACCAGGCGCTGGCCGACCAGCGCCGGGCCACCGACGAGCAGGTCAAGCGGCTGCGCCAGCTCGCCACGCCGGGCGGCGTGCGCGACGCCGAGACCCCCGGCGACGTGCGGGCCCTGCTCGGCGGCCTGGAATCGCTGCGGTCGCTGCGGCAGTCCGCCGACAGCGGCACGCTCTCCTCGCCACTCAGGATCATCGAGGCGTACGACCGGCTGATCGACGACGCGTACCGTCAGCTCAGTGACGAGGACACGCTGAGCGACGTGCCGTCCTACCGCGCCGTGCGCGGCATGGCCGCCTACATCGCCGCCGCCGAATACCTGAGCCGGGAGAACGCCGTCCTCACCAGCGCGGTCACACGGGGATACATGAGCCCGGCCGACCGCGCCGCGTTCGTCGCCGCGATGACCGGACGCCGCATCGCCATGGCGGACGCCGGCCGCGACCTGAAGCCCACGCTCGGCGTGCACTACGAGAACCTCGCACGCAGCCTGCCCCACAAGCGCCTGAGCGCGGTGGAGGACAGGATCCTCAACTGGAACTCGACCGGCGCGCCGCCGCTGGACACCGGCCTGTACAAGAGCGACGCCGACCTGCTGCTGCAGAGCATCGTCCGCGACACCCAGTACGAACTGTTCTGGTCGGAGGAGCAGCGGCAGGCGGACAAGGTGTCGGCGTACTGGCGCATCGGGCTGATCCTCGGCATCGGCCTGCTCGCCGTCGTCGCGTCGATCCTGCTGTCCTACCGGTTCGGCCTCTCCCTGATCAGGGAGCTGAGGCGGCTGCAGAACTCGGCCGCCGAGATGGCCGAGCGACGGCTGCCGCGGCTGGTCGAGCGGCTGCGCAGGGGCGACGACGTGGACCCGGCCACCGAGGCACCGGAGCTGGAGTCCGCGGGCACCGCCGAGGTGGAGCGCCTGGTGGAGGCGTTCTCGGCCGTCCAGCGCACCGCGGTCGGGGCCGCGGTCGACCAGGCCAAGCTCCGCAAGGGCGTCGGCCAGGTGTTCCTCAACCTCGCCTGGCGCAACCAGGCGCTGCTCCACCGCCAGCTCACGCTGCTGGACACCATGGAACGCCGGGTCGAGGAGCCGGACATCCTGGAGGACCTGTTCCGGCTGGACCACCTGACCACCCGCATGCGGCGGCACGCCGAGAACCTCGTCATCCTCTCCGACGCGACACCCGCCCGCCGCTGGCGCGACCCGGTGTCGATCTTCGACGTGGTGCGCAGCGCCGTGCTGGAGGTCGAGGACTACACCCGGGTCATCGTGCCGCCCATGCCGCAGGCGCCGCCGCTGCTCGGCGTCGCGGTGGCCGACGTGATCCACCTGGTCGCCGAGCTGGTGGAGAACGCCACCGTCTTCTCGCCGCCGGAGACCAGCGTCGCCGTGCGGGGCATGACCGCGGCGAACGGCTTCGCCCTGGAGGTCGAGGACCGCGGGCTCGGGCTGAGCCAGCACGTCCTCGACGAGCTCAACGCCAAGCTCGCGAACCCGCCGGAGTTCGACCTGGTGGACAGCGACCGGCTCGGCCTGTTCGTGGTGGCGCGGCTCGCCGCCCGGCACGGCATCAAGATCTCGCTGCGCCGCTCCCCGTACGAGGGCACGACGGCCATCGTGCTGCTGCCCCCGTCCCTGCTCGCCATCCCTGAGCCTCTGGCCCCCGCCGCGGCGCCGGGCCACGCCGAGACGGTCACCTGGGACCCCGCCGTCCCCACGGAGGGCCCCACCACGGTCGCCCGTCACGTGAAGGCGCTCACGACCGCGTCGCCCACGGCCCCGCGCGCCCTGCACGGCGTCGCAGAGCCGTCCGGCGCGGACAGCCCCAACGGCCGGTACGGCCACGGCGGGCCCGGTGGAGACGGCGGTCACGGCGGGAACGGCGGACCCGGAGGAAGTGGCGGTCCCGGCGGACCCGGCGGACCCGATGGACAAGGCGGATACGGCGGGAACGGCGGACACGGCGGACCCGGTCTCGGCGACTGGCCCCAGGGACCCGTCGGGTACGGCACTCCCGGGGACGACCGGCCCGTGCCCGTCCTGGAACCCCCGTCCGACTGGTTCCAGGCCGTCCCGCGTACCTCTCCCGGAAGCCACCTGGCCGCGCCGGTACACCCGGCAACCCCGCCCACGCCCGCACAGCCGGGAACCGCGGCCACACCGGTGAACCCGGCACCGCAGGCGGCGCCGGCGGAGGGCTCCGCGGGCACGTCCTTCCCCCGGCCGCAGAGCTTCGTGCCGAGCACCGAGGACGACGACCTGGACGGGCTGCCGGTGCGGGTGCGGCAGGCCAACATGGCCCCCCAGCTCCGCCGGGCACGGGCCGCCGAGCAGCGCGACGTCACCGCGCGTTCCCCCGAAGAGCTTTTCACCATCATGTCGTCCATGCAGCGCGGCTGGAAACAGGGCCGCGGCGAGGCCGGCCAGAAGTAGATGAAGAACGCGGAATCGAAAGGAGGGCCTCCCATGCCCGACCACCGACCTGAATTGAGCTGGCTGCTCGACGACCTGACCCAGCGTGTCCCCGGCATCCGGCACGCCATCGTGCTGTCCGCCGACGGTCTCGCCATGGGCGGCTCGCGAGGGCTGACCCGTGAGGACTCCGAGCACCTGTCCGCCATCTCCGCCGGCAGCCACAGCCTCGCCCTCGGCGCGGGGCGCCACTTCGGGCTCGGCGGGGTCCGGCAGACCATCATGGAGCTGGAAGAGGGCTTCCTGTTCGTGACCGCCGCCGGCCAGGGCGCCCGGCTGGCGGTGATCGCCACCGGCAACGCCGAGCTCGGCATGGTCACCTACGAGATGGCGTTGCTGGTCAAGCGTGTCGGCGAGCACCTGTCCACTCTGCCGAGGGGAGCCGCCCCCGCTCCCGCCTGGAACGGCACCAGGCCGTGACGGGAGAGGATCCCGGGCCGCTGGTCAGGCTCTTCGGCCTGACCGGCGGCCGTGCACGCCCACCGGGCGAGGCCTTCAACCTGGTGGCCATCGTCACGACCGTCGCAATTCCCTTCGAGCAGCCGGACCTGACCCCGGAGTACCTCGCCATCCTCGCGACCTGCCGCAGACCCACACCGGTGGCGGACGTCGCCGCGCAACTTCGCCTGCCGATCAATATCATCCGGGTGATCCTCGGCGACCTGCGGCGCGAGGGCCTCGTGAGCATCGAACGACCACAGCCTGCCGCGCAGGCGATCGACGAACGCATCTACAGGGAAGTGCTGCATGCGCTACGCAGCCTCTGACCGGGCCGCTGCCACCGGCGCCGTCCCGGCGATGGCCATCAAGATACTCATCGCCGGCGGCTTCGGGGTGGGCAAGACGACCATGGTGGGCACGATCAGCGAGATCCGCCCGCTGCACACCGAGGAGCTGCTCAGCGATCGCGGGGTCGGCGTGGACGACGTCTCGGGGGTGGAGACCAAGACCACCACGACCGTCGCGCTGGACTTCGGGCGCATCACCGTCCGCGAAGGGTTGTGGCTCTACCTGTTCGGCACCCCCGGCCAGGACCGGTTCTGGTTCATGTGGGACGAGCTGGCCCTCGGCGCGCTCGGCGCCGTGGTGCTCGCCGACACCCGCCGGCTGCAGGACTGCTTCCCCGCGGTGGACTACTTCGAGCAACGCGGCCTGCCGTTCGTGGTCGCGGTCAACTGCTTCGAAGGCGCACGCCGCCACGACCCTGACAAGATCCGCCGCGCCCTCGGCCTCGACGGCGTGGCCCCCATCGTGCTGTGCGACGTCCGCGACCGGAACTCGGTCAAGGAGGTCCTGACGACCCTGGTCACCTACTCGGTCGGCGGCAACTTCTCCTGACCCCGTCCCCGCCAGGTCCCTGGTCCCGGGCGGGGACGGGTACCCGGCGTGCCGTCGCGGGACGGCCGCCGGGTCGCTCAAGGGCTCAGCAGTTCGGGATGTCCCGGCCCGCGTTGTCCTTGGCCTCGTCGTTGCCCCACTTGCTGAGGTAGTACGCCGAGACGTAGGCGCCGCGGCCGTTCTTGCCGGGGTTGGTGTGGTCCAGGTCGGTACGCAGCCACCAGTGGTTGTGGTCGTTGCCGTGCCGCACCTCGGCGCCCCAGACCCGGCAGTACACGTAGTTGGTGCCCTTGTCGAGGGTGCCCTGCGCGTCGCCGGTGTTCGGCTCCCGGTAGCCGGTCGCGTTGGCGAACGTGTCGACCCAGACCTTCCCGCCGGGCCCCGGGGCGCCGCCGCCGCCACCGAGCACCCGCGGGCGGTAGGCGCGGAACTGGCTGCCCGCGTTCAGCCCGTAGGTCAGGACGCGGTGGTCGGTCCCGTACCCGCCGCGTTGCTCGTAGGCCCAGTAGGACGTGTGACCGGGGTTGGCCCACTGCTCGAAGATGACGACGTGCCGGGAGTTGCTGTCGCCGATGGCGTCGATGACGAGGTCACCGGGGAGCAGCGCGGACATCGCGATCGGGCTGCTGATCGACGGTGAGGCGAGCGCCACGGTGTTCGGCCCCGGGGCTTTGAGCCCGAGCGCCATCGAGGCGTAGCCGGAACAGTCGGTGCGATAGCCGTTGTGGTATTTGCTCTGGCTGTACGGCACTCGTTGGGGAGTGCCGGGATTCCAGGTCTTCGCCCGGTCGATAACGCTCTGCCGGCTGACGTCCGCCGCGGCGGCGTGGCCGGAATGCGCGGCCCCGGCGACGGCCGCCTCCGCGAACGCGCCGGCCGCGGTGAGCGGCACCGGAGAGGCGGCGGCGATCCCCAGAATCGCGAGATTCATGAAAAGCTGCTTAGTGGACATATCACCCCTTGTGAATACGCTCATTGGCCTGGTGAATGGTATAGCCATGGCCATTGATTTCACTCGCCGCGGTCATCGGAGTTTCCGGCGCCGGTGAAGGAATCTTCATCCCGGGAAGCGGCAGGCACAGCCGGGGTTACAGGAAATCACGCCGCCTTCTATTCGCATTTCCCGCCGTTACGGCATGTGTCGTCTTTAAGCCTTTTCATGGCATGAACAGGCGGCGAGGGCGACGATTCTCCGCACGCGACCCGGGAGTCGCCGACGATCCTCGGCGGCGAGGCGTACTCGCCCCGCATCAATCCCGGCGGCAGCGCGACGACGAGAAGTCCGGGGTGGAGGGAACGACGCAGGACAGCGCGGCGCGCAGGATCGTGGCGAAGGATTCGGTGGTGGCGGGGGCGAGCCAGTGCCGGCCGGCCACGCGGACCGCGCCGGCGACGGCGGCGGCCGTGACGGCGGGGAACAGGTCACGGGTGACGTCGGTGCCGGTGCGGTCCGCGATGGCCTCGGCGAGGGGAGGCTCGGCCATGGTGAACGCCTTCAGGGCCTCGCCCTCCAGCTCGGGGGTCTGCATGATCATGCGCAGGCCGGCCTTGTCGGGCTCGGGGTCGGTGTAGAGCTCGATCACGGCGGCGATGACGGCCTGGTCGAACGGCTCGCCGGCCGGGCGCGAGCGCAGCGCCTCCCCCAGGCGCCGCGCCTGGTCGGCCTGCAGGGCGCAGATCGCCTCCTCCCTGCTGGAGAAGTAGTTGTTGTAGGTGCGCGGCGAGACGCCTGCGGCCGTGGCGATGTCGGTGACGCGCACGAGGGCCAGCCCGTGGGGGCCCTGCTCGATGGCAAGGCGCAGCGCGGCGTGGCTGATCGCCTCACGGGTGGCGCGCCGGTTGCGCGCCCGGAGGTCCATGGCGTCGTCGGTCATGCCCCCGACTCTATCCGATATTGCGTGTCACGCAATATATGCGTGACACGCAACATGGGGGTAGAGTCGGGGCGACGTCTGGCACTCACCACCAAGGAGTGCCAACCGCACGGTGTGTGCCGGGGCGGCGAGGTCGCCCGCGGGTGGTCCCCGCGGGTGCGCCGTCCGTCGCGGGCGCCGTCCCGGGGCACACCCATCACGAGCAGGAACGGGAGCGCAGATGGCTTCGAAGATGATCGCGTTCGATGAGGACGCCCGGCGCGGTCTTGAGCGTGGCATGAATCAGCTCGCTGACGCCGTGAAGGTGACCTTGGGGCCCAAGGGCCGTAACGTCGTGCTGGAGAAGAAGTGGGGCGCGCCCACGATCACCAA